>NZ_CP046457.1:1422695-1735390 GCF_009734445.1 Candidatus Syntrophocurvum alkaliphilum
GCGAAGTTTTCCTGCAATTGATCTAGCTCTATAATATGCTTTTTCTCTATGAGCTATAAAACTTAAAGCATCTACCGTTTCCCCGTTTAATAATATATCTAATTTAACTAAATCAGAAACCTCATAACCACTTATTTCATAATCTAAAGAAGCATAACCTCTAGTTCTTGATTTAAGAGCATCAAAGAAATCATAAAGAATTTCTGATAATGGTAACTTATAAGATACTATTACTCTAAGAGGGGTTATATATTCCATATTTATAAAGTTACCTCTTTTATCTTGGCAAAGCTCCATTACTGTTCCAACGTAATCATTTGGAACCATTATTGATGCTTTAACATATGGCTCTAAAACACTATCAATTTTTTGTGCACTAGGCCAATCAGTGGGATTTTGAATATATTCTTCTTCTCCATCAGTTAATACAACTTGGTATATTACACTTGGAGCTGTGGCTAATAAGTTAAGATCATACTCTCTTTCTAATCGCTCGCGAATAATCTCCATGTGTAAAAGCCCTAAAAAGCCACATCTAAAACCAAAACCTAAAGCTTCAGAACTATCAGGTTCATAATGTAATGATGCATCATTTAGCTTTAATTTATCTAAAGCATCTCTTAATTTTTCAAAATCGTTATTTTCTAGAGGGTATAAACCACAGAAAACAACTGGTTTGACTTCTTTATACCCAGGCAAAGCACTTTCAGCAGGATTTCCAGCACTTGTGATAGTATCACCAACCTTGGTATCCCCTACATTTTTTATTCCTGCAGCTAAATAACCAACTTCTCCTGCTTTTAGTTGATCAACCTGAGTCATATAAGGTGATAATACACCTATTTCACTAACTTCAAACTCTTTACCCGTTGACATCATCTTAATCATGTCACCTTTTTTTAAAGTACCAGAATCAATCCTAATATAAGATATTGCTCCTTTATATGAGTCAAAATATGAATCAAATATTAAAGCCTTTAATGAATCGTTTTCGTTTCCAACAGGTGGTGGAACATTTTCCACAATAGCTTCGAGTACATCCTCAATACCAGTGCCTAATTTAGCCGAAATAGGTATAATCTCTTCTTTACTTAGACCTATTACATTTTCAATTTCATCTTTTACACCTTCAACATCCGCACCAGGTAAGTCTATCTTATTAGCAACACCTATCATTTCTAAGTTTAAATCCATAGCCATATATACATTAGCTAAAGTTTGTGCTTCAATTCCTTGAGAAGCATCTACTACTAATAGTGCCCCTTCACATGCTGCTAAACTCCTAGATACTTCATAAGAAAAATCAACATGACCGGGTGTATCAATTAAATTTAACAAATATTCATTTCCATCTTTAGCAGTATAATTAAACCTAACAGGTTGCAATTTTATAGTAATTCCCTTTTCTCTTTCTAAATCCATTTTGTCTAAAAATTGCTCTTTCATTTCACGTTCAGTCAAAGTATTTGTAAACTCTAACAAACGATCAGCAAGAGTAGACTTCCCGTGGTCTATGTGAGCTATGATACTGAAATTTCTAATGCGTTCTTGCAAGTGTAACCCTCCATAAGGAAAATATATAATCTTATTTATCTGCACTATTATACATTATTTTAATAAAGGTATCCAGTAAACCATTATGCATTAACTATATAATTACATAGTTAAGTTATATTTAGCATTAAAAAAAGCTCCCTAGGGAGCATAGTTGGATTTAGTTAGAGTGCTAAAAGAATTAATAAAGAAAAACAGCATAAAAAATATTCCATATTTTTAACATGTGATTTTTCACAGCCTCATATCCACTTAAAGTGTACTCCTTAACAATGGTTATAAACTTTTGGCTAGTTTCTTTTTCTAAAGTATATATTTCCCCTAAGAAAGCTACATTTAAATCATGGTTTTCCAAAGCAACACTTATAATAGGACCTCTATTTTCCAAAACTAAGCTATTAATAGCTTGATTACTTACATTAAGACCTAATATGGTTATAACTATTACTACAAAGACTAAAAATAATTGCCATATATTGAACACAAATTATATTTCCTCCTTTAAAACCTCAACTAAAACCTCTGTAAAAAGCTCTCCTGCATAATCTGCTTCATCGTAACTATTATATTCCGTTCCCATCTCTAGTAACAGCGCGCGGGGATGGTATTCTTGGTTATAAGTTCCAGGCTTGGTTGTTATTCCTTTTATTAAATCAGGATACATTTCTTGTCCTTTGTGATATAGCTTTTGAGCAAATTGCAAATTTCTTCTCCAATTTGGGTGCGGTGTACGTTCATCGGTACCTACTATAATTAATATTTGTGCACTTTTTCTGCCATCAAACTCTACCGTTGTAGCTGTATTAAGTCCAGGAATACTATCTCTGTGTACATCAAATACAGCTATTACATTATCATGATTTGATAGAAATTGAGTTACTGTTTCACGAGAGTTAGTGTAGCTTCTACTATATTGGGGATAGTCATGTATCGTATCATCAAAAACTGCATTAATACCATACTCTTTCAATTTAACCGCCATATTTTCAGCAACATTATTTACAAAACCTCGCTCACCATCTACTCTTGCTGTACCACTTTCACGAACATAGGTTTCCGCACTATGAGTACAATAATAAAACACTTTATACCCTGATAAATCACCTTTTAATTTAGGCTGATTAATTTTAGGTAAAGATATAACCGGAGTCGGAGTACTATCATCTTTATCTTTATTCCCCTCATTTATTTCCTTATTAATTACTCCACTACTAGCATGAGCTAAAATTTGCAAGTTAGCAATAATGAGATTTTCCGGTTTTAAAAATGCAAAGATAGAATCACTAACTTTATCGTAATTACCCGACATAGCAATGTTTAGTTCTCCTATTAAACTTTCTCCTTGTTCATTACTAATTTGAAGTCCAGAAAAAGGCATCAATAAAGTGTTTCTTGGTTCAATATTTTGAACCCTATTCATAAAATAATTATTAATATCTGTGCTTACTCCAATAATGGTTATAAGTATAAATAATTGAATTAAAAAAACACCTTTTAAGAATGCTAAAAAATTTTCTTTTTTCATCCTGTCCACCCCTTTATCGGATGTCATTTTAATATTATGGTGGACAAGTATTTTTTAGAACAAATTTGAATTAAATAATAAGCTTTTTTTAAATTATTAGCTTTTTATTGCAATTTATATTCGCAAATGCTATAGTATTTCTGTTAGCTTTACGCAAATAAGGAGGTGACAGAGTGGCTGTTAAAGGAAAAACACCTGCTAAAAGAGCAAGAAAAGCAGAAGAAAACAGACTAAGGAATAAAGTCTATAAAACTAGGCTTAAAAATAGTATTAAAAAATATGAAATTGCTTTAAGCAATAATGATGAAGAAGCAGCAAAAGAAAACTTAATTCAAACAATTTCAGTTATAGACAAGTGCGTTAGCAAAGGAGTACTTCATAAAAATACCGCTGCTCGGAAAAAATCAGCTTTAACTAAAGCATTAAATAAAGCAAGCTACTAAACATATAACCTGTCAAAATGACAGGTTTTTTTATTTACATAGACCTACTAGAAGGGTTTCCATTACAAGTTTTTCGTCACTACTAGTTGTTTTTAGCAGGATATCTGTTTTAAGCAGTTCTTCAAAAACAATCCTTATTTCTTCCCAAGAGAAGGTTTGAGTTTTAGCCATCATTTTTCTAATCACAAAACTCTTCATCCCAGATTCTTGTTCAACTTTTTCTTTTGAAAACCCTAATTCTTTATAATATTTAACTTTAGAAAAATCAACAAACTGTCTGGTTATCATATATAAAATAAAAACAGGATGACTTCCCTGTAATATTAGTTTATTAAAAGCAGTAATTGATTGATTTAAATCACGGTCAAAAATTGCGTCTGTTAATCTAAAAATATTTATTTCCTCGCGACTTTCTAATTCATATTCTATATCTTGATAATTAATTTCTTTATTGTAGTTGATTAAACATATTTTATCTATCAAATTTTTTATGTAATACATATCATTCTTGCTATTAGCAATTATAGCTGCTGCTTTTGGAGTTATTGTTTTGCCACGAGTATTAAGATCGTTTTCCATCCAATTAACAAGAAAATCTTTAGTAGGTTTTTGACAATTTATTATTTGGGCATTTTCGTTAATTAACTTAGCAATTGAATTTGTCTTGTTGTATTCAAGTGCTGTTATAATTAGTGCCTGCTGTTGATATTCTTTATTAAGATATGATTTTAATACCTGATATATTTCATCTATTTTTTTATTTTTGCGCGAAGCTTTATTTAACCACCAAGGCTTTTTTATTATAACAATTCTATGTAATGAAAAAAGAGAGCTATATTCTAGTGAATGAGCTAACTCTAAAGGCCCTAATTCATCAGCTTCTAGATAAATTATTTCAGATTCATCTTCATACAGTTTTTCTATATCTTCAATTTTATTTTCAATTGCTTTATCAAGCAAATAAACATCTTCTCCCCAAATAAAATAAATAGGTTTCACTATACTTACCCTCCATCTATTAATACCCAATAGTTTATAATTTAAAAAATATTGTACACAGTAATTATATCAATGATTGCTTTTTAAGTTAATTATTAGTCTATGTTATAATTTAATTATTAAAACATATTATATAATGATGCTTTATAATGATGCTTTTTTTCTTGCCCTTATATAATTTTTCTGGATTAGTTAGGAGGGGTAATTTGTCAACTTATGATGCAATAATTGTTGGATCTGGACCTGCAGGTATTTTTGCTGCTCGTGAACTAATTAAAAATAATGAATTAAATATTCTATTAATAGAAAAAGGTAGTACTGTAGAAAAAAGAAAATGTCCAATTAGTGTTGATGCTAATAGCTGTATTAACTGCAACCCTTGTTCTATTATGAGTGGCTGGGGAGGAGCTGGTGCTTTTTCTGATGGTAAACTTACATTAACTACTGAATTTGGAGGATGGTTAGATTCATATATCGGAAAAGAAAAATTGCAACATCTTATTAATTATGTTGATGAAATTTATGTAAACCATGGAGCACCAGATAGAGTTTTTGGTACAAATGATGAAGTTGTTGAAGATTTAGTCCAAAGAATTTCTAAATCTAATCTCAAACTAATTCCAGCTAAAATTAGACATATGGGTACAGAAAACACTTTAAATGTTCTAAAAAACATGAAAAAAGATTTGGAAAAAAAGATCACCATTAAAACTGGGGAGTTTGTTGAAGAACTATTAATAAAAGAAAATAAAGTTTATGGAGTAAAAACAAAAAAAGATACTTACTATTCTGAAATAATCGTATGTGCTCCAGGTCGAGATGGAGCTGAGTGGTTTTTTGATCAAGCACAAAAAAATAATCTCAAATTAAGTAACAATCAAGTTGATATAGGTGTAAGGGTTGAAATCCCTGCAATTACATTAAAAGAATTTACAGATAGTATATGGGAACCTAAGATTATTTATTATTCCAAAAAATTTGATGACATTGTTAGAACTTTTTGCGTAAATCCTAACGGATATGTAGTAATGGAAAATACAAATAATGTAGTTACAGTAAATGGACACGCTTTTGCAGATTCAAAAAACAAAAGCACTAACACTAACTTTGCTCTTTTACTAAGTCAAGAATTTACCGAGCCATTTGACAAGCCAATTCTTTATGGTCGTTTTATTGCTAGTTTAGCTAATATGTTAAGTGGGAGTATTATTGTACAAAGATATGGTGATCTTAAGCGTGGTAGACGTTCTACATATAATAGAATTAAAAAAGGTATTGTAGAGCCTACTTTAAAAGGAGCAGTTCCTGGAGACCTATCATTAGTTCTTCCTCACCGCTATATGGTTGGTATCAAGGAATGTCTTGAAGCTCTTGATAAAGCAATTCCGGGTGTTGCATCAGATCATACACTCCTTTATGGAATAGAGGCTAAGTTCTATTCTGCTCGTCCCAAGTTAGATAATAGTTTGAAAACAGAAATAGATGGCTTATGGGCAATAGGCGATGGAGCTGGAGTAACAAGAGGGCTAATTCAAGCTAGTGTCTCAGGTGTAATTGCTGCTAGGTCAATTTTAGACAAAAAAGATGAGGCAAACTAGCACTATAGCTTTATATTAATATAGTTGATTATCAAATAACGCAAACAAGAGCTTAATCTCTTGTTTGCGTTATTAGTTTATCTGCCCCTAAGATATGTTTATCTATCCAATCAATAATAAAGTCTAAGACCTCTAACAAGTACTGATCTTGTGCATCATCAACAGCTTCTAAATCAATGTTATTAATTTTTTCAATAAAATCATCATGGCTTACTTTGTGAGACAAAAACTTCTTATATCCTATTTCCTTCATTAAGTTTTCTTCTGTTTCAAAATGATAAATTGTATAATTTTTTAGCTCTTCTAAAATATTTGCTATATCATCATACTTATCTATGCGAAATTCATCTTTTAAAACAGCATAAGCTCTGCCTGCTATTTCAAATAATTTTTTATGCTGTTCGTCAATTTGATTAATACCTAACTCATATTCTTTTTTCCATTTAATCATTAGCGAATCCCCCTTACTATATTAATCTTAAATAATATCTTACCTAAAAATATAGTAATTGAGAAGGATTTGTATTTACTACTACCATTTTAACCAAGCCCATATTCTTTGAAGAAGATATCCTTGTTTAAATAACATAAAAACCGTAACTCTATTGCTTTTTTCTAACTGTCTCCATAAATAAATAAAGAAAGGAATTGCAACAACAACCGATAAAAGCTCAGACAAGGAAAATGCATACCAAACTCCATTTAAATCTAAATACTGCGGAAGAATTAATAATAAAGGAATAAATATAATGAGCTGACGTATAAGTGATAACCACATTGCTATCATACCTTTACCAAGAGCTTGAAAAACAGTATTTAAAATAACCAGTGGCCCTATTAGTGGCATAAAAAGTGTTGCAATCTGCAAGCACTTCACACCTACTAGTGTAAGTGCAGGATCATCTGAAAAGAAACTAATTATCCAAGTAGCATTATATTGAATTATTGTCCAAGCTATACCTAATAGTATAAAAGATATAGCTGAGGCCTTTAGAATAGTTTCTTTTACCCGATCATTATTACCAGATCCATACGCAAAGCCAGCTATTGGCATAGTGCCTTGAGAAAGACCAAAAATGGGCATATAAACTAAAGAGCGAATTCGCAAAAATATCCCCAATGCAGCAACAGAAGTATAGCTATATCCTGCTAAAATACGATTTAATAATATCATTATAAATACACCAGCAATTTCCATAATCATAGTTGGTATGCCTACTTTATATATTCCTAAAATCACTCGTAAGCTAGGCTTAAAGTTTTTAAATGACCATGTTAATAAATCTCTTCTCTTTAAGATTATAATAATAATCATGGTTGATGCCGTAGCTTGTGCTAATACTGTCGCTATTGCAGCACCCTGTATCCCTAAGCCTGGTATTGGTCCAAAACCAAACATAAATATAGGATCAAATAATACATTTAAGGCTATACCTAACAATGCTACTAGCATTGGAATTAAAGTATTTCCCTCTCCCTGAATTATATTTCCTACCATCATGGGAATAAATATAAATACACATCCAAGTAGTATCACTGTTAAGTATTGTTTGCTTAATAAAAATATATCTGGGCCACAACCAAGAAAAAATAATATATTATCTATATATTTAAGTCCAAAAAACAGAAATAATATACCGTATAATACTGCTATTATAATCCCATGCCATGCAATATTATCAGCATGTTTAACATCTCCTCTACCTAGGGTTCTAGATATTAAAGATGTTAAGCCGATCCCAGTTGCTGAACCCACTGAAATTATTAATAAATTTACTGGCAAGGAAAGTGTCAAGGCGGCAAGAGCAGTTGGCCCCAGCTTAGCTACAAAGTATGTATCTATTAAACTAAACATTGCATATAGCATCATTCCAGCCATAGCAGGAAATGATAATTTAGCTAATAGTAATCCCACACTATCATGAGCCAAATTTTCCCTTTTAATTGTAATCTCTCCCTCCTCATAAAAACTATGTCTAAAGAGGAAGGAATATATTTAATAATTTATAGCATTTTTTTCCATGTTTGTTATGAACGTTTCTATTTCTAATGTATTACCATCAATCTTAAACTTTATTGCTCCATTTTTATCAGTACGGTAAACATTTATATTTTTTTGTTCTAAAACATCTAGGGTAGCCTGACCCGGATGATTAAACCTATTATTCTCACCTACAGATATAACTCCATAAACAGGGTTAATTGTTTCATAAAATTCTGCAACTGCTGATGTGTTGCTTCCATGATGTGGCACTTGAGTTGCAATAACTGATGGCAACTGCTCTTGTCTTAATAAAACTTCGATAGCTTCTCTTTCTATATCCCCTGTTAAAAGCATAGAAAAACCCTTGTATTTAAGATGTAATACTACCGATTGATTATTGTACTCACTGTTAATAAAGTCTTCTAATCCTGGATGCAATACCTTTATATTAAAATCTTCTTCTATATTAAGAACCATTCCTCTAGTCAAAGGTACTACAGATATACGGTTTGTTTTAGCTGTTTCCTTTATAAAATTGTACTCTTCTACATCAACTAATTTTTTCGGTAGGCCTATATATTCAACCGGAACAGTTGAGACTACTGATTCTAATCCTTTTAAATGATCGATATGTGGATGAGTATTAATAGCCATAAAAAGCTCACTAACTCCTCTGTCATAAAGATACGGTAATACGGTATAAGAAGCCACATCTGAAAAATGGCTTCCTCCACCATCAACAATAATAAACTTACCCCCTGGACTTTTTATAAGAATGCTATCACCCTGCCCCACATCTATGAATACAACCTCTAATACACCTTTATTTTGTACACTAGGCGGTATATAAAAACTACCAATAAACAATGATATAACTAACAAACCAGAAGCTAAAACTTTTTTATTACTCCTAATTAAACCTCGAGCAATAACTAATAAACCTACATAATATAATAAAACTGCTAATACAGACGGCGAAGAAACACGACTAAAGGCATTAGGTATACCCTTAAAGACATCAACCATATACAAAATTATTTCTATACATAACCCTGCGGGATATACAAAAATACTAGCCATTGTTTGAAACAGTGGTGCAATCACTATCCCTAAAAAACCAAGAATAACCGTAGCTCCAGTAAGATAAGAAATAAAAATATTGCTTAATAATGCTATAGGAGTAAAAAGATTAAAATAATATGCTACTAAAGGTAAGACCGCAATTTGAGCACATAAAGGCACTAAAAGCAAATCAATTATTTTAGAATCTTTGTTAATTGCCTGTCGAATAAGAGGAAATATGTATATTAACCCAAAAGTAGCTAGAAAGGATAATTGAAATGATATCTTAAATATTGAATATATATCCATAACCATTATTAAAATTCCTGCTAAACCCCAAGCATTTAATAAACTATTATCACTTTTTGAATAATAGGCTATAAGGCCAATAGAACCCATAATAAAGGCTCTTGTTACCGATATAGGCCAACCGACTACCGAACAGTAAAAAAACATGACTGCTATAGTAATAAAAACTCTCAAACCTGGGGCTAAGTTAAAAAGAGATGTAATCCATATACTAATTAATAATATAAAACCTATGTGTAACCCCGATACAGCAAATATATGCACAATGCCGGTTTTCTGAAAATCTTCATATTGCTCTGCAGGTAACTCATGCCTCATCCCTAGTAACATCCCAAGCATTACCGAAGACTGCTGTTCAGGTAATATATCCTTTATAAACTCCTGTGACTCAGTTCTAAAATTATGAACAATCTCCTGATAACCACTATTGTTTTGAATAACCACAATATCAGATGGTTTTTCAACTGCTGCTATGTAAAAAACATTTTCATGCTTTAAAAAACGGGGATAATCAAAATTACCTGGATTAGTTGGAGGATTAGGAGAGTTAAGATCTGCCTTTAGTTTAACTGTATCACCCTTACCAACTTCGGTAGGAAAATAGCAAACAACCCTAAATCTTTGTAAATATGGGCTATCATGATTAGTATTTATAAAAAAGATAGTTCTATCCTCATTGATAATAGGATGAGTATCAACCTTACCAGTTAAAGTAGCATTTTCGATAGGAGCTAAATTTTCAGGAGGGTCAACTGTGGTTAAATTATAATAAAAAGTACCAACAACAAATACTAGAATTAATGCAATTCTAATACTTTTAAATGGCTTTAAAAGCAAAACTAAATATATTATCACAACAGCTATTAATGCTTTAAATCCAAAAAAACTACTTAGTATAATACTAAGAGCAAACACAATAAAACTAGCAAACCATATTGGAACCATATCATTACTTCCTAATTAAATTTTCAAGCCAACAATATACCTTAAGATTCTAGGTTTGCTATAATTTTCCTGCAAGAATGGTGGAATTTTTTGCATCTTCTTACAGATCTCCTTTGACTGTAAATAAAGATTATATTATCGACAGCGTAATAGAAATAAACAAGGAGAAAAGATGAATGCCAAAAATACTAAAGCAACTATTAATATAAAAGCTTTTTGTTAAAGGGAAAATTATACATTATAAAGAAAGGTATTATAAATTATAAAAAAGATGAAAAAGATTTAGAAGCAAAAAGAGAAATTTTAAAAGAAATAAAAAATATACGTTCAAATTTAAATTAAAAAACTGTAAGACATAAATTAGAAAAAAATAAAGGGGGATTACATCTAGTGACTGACCACAGGCATTCGGAAATACATATTGAATGCAAGGGTACGTTAACACTTGACGATTTTAAAAGTTTTAGTTTTTATAAAAGAAAAAAGTTTCTTTTTACTTATACGTTATGTTCGTTTGCATTGGTTTTCTTATTGTATACTTTCTTACATAAAATAATTTCACCAGAATTTTATTCCACATCAATAGCATTAATTATCTCTTTATTTGGTACTGTAATTATTTATATTATAGGAATAACAACACTTAGTTCTGCTGCTAAAAAAGAATACTATAGTGATAAAGTTTTACAAAACGAAAAAAAGTTTGCAATAGGAAACAAAGGCATAAAAATAACCTCCGAAAAAACAAGCACAGAGTCATTTTTAGCATGGAATGATTTTGCTTCTGCTCACGAATATAAAGATTTATTTATGTTGAATTTATCACTGAATAAAGCAGTTGTAATTCACAAAAGATTTTTTTACTCTAATGAAGATATTAACACCTTTAAAACACTTATAAAAGAAAACATACCACAAAATAATTTTATAATTTAATTAACAATTAGAACAGCTACAAAAATACAAAAACTAATTATTTTGAAACCAGAGGATTTTAACACTCCACAGCACCTCCGCTACCTTTAATGTATAAAGTATTTTGCAACAGCACAACACATATCTATTAGCAGTAATTATTTTAGGACTGAAAGTTTACTTAATAGATTATGATAAATCTTTTGAATCTCATGACATTATACTAATCTCCTATATCAATATTATATAAATAACTCATACTTTCATTGCTTGTTGCTAGAAAATAATTATAAGAGGTTAATTTTATGTATTAATATACTTGGAATAAAAATATTGAGTGAACTACTCACGTGACATACACTCTCGCTATTAAAATGAAAAGTTTAAAAATATATTACTTTTCATTAACACTTGTTCTTGCAAATGTAGAAGGTGAGAATGAAACCTCATAATGACCTTCAAGTTCTTTTTGCACTTGTTTTGTTAGAAGTAACCCTTGTTTATTATGTTCTTCTTCAAGTTTGATTCCATTATGGGCGATTTCATCATTATCCCAATCTATCCATTCACCATACCTCTCTACCCATTTCCATAATTTCGACTTCAAATCAAGTGAAATCGAAAAATCTTCTATGTCGAGATTACATCCACAATGTTTGCACCAAATTGGATCTGCACCTACATCTGCTTCTACCTTCAAGTTATAAGTTTCTTTTTGTTCGCAAAGACATTTCATATACCTAATAGCCTCCAAGTTTTTAAAATTTCTTATTCCATAGACCTACTCGTTAGTTCAATAATAATTATTTCAAATATTAAAAAGTATAACTCATACTTTTCTGTTAGAAAATATGAGTTATACTTAAAATTATATTCAATTACAATTGAACAGTCCTTTTCCATGTATCGTTATACGAGATGATTAATGGCACAATTTCCTCACCATTTTGACTATTACTATCTTAACGCCCGCATCTATGTGCTGTGCACTTGCTAAATTATCCATAGAGCACCCTACCTTCCTGCGCTATTTGACGCTCTATAGATGGAATATACTTTCGTTGATTAAATTTATTTTTCTTGCTAACTATCACATCTACAGGCATTGTTTTTTTATCTCTAATTGCTTTGTTTATCAGTTTCATTGCATCAATTTCTCGAATATTAGCATCCTCTTTTATTACAACAAAAATATCTAAGTCTGAGTCAGCATGTGGTATACCAGTTGCATATGAACCAAAAAGAAATATCTGCTCCACTGGAACAATTCCTGTAATAATGTCTGTAAGCATTTCTAATTCTTCCTGTATTCTTTGATCCAAACTCAACACCTCCACTTACTTCTCAGTTTCCAAATATCATTTCAACTGCCTTATATACCCATTGTACCACAATATGGAAATTTCATCTCTATCCTGAATCATAATTATATCTTCAACTTTTAGTTTGAAATTCATTCAACAAATGGACTACAATATCCTCCTTATGAAAACGAGCAAAAGTTCCAAGCAAATAAGTACCCAACTCTGCTAAAATAGCATTTTCTTGCTCTAAAGAAAAAGGTGGTTCTATATTATTACAACAGCTATAAATGCTTTAAAACCAAAAAAACTACTTAGTATAATACTAAGAGCAAACACAATAAAACTAGCAAACCATATTGGAACCATATCATTACTTCCAAATTAAATTTTCAAGCCAACAATATACCTTAAGATTCTAGGTTTGTTATAATTTTCCTGCAAAATTAGGAAGAAGGAGACAGCAGACTGTGCGAGAAACAACATTAGCTTTCACACGTTTGACGTCCCTTGTGTCTGACTTTTGAGTTATTGACTCGTTCTTCTACAAGATTTTTCTCATAATATATTTTTCTGCTTCAACTATGAAGAAAACAAACAGTCCACCAATAAGGGGAATTAACCAAGCATGTGCTGTTAATGGAGCAGTTCCAAAAAGAGTATTCATAAAAGGTGCATATGTAAACATTAACTGTAATGCAATTAGTACAGCTACCGCAACAAATACATATTTATTATTAAAGAAATCATTACTAATACTAGTTTCATTTAATTTTTTAGAGTTAAATAAATAAAATAGCTGTGCAGCTACTAGCATATTAACTGCAATAGTGCGATTAGTATCAATATCGTTCCCACCCATTAATGAATATGAGTATGCTAATGCAGTTAACCCGGCAACTAAAATAGAAACAAATGTTATACGCCATAAAAAGTATCCTCCAAGAATAGGCTCATCCGGTTCACGTGGCGGAAGTTGCATTACTTTTTTCTCCATGGGTTCTACTGAAAGAGCTAGGGCAAGTGTAACTGCAGTGACCATGTTAACCCATAAGATCTGTACAGGCGTAATAGGTAAAGTTACTCCAATTAACACTGCTCCCATTAATACAAGGGCTTCTGCACCATTTGTTGGAAGCAAAAAGAGAATAGTTTTTCTTATGTTGTCATATACAGTTCTTCCCTCTTCCACAGCATTTACTATAGAAGCAAAGTTATCATCTGTAAGAATAATCTCGGAGGCATCTTTTGATACCTCTGTACCTTTAATCCCCATGGCAATGCCCATATTAGCCCTTTTTAGGGCAGGAGCATCATTTACTCCATCCCCAGTCATTGCACATAACTCATTATTTGCTTGAAGAGCTTTTACTAACCTTAACTTATGGGCAGGATCAGTTCTAGCAAATACATTATGGGTCATTACTACTTTTTTTAATTCTTCATCATCAAGCTTTTCAATCTCAGAACCCATTACAACATCTTTATTCTCACCAATACCAAGTTTATTTGCTATTGCTTGAGCTGTAATTGCATGATCTCCTGTAATCATTATTACGCGTATTCCTGCTTTTTTACACTCTTCTATGGACGTAAAAGCCTCGTCTCGCGGTGGATCTATAATCCCAATTAGACCAAGAAAAATTAAATTATTGTTTTTAAGTTCATTCTCATTTAAATTGTCAATAGAACCATCAACTTTGGCATATGCTGCAGCCATAAGTCGCTCGCCCTGGCTAGCGATTGACTCCATCTGTTTTTTCCAATATTCATGATCTATCTCCTGCTCACCATCTTGGGTTAACTGCTTACTACACATATCTATAATTCTCTCTGGTGCTCCTTTTAAAAAGATATAATTATTATCTTCATCTTGATTTAATGTAGCCATATATTTATTATCAGATTCAAAAGGAATAGAATCGACCCGCTTTGGATTGTAATCCTTTAATCCAGCCTTATAAGAAAGTGTCTGTAACGCTCCCTCTGTAGCAGTGCCAACAACTTTCCATTCGCGATCTTCTGCCTTCTTTATTTGAGAATCATTACAGGCACGAACACATTGAACTAGTTTTTTAAAGACTGTTTCACGATTAATATCTATCTGTTCATCATTTTTATATATCATTCCTTCAGGTTTATACCCTGAACCTTCAATTTCATACCTCTGTTCTGCTGTAACTATAGTCTTTGCAGTCATTTCATTTCTTGTCAGTGTTCCAGTTTTATCTGAGCATATTACTTTCACAGAACCTAAAGTCTCAACTGAAGGTAAACGTCGAATGATAGCATTTCTTTTTGCCATCTGTTGCACACCAATAGCTAAAGTAATGGTCATTATTGCAGGCAAGCCCTCAGGTATCGATGCGACTACAAGTCCAATCGAGGCCATAAATAATTCTACATAGGTATAATCTCTAAAATAATATCCGAATGCAAAAAAGGTAACTGCTATAACAATAATAAATACCGATAGTATTTTTCCAAATCTATCAATTTTTTGTAGAAGTGGAGTAGTTATTTCCTCGACCTCATCCATCATTTGCGTGATTTTACCAATTTCTGTCCTTTGTCCAGTTGCTACAACTATACCTGTTGCTTCGCCATATGTAACTAATGTACCTGAATATGCCATGTTCTTACGGTCACCTAGGACAACATCTTCATTTACTGTATCAGTAATTTTCTTTACATCAGTAGACTCACCTGTTAAAGGTGATTCTTCAACTCTAAAGTTCTTAGCTTTTACAATCCTCACATCTGCTGGAACCTTATCTCCAGAGCTTAATATAACTATATCTCCAAGTACAAGTTCTTCAGCATTTATCTTTTGTCTATTTGAATCCCTTATAACTAAAGCTTCCAGTGAAAGCATTTTTTTAATTCCTTCTAGGGCTTCTTCGGCTCTGCCTTCTTGTACAAAACCTATAATTGCATTAACAATAACAACAGCTAGAATTACAAATGTATCTACCCAGTGATTCATAAATGCTGTAACCACTGCTGCTACTATAAGTAAGTATATTAACACATTATGAAACTGAACTAACAATCGCATCAAAGCACTTCGCTTTTTTCCTTCTGGTAATTTATTTTCCCCAAATTCTTCTAGACGATTTTTTACTACATCCTCTGCTAAACCTGTTTCAATTGATGTATTTAAGCCTTTTTCGACTGATGCAACATCTAAACTATGCCATTTTTCATCTTTTATATTTTCTTCTTTTAATTCTGCCATAAGATAATATTCCTTCCCTTTAGTAGTAGATGTATTAATACTGGCTTTTATAATTATTGTCTTCAAGCTAATATTCTTCAGTGTCAATGCAGCTATTCCAGTTAAAACTCATCTTATATTATTTACTTAAATAGGCTCTTTATTACCAAATAAATTACTTTAATTTTGCAAGGCACAATAAAAACTGAGTCAAAGGGGACGGTTCTTAAAGGGTTCAATCGGAAGTTTTGCGATTAAAAAGCTCAAAGCCTAGCTAAAAGCAGGTATTTGAGCTTTTTTAAGAGTTACTTATTATTCTTTGGATGGTATTTCTATTAATGTCTAATACATCTGAAAGATCTCTAATTGATAGGCTTGTACTTTCTTTTAAATTAATTATTAATTCATTCCTTAATCCTTTTTCTAGTTGTTTAAAATCTTGTGTGTGTTTACCATGCTTGTATAAAAAATCTGTAGTTATTTTTTTAGCATATTCTTTTTCTTCCTCTTTATCATTTATATCTATAAACCTATCTTCGTTATCACTAATTGAAAAAGCTTTGAATTCCATCAAAGCTTCATTAGTATCATCTGCAAACATAGTTAATATTCTCTCTTTATCTACTGTTACACTATTTTTCTTTCCTGTTATTTGTCTATAGCTACTCCAAATATATTCCTCTGGGTGATTTACCATTCTAGCTTTAACTGGATTATTATGTACATATCTAATAGCTGCCATTAGATAATAATCACTCTCAATAGCTTCACTTTTGTACCTATCTTGAAATAAGTGACCAGAGCGATAGTATTTCTTATTAAAGTAGTATGCATATCCACCGTTTATCCTCTGCATTATTTTTGATATGCCTTCTTCCCCTTCATCTATAATTAAGTGTAAATGATTAGTCATTAAGCAATAAGCAAGATACGAATAGTTTTTGTCTAATTGCTTTCGTCTTAATATATTTAAAAAGGTAGTCTTATCTTCATCATCTAAAAATATATTTCTTTTCTCAATTCCTCTGCACATTATATGATAGACCCTAGTATTACTAAGCTTTCTCTTTACTCGAGGCATGTTTCTCATCTCCATTTTTGTTTAAATATACCAAATAAAATAAAAAGAGTCAAAAGGAACCGTCCCCTTTGACTGTCCCCTTTGACTCTTTAAATATAATTTGCTTTTTTCTAATAAGTTTCTACGAATAATTCAAAATGAGATGTTGGATGTATACATGCTGGACACTTTTCAGGTGCTCCTTCTCCTTCATGAACATATCCACAATTACCACATTTCCATTGAACTTTTTCATCTTTCTTAAACACTTTATTTTGCTCAATATTTTCAGCTAGTTTGTTAAATCTTATCTCATGGCTTTTTTCAGCAGATGCGATCATTCTAAAAGCTACTGCAATATCTTGGAAGCCTTCTTCTTCAGCAACATCTGCAAATACAGGATATAAATCTGTCCATTCTTCATTTTCACCACTGGCAGCTGCTTTTAAGTTATCTAAAGTTGTGCCTTGTGCTGCTGGAAAACTATCCTTGATTTCAATTGTAGTAGGTAGTTCACCTTCAAAACCTTGAAGTAGGAATTTGTAAAACCTTTTTGCATGTTCCTTTTCATTATCAGCAGTTTCAATAAAAATATTTCTTATTTGTTTATAACCTTCCTTATCAGCTATAGCTGCATAATAAGTATAACGATTTCTCGCTTGGGACTCACCTGCAAACGCCTTCATTAGATTTTCAGCTGTTTTTGTTCCTTTTAAACTTTTCATTAATAAACCCTCCCATAGTTATTGTAATGATTTCAATTTTGTTTTTGTTATAATTATTTTAAAATATTTATACTAACTAGTCAATAGTTAAGAAATACTTTTAAATTATATGCCAAAACAAGTCAAAGAGGCAGTTCCCTTTAACTTGTCATCTAAAATAAATGCCTTTTTTTCATTCCCTCTACACATAATATGATAGACTTTGCTACTGCTAAGCTGTCTCTTTACTCTAGGTACATTTATAATCTTCATTTTTTAATAAAAATGTACCCGAAAAGAAAGTGAGTCAAAAGGAACCGTCCCCTTTGACTCACCTTGGATTCTCTATTTAATCGTCGTCTTTAACAACATTAACTGAAATAGGTGGGGTTTCATATTCTATTTTGTTATCATGAAATAATTGAAAAACAACATCAGTTTGTCCTTCTTGTTCACCAATAATGTGAACATGATCTCCATGATTATCAAAACTTACGATATTTTCATCAGCATCTCTAGCATAGTCTACACGCAAATCATAGTGCTTGCCATCAAGCTCAATCACTACTTCATTTTTCTCAACATATGCACCAAGAGAAATATTCTCACCTTTTTGAATCACAGGTAATCCACCATGCCAATGATCAACATGAATATATGCTGTAACTTCGTCAGCACTGCGATAAATAATTTCAAAGATTATTCCCTCTTCATCATGATGATGTTCATTTTGCTTTACTGTCTCTTCTACACAACCAACAACAATTAACATTCCAAGTAGTAATACTGTTAGTAACATAAATCTTTTTTTCATTAAAAATACCCCCTTAAATTTTTGTTTTGTTCATTGCGACCTACATAATAATGATATGTTACCTTCTCATTATGTTGTAGTTCGACTTGGAAAATCTCTATAATTAGCCCGGAGATTAAACCCGCCACATGATTAAATTTATAGTAAATACAAAGCAGTTAGATAATCATAGATTAAAGGTGATGACTTAAAAAACAATGTATTTTAACTATAAATGTAGTGTGCTATACCCTAAGGTACTTAGGGTTATGATACAGTGTTGATTATGCCTTATTTAGTTGCTTTCTCAGATGTATTTAGTTCTATAAAATCATTTTTGCAGTATGTAATAATCAACTCTATCAAACACAAATTAATCAATATATTTTTTTCCTGTGTTACTAATAAAAGGGCTATAAATTATTAGTCATTAAATTTATATGGCAACTAATAGTAATAAAACTAAAACCCCGGCCTTCATTGTTACTAAGCCGGAGTTTTAATACATAAAAAACGCCACAATAAATTAAGCGACGCATTTTTGCGACCAGCCCTTTCACCCGAAGGGGAATGTAGCAACACTCAGGCAGGTCTTCTGGCTTACAATCATCATCTCCCCCTCCTTCCCAGCTTTTCGCCAGTGGATTGATGGGTTCGACTCATGCTTACAGCGACGGGATCGCACCGGACTTTCACCGATTTCCCTCTTCGTCCTTTATGGACACCTGAATGTTTGTTAATTTTTTCCATTTTACCATAATTTTTACATAGTGTCTATTTTTATTTTTCAAAAAAAGAAACCGAGTCAAAAGGAACCGTCCCCTTTGACTCGGTTAACGTACGGTTATGTCATTTTTTATATTATTAAAGATTGCATCACCTATACCACTTACATTTTTTATTTCTTCTATACTAGAAAAGTTGCCGCTTGAAGTACGATGGTCTATTATTCTATTAGCTAGGGCAGGGCCTATACCAGTTAGGCTTTCTAGCTCATTAGCTGTTGCTCTATTTATATTTATTTTTGAGGTACCAATATTAAACCCTGGTGAAAAAGCATCTATTATTTCTTCGTCACTATTTTTTGATGGAACAATAATAGTTTCCCCATCAGATAAAAAGCCTGCCATATTTATATGATCAACATTAGCACTTTCTAAGGGAACAGCAAGCTCAACAGCTTCATATATCCGAGAGTGTTCTTTGAGTTTGTATACTCCTTTATTTTGAACTTCTCCAGTAACATATACTTCAATATATATATCTTCTTCGATTTTTTCGCTTGGCTGTTCTTGTTCAATAACTAGTTCGTTAAGGTCTAATTCATCTTTATTAGACGAATTAGATATATCACCATATTTAAACCCAGCAAAAAAAACTATTAATAAAACTAGTATACCACCAGCTAAAATATATTGCTTTTTGTGTAATTCCATAACTATTCACCCATTAGTATAATTCTACCTTTACTGTCATTTTCCTACTGGTTTTGTTAATTTGTATAAAAAAAGAGCTCAATTATAAAAAATTGAGCTCTTTAAAAGTTATTTTAGTTTTAGATATTAAGATTTCTTTTGATAGCTTGAACACATACTTTCATCTTCAGGACTACCATTATGCACATGGCTACATGGAGAAACTTGAATACCATCTAGTGTACAAGCATTTCCATTTACATCATTGTAAGAACAGCTATTAACTGTACAGTTTATAGCTTGCTTTCCTTTTTGACCACCCATATTTATCCCTCCATTTCTTTAATATATATTATTTTTTGCTTAAAGCATTTTTTTATTCGTGATATTATATTGTACTTAATTAATGATTAACACGTTAGCGTAAAATTACTGTAGGAAAAAAACAAAAGAGAATAACTCCCTTGTGATAGAATTTAAGTTAATCAAAAAAACCAAAAACACACAAGAAAGGAGCTATTCTCATGGATAAAATTATACATGAAATATTGGGAAAAATCATTCGAGATAACACTAAAAATTTAGAAAATCTATTTACTAATCATAAGAGTATTTCAGACTTCATATTACAAACAAAGAAAATGTTAGATGAAGTAGGTGTCTTACTTGTAGAACAAGCATTTGAATTAGCTGATGAAATGATTAAAGAATCAGTATGGCGTAAAGAAAATTGGTATATACAGCGTAATAATGATAATAAATCACTAACAACAATATTTGGTGTAGTTAACTACAATAGAACTTACTATAAAAATAAACACGATAACTCTTACAGTTATCTATCAGATGAAGCTTTAGGCATTGACCCACACCAGCGAATGGATTTATCTATGAAATCACAATTGATTGAAAGAACACTAGATTTATCCTATAAAAAAAGTGGTGAGAGTGTAGCTGAAAGTGTAATCATAAGTGATCAAAGCGTAATGAATAGTATCAGAGAGTTAGGAAGTGTTGAAAATACTTCAGCTAAGATTACAAAAGAAAAAAAGCAGCTAAAAACACTTTACATAGAAGCTGATGAAGATCATGTGCCAATGCAAGATGGAAGTAATAGAGAAATGAGATTAGTATATGTTCATGAAGGTAAAGAAAAAGTTAATAAAGATAGATATAAACTTATAAACTGTCGGTATTTTTCAGGAGAATACAATGATAGTGAAGAACTATGGTTAGAAGTTGCAGAATACTTAGATAAAGCCTATGACATAGATAAAGTTGAAAAAATATACTTGTCAGGTGATGGGGCACAGTGGATTAAAGAAGGTTTGAATTGGATAAAAGGCAGTCTTTTTGTTTTAGATAAATTTCATCTTGCTAAATATATAAAAACAGCAACTGGACATATGCCACATTTAGAATCTATGCTATGGAATTATATAAACGAACAAAATAAAATATATGTTGAGGATTTATTAGACGCGATTATAAAAGAAACTGAAAGTGAGACTAAGAAAAAAAGTATTAAACAATCTAAAAAATATATACTAAATAACTGGGAAGGAATAAAAAGGCAATATGATGCAGACTACATAGGTTGTAGTGCTGAAAGCCATGTAAGTCACATATTATCCTCAAGATTAAGTTCTAGACCAAAGGGTTGGAGTAGAGTAGGTGCAGATCAAATGGCAAGATTAAGAGCTTTTAATGCAAACAAAGGCGACATTTATGAATTAATGAAAAATAAGAAAAAAGAAAATCAAAAGGAAAGAAACAAAGCTAAAATAAGTAAAAAAATAATAAGAAATAAACTAAATACTAGTACTTATGGACAAATAGATAATATTACAATCTTAAATACTGGTAAACGTACTTGGGCAAGAGAATTCCTTAAATCCATACGTGGTGCTTAATTATCTTTTTAGTAGGGAGATTTCTTTTTTAAATTTTCCTACAGTATATTGACACTATCATTAACACTGTATTTGTTGACTTTCGCATAGAATTGTCTTATAATTGCTTATGGTAAAAATTTAATAAAAAAGGCACAGAACCGGAATAGTAGGTAGTCAAAATCAGAGAGTCGTTGGGTGGTGTGAAACGACATAAATCTACTGAACTCGCCGGGGAGCTTTACAGGTGAATTTAGTAATCTGTAACGGTAATAACCGTTATCTTTAATTAAGTTGGACATTAAGTGGGGCTATGGCGCAGTTGGGAGCGCGCTTGAATGGCATTCAAGAGGTCGTGGGTTCGAATCCCACTAGCTCCACCATTAATATATGGTCAAACAGGGTGGTACCGCGGGTAATACTCTCGTCCCTGATAAAGGATGAGGGTTTTTTTGTTTTTTCTGAATCAATTAAGGAGGCGATATTCTTGAGTAAATATGATTTTAAAGCTATTGAAAGCAAATGGCAAAGCTACTGGGAAGAAAATAATTTTTATAAAGTTTCAAAAGATGTTAATAAACCCAAATATTATGATTTAGAAATGTTTCCTTATCCATCGGGTAAATTACATATGGGACATGTGCGCAACTATGCTATTGGTGATGTTATTGCGCGTTTTAAGAGTATGAATGGTTTTAATGTTCTTCATCCTATGGGGTGGGACGCCTTTGGTTTACCTGCAGAAAATGCCGCTATTCAACATGGACATCCTCCAGCTGAGTGGACTTATGAAAATATAGAAAACATGAAAGAACAGCTTAAGACATTGGGTCTTAGTTATGATTGGGACAGAGAAATTGCTACTTGTAGTCCTGATTATTATAAGTTTACTCAATGGATGTTTTTAAAACTATATGAAAATGATTTAGCATACAAAAAGAAAGCAGCTGTAAATTGGTGTCCTTCCTGTCAAACTGTTTTAGCTAACGAACAGGTTGTTGATGGTGAATGCGAGCGCTGTGATAATGTAGTTGATAAAAAGCAATTAGAGCAATGGTTTTTCAAAACTACAAATTATGCAGAACGTTTATTAAATGACTTAGAAATATTAGAAGGTTGGCCTGAAAAAGTTAAAACTATGCAGAAAAACTGGATAGGCAAAAGTGAAGGCTGTGAGTTTTCTATGAAAATTGAAAATACAGATGAAGAAATATCCGTTTTCACTACCAGACCTGATACTGTTTTTGGTGTTACATATATGGTATTAGCACCTGAACACCCTCTTGTTGAAAAAGTATCTAAAGGCCTAAAGGAAGAAAGTAATGTAAAAGAGTTTATAAATAAAATGCAGTTTGTTAGTGATGTTGCTAGAACATCTGATGAAACTGAAAAAGAGGGAGTCTTTACTGGTGCATATGCTATTAATCCATTAAATAATGAAAGAGTTCCTATTTGGATTGCAAACTATGTTTTAATGGATTATGGAACAGGTGCTATTATGGCCGTACCAGCTCACGATCAAAGAGATTTTGAATTTGCAAGAAAATACGATATTCCAATTAGAGTTGTTATTAAAGGTGAAGAAACACCTATAGATGCTGATGAATTAACTGAAGCCTATGCCGAAGACGGTATTATGGTTAATTCAGGACAATTTGATGGTTTAACAGTAGAGGAAGGCAAAAAGCAAATCATTCGATTTATGGAAGATGAAAAAATAGGTAAAGGTACTATAAATTATAGATTACGTGACTGGTTAATATCTAGACAACGTTATTGGGGAACCCCTATTCCCATTATTTATTGTAATGACTGTGGTGCTGTACCTGTGCCAGAAAAAGAACTACCTGTTATACTTCCAACAGATGTTGAATTTAAACCTTCAGGTGAATCTCCACTTAATTATGTAGAAAGCTTTTACAAAACAACATGTCCTACATGTAATCAAGAGGCGCGTCGCGAAACTGATACTATGGATACATTTGTTGATTCATCATGGTATTTCACCCGCTACTGTGATCCAAAAAATGCTAATTTGCCTTTTGATAAAGATATAGCTAATTATTGGATGCCAGTTGATCAATATATTGGTGGGGTTGAACACGCAATACTCCATCTAATGTATGCAAGGTTCTTTACTAAATTCTTATATGACATTAAAATGATTGATTATCAAGAACCATTTACAAACCTCCTTACTCAAGGAATGGTTTTAAAAGATGGTGCAAAAATGTCAAAATCTAAAGGTAATGTAGTTAGTCCTGAAGATATTATTAATAATTACGGTGCAGATACCGCTAGGTTATTTATACTTTTTGCTTCACCTCCAGAACGAGATCTTGAGTGGAGTGATCAAGCAGTAGAAGGCTGCTACCGCTTTTTAAACCGTGTATATAGAATTATTAATGAATTTGCGCCAATTATTAAAGATATTAAGCTAGAAAGCACAATTGTACCAAAAGACGAAAGTGCTAAAGAACTAAGATATAAAGCTCACACAGCTATAAAAAAGGTTACAGATGATGTTGAACAACGCTTTAATTTCAATACAGCTATAAGTGCTGTTATGGAGCTTACAAATGCTCTAATCCAATATAAAGATAATAAAGACTATGATTTAAGTGTAGTTAGAGAATCAGCTGAGACTATAGTACTATTGTTAAGTCCATTTACACCACATATTTGTGAAGAATTATGGGATGTAATTGGAAATAAAGAAAGTGTACATTTACAATCATGGCCTACTTATGAAGAAGATGCATTAGTACAAGAAGAAGTAGAAATAGTTATTCAGTTAAGCGGAAAAGTTAGGGATCGTATAAAAGTACCTATAGATGCCTCAGAGAGTGAATTGCGGCAAATTTCTCTAGAAAATGCCAAAATTAAGGAGTTGACAAAAGATAAAAACATCGTCAAAATAATAGTAATACCACAAAAGCTTGTGAATGTAGTAGCTAAGTAATGGGTTGCCAATAATGTGTTGGTATTTATTTTACTCCCCCTGGGGTTGGGCCGCGGTTAATTGCGACAAAAAAACCTTGAGCGCCATGGTTTTGCCCACCCCCTCCCCCTTTTACACATTTTCATATATAAATAAATTTTCAAAAACCGAGGATATCCCTCGGAAATTTGTATTTAATCATAATATAAAGATAATTAAACAAATACAGTCTTATTTTAAGGGTGAAGTAATTTTAAATTGGGATGTTAATCTCAACCTAGATAAATTACCAGTTTTTACACAAAAAGTATTAAATTGCGTTTGTTCCATACCCTATGGAGAAACTAGAACTTATAGTGACATTGCGCATTGCATAGGACTCCCAAATTCTTATAGAGCAATTGGACAAGCCTTAAAACGCAACCCGATTCCATTAATTATACCTTGTCATCGCGTACTGTCTAAAAACGGTATTGGAGGCTTTTCAGCCCCTGGTGGTGTGCAATTTAAAATGCAATTGTTAGAGTTGGAAAGAAAGGGAAGAAGTTATCTTTTGTTCTAAGATCACTTCTTCATAATCTAATGTTTTACATATATTTCTTTGGCATCGCCCCATAGATTTTCTAATTCATAATATTCTCTTTCCTCATATCTTAATATATGAAGGATTACTGAACTAAAATCCAGAACAACCCATTTGTTTTCTCTTTGACCCTCTTTTCTATTAGGAATTATTCCTTGATCTCTCATTTTTTTCTCAATTTTTTCAGCTATACTTTTTACATGTATAACACTACGTCCACTAGCAATTATAAAGCAGTCAGCTATAATTGTTACATCACTAACATCAAGAATAGTTATATCATCAGCTTTTTCCTCTTCAAGTATATCTGCGATTTGATTAATCAGCTCTTTTTCTTTAATCATTAATTCCCTCCTAAAAATTATAAATAATATTTTTATGAGTATAGTTCTTGTATTTTAAATAAATAGTACTTTAAATTAATAAACATTTTATTCCTTTATTTTAAATTAAATTCATTTTCCTTGTAGTTTTTCCACAAAAAGTGATTTCTAGCTTTTATACTGCGTGGATGAATTATTCGTTTTTGATCAATGCAATACAAAATTGTGGAGTTAAGCCCATATAACATAGCTTCATCTAAGTTGCGCATTGCTAAACATTTTAGTCTTTCTAAACCTGGGTAATCCCTACCTGGTTCTATCATGTCTGCTAAAAAAATTATTTTTTCTAAATCAGACATTTCTTCTGATCCTAAAGTATGCAATTCAACTGCCCTTAGGAGTTCTTTATCTTTAATATTTAATTCTTCTTTTATTAAAAAGCTACCTACTGGTGCATGTAAAAGATCAGGTACTAATCTTTCAACTTCATCTTCTATAATGTCATTTAGTTCAGCAATTTTTAATAGTTCATCACTAGGTATACCTTTTGCATAGTCATGAAGCAAACCAGTAATATAAGCTTTTTTAGTATCTATACCAAATTTATAAGCCATTTCCTCAGCAACTTTCGCTACTTCCACCGAGTGATTAAAACGTCTATAGGAAAGTTTAAATTTTATTATATTTACCGCATCTTTTGCATTAATCATTTCCATTCTGTCCTTTATATAGATTATGCTTTTTTATATATTCCTCTACTAATCTAGGAAGTAAATATTTGATGGTTTTATTTTGCTGCACCCTATCTCTTATATCAGTGGAAGATATATCCATTCCAGGTATTTCTAGAAACTCTATGCTTTCCCAAAAGTTGCTTGGCAAATTATTAAAGCATTGATCGTTTTGATTCAACTCATAGCCTGGACGAGTAACAATAATAAATTTACACATTGCTATTAATTCATCTAAGTTTTTCCATGTATTAATAAATAACAATGCATCTACTCCCATTATAAAATAAATTTCTGCTTCCTCATATCTAGTTGCAAAATATTTTACAGTATCAACCGTATAAGAATAACCCTGGCGTTCCATTTCTAATGTAGAAACTTCAAAAAACATGTTTTCTTGCGTTGCTAATTTAACCATATTATAACGATGATTACTATCTAAAACGTTAACATTATCTTTATGAGGAGGACGTGCAGAAGGAATAAATATTATTCTATCTAAATCAAATTCATGTCTAGCATATTCCCCAGCAATTAAATGTCCAAAATGAATAGGATCAAAAGTACCCCCTAAAATACCTATAGCCTTATTTTTCATTATTATCACCAACTCACTATTATAGCGCATTATTTAAGAATCTAAGGATAATAATAACTTCCACCAGATAAAATTGCAAATTTAAGGTCATTGTCGAAAATTGAAGGTGACAGGTGCCAGGAAGAAGATTTATAATGGTAACAATCGTGCTAAGAAAGGGTAATTATAATGGAAAAAGAAATTAATTTAATTTTTTATAATAAGGGACTTAGGAGCTATATAGAAGTAGATTTATGTTCAGAATGTCCTCGACAAGATTACAAGGGCTGTTGCGGGTTTTATTCACCTGTATTCTATCCAACTGATTTTGCATTTTTACTAGAGAATCAACCTGATATTATCGACTCAATATTTAGTTTTGAAGATATAACTATTCTTGATTCTTCAGTAACAGTAAATAACAAAAAAGATGGAGATAGTTATTTATGTCGTTTTCATACTAAAGAAAAAGGATGCATACTCCCCCAACATTTAAGAGAATCTATATGTCGCCATTTTGTATGTCCGGGAATTGATTGGCAGAATAATGAGAAGTTACAAGATTGGAAAGAGTTTTTTGATAAACTATCGGATTATGAAATAGATTTAAATAACAATATAGCAAATATTTTAAAGCAAAAGGGATTATCTCTTAGAAACCCTAATACTAGAGAAGAATTTTTTAATGAATTACAAAAAACTTATAAAGAAGAAATAAAATCTCCCCCTAAATTTTTAACCTCTTTTCCTGAATCATACCACGCTAAACTTAATATAAAAATTAAATATAAAGAAGAATGGCCATTATAGTCAAGGGCACGGGAAATCACGAGGACGGTTCTTTTGATTTCCCGTGATTTCTATTTCTACCTTACGTGTCCATCTCCATAGATTATAAATTTGTTGGTTGTAAGCTCTTGTAGTCCCATTGGGCCACGTGCATGGAGTTTTTGGGTGCTTATGCCCATTTCAGCACCAAAACCAAATATGTTTCCATCGGTAAATCTAGTAGAGGCGTTTGCAAAAACGGCTGCCGCATCGACTCCTGCCATAAATGTACGTACATTTGAATAGTTTTCACTTACTATCGCTTCACTATGACCAGTGCCATAAGTATTGATATGATTAATTGCTTCATTTAAGCTTTTTACAACTTTTATAGCAATTGTTAATTCTAGGTACTCTTCATGCCAGTCATCTTCAGTCGTTGGCATAACATCACTAACTATTTTTTGGGTTAGGTTGCAACCTTTTAGTGTTACATTTGCTTTTCTTAAGTCATTTACTATAGTTGGTAAATATTCTTGGGCTATTTTTTCATGTACTAATAATTTCTCAGCTGCATTACATACCGATGGTCTTTGCACTTTAGCATTATAGGCTATATTTCTAGCTTTTTCTATATTTGCATATTCATCAGCATATACATGACAATTCCCCATACCAGTCATAATTATAGGAACCTTAGCGTTTTCTAAAACCGCTTTTTTTAGTCCTATCCCACCACGTGGTATTAAAACATCAACATATTCATGCATTTTCATTAATAAAACTGCAGCTTCTCTATCTAGGCTATCAATTAATTGTATTGCTCCCTCTGGGATCCCACTTTCTAAAGCTGCATCAGATATAATTTGAGTTATTATTCTGTTTGAATTTAATGCTTCTTCTCCACCCCGTAAAATAATGGCATTACCAGCTTTTAAACATAACCCTGCAGCATCAGCAGTAACATTTGGTCTTGATTCATATATTATTCCAATTACTCCAATAGGGACTCTTACTCTACCAACTTCTAAGCCATTTGGCCTTCTAGTTATTCCTATTACTTCTCCTACTGGATCAGGTAATGCTACTATTTCTCTTAAACCATCAGCCATATCTTTTATTCTCTGTTCATTAAGAGCTAGTCTATCAAGAAGTGCTGAGGTTAATCCCATTTCCTTACCTGCTTTTAAGTCTTTTTCATTAGCAACAATTATTGCTTCACTCTTTTCCTCTAGTTTATCTGCCATATATAATAAAGCATTATTTTTTTGATTTGTTGACATAGTAGCCAAATTTCTAGAGGCACTTTTAGCTTTTTTTCCTTGTTCAATTAACATTTGATTAACATCCATAATAATAAACCCCCTTGTTAACTTTAGTTTTTTATCCACAAGTTATTTCTGTGAATTACTTCATCATAATCTTTTTCACCCAGCATCTTTTCAATTTCACTAGTCTTTTTACCTGCTATTTTTTTAATCTGAAACGCATTGTAATTAACCATGCCTCGTGCAATTTCATAGCCCTTTGTAGAGCAAACCGCAACTATCATTCCTCTTTCAAAGTCACCTTCTACTTCTTTTATTCCTGATGGCAAAAGACTTTTCCCCTTTTTAAGTAGAGCCTGCTCTGCTCCTTCATCAACAATTACTTTTCCATGGGTAACAGAAGCAAATGCTATCCATTTCTTTCTAGCATGCATTTTCTCTTCTTTAGGTACAAAAACGGTCCCTAAGCTATCGCCATTTATTATTTTAAATATCACATTTTCAATTTCACTATTAGCAATTACCATAGGAACACCTGCAGCCATACATATATTGGCTGCCTTAAGCTTAGTTAACATGCCACCACTAGAAAACTTTGTCCCCCTAGTTTTAGAGCTTTCTTCCATATTAACAGTTATTTCATTAACTTCATTTAATAATTTCGCTTCTTTATTAACTCTAGGATCACTATCATAGAGTCCGTCAACATCAGATAATATCATAAGTAAATCTGCATTTACAATTGTAGCTACCATAGCGGATAAAGTATCATTATCACCGAATTTTATCTCATCAACAGCTACAGTATCATTCTCATTAATAATTGGTATAACATTCATATTAATTATCGCAAGCAATGCATTTGTAGCATTTAAGTATCTAATCCGTTCATCCATATCTTCCCGAGTAAGAAGCACCTGAGCTACAGTTTTTCCATATTCTGCAAAAATCTTTTCATATAAATGTAATAAAGCACCTTGCCCAATAGCAGCTAAAGCTTGTTTTTCAGGAATTGTACGTGGTATTTTTTTAAGCCCCATACGAGTTGACCCTACACCAATAGCTCCTGAAGTCACTAACAAAACCTCAATATCACGATTATGTAAATCAGATATCTCCCTTATAATTCTCTCAATCCGATAGAGATTAAGCTGTCCATTTTCATGAGTTAAAGTGCTTGTACCAACTTTTATTACAATTCTTTTAGCATTATTAAAATTTTTTCTAATCATAATTCTACTCTCTCCAATGAAAAACTTATTCACTATATTCAAACTCAATATTCCCTATTATAACAACATCACCTTCTTGTATGCCTTTATCTTTCAAGGCATCTTCCAATCCCATTGTATCAATTGTTCTTTGGAATCTTTTTACTGCTTCATCATTATCAAAGTTAGTTATTGCTATTAACTTTTCAATTCTTTCACCAGAAACTAAATATATCCCATTTATAACTTCAATTTCAAAAGGCACTTCCTCTTTATATTTTCTGACCACTCTTTCTTCACCCACATATTTCTCTATAGGTACACTTTCCACTAGTTCGTAAGCCTTTTCTATTAAAATATCTACACCCTCACCTGTTACAGCTGAAATTTTGAAAAGCTTATCATTAAAGTTCTCTTCAAGTTCTTTTATGTTTTCCTTAGCTTCTGCTACATCCATTTTATTAGCAACAATAAGGTAAGGTCGCTTTAATAAATCTTCATTAAACATCTCTAACTCAAATCTTAAAGTATTATAATCGTCCATAACATTTCTTCCATCTATTTGAGCCGCATCCAATATAAAAATTAGCACCCTTGTTCTTTCTATATGTTTTAAAAAGTCATGTCCAAGTCCAGTTCCTTGGTGAGCCCCTTCTATTAAACCCGGTATATCAGCTATGACAAAAGAGTTTTTATTTTTAGTTTCAACAACACCTAAATTAGGCACTAGGGTGGTAAAAGGATAATCAGCTATTTTGGGACGTGCTGCCGATACCTTAGAGATCAAGGTTGATTTACCTGCATTAGGAAAACCGACTAATCCGACATCAGCTAATAGTTTAAGCTCTAATCTAATCCATCTTTCTTCACCTGGAAACCCATTTTCAGCAAATGAGGGAGCTTTATTAGTAGATGTAGAGAAACGAGCATTACCTTTACCTCCACGTCCTCCATTAGCTATAACTAGTTCCTGATTTGGTTCCGTAAAATCAGCTATAACTTCATCTGTATCATCATCCTTAACAATTGTACCTACAGGTACCTTTATAATTAAATCTTCTCCTTTAGCACCATGCATGTTTTTACCTTGACCATGGGCACCGCGTTTTGCTTTAAAATGCTTCTTATATTTAAAATCCATAAGAGTTCTTAAGCCTTCATCTGATATAAATATAATGTCACCACCACGACCACCATCTCCACCGGCTGGTCCTCCCATAGGGACATATTTTTCACGCCGAAAAGCAGTGATACCATTGCCTCCATCACCTGCTTTTAAGTATATTTTAGCTTCATCAACAAACATTAACTCACTCCTAGTTAAATAAACAATCGTATAATTCTACTTTCTTTTTCAAAAGTAAACTTCATTTTTACATCATTTGAATCAATTGAATCTTTTGATATGTCAAGTTCAACTACCATATCTTCATTAATATCAATATTATTATCATTTATCAAAGATTTAAGACTATTAATTGGCTCATTATCTCTTTTTATTATTTCAAAACAATTACTATCAATATTGCTATATACTAAGTTAACACCAATATTTCTTGCTAGTAAAAGCTGTTCGTAAAAATATAATGATGCTTCAGGGTTGTCTAAGGAAAAAATTATTTTTTCAGCATTCATTTCATCAATTATTTGACCTATATACTCTTTTACATGTTCAGGTCTTCCTAATTCTAAATAACCATTTAGAACCTGTAAATGATTACCAAAATCATGTCTTGCTCGTTTTATCAAAGAGACTGTTTTCAAATAGTCCACTATCTCAACCCCTTTCATAACTTACCTAATAATAGCAAAAACCTCTGGAAAACTCCAGAGGTTTGAAAATCTAGGTTGCTTATAGGTATTACATTGTCACAGTATCAACTGGATAAACACTAACTAGTTTTTTGTTTTTACCTTTTCTTTCGAATTTTACAACACCGTCAGCTACAGCAAACAAAGTATCATCTTTACCTATCATAACATTTTTACCAGGATGTATTTTAGTACCTCTTTGTCTAACTAGTATATTACCTGAAGTTACATTATTACCATCGTATCTTTTAACACCTAGTCTTTTGGACTCACTGTCTCGGCCGTTCTTTGAACTACCAACACCTTTTTTCTGAGCAAATAATTGCAAATCCATTCTAATCATTATTACACCTCCTAATTACAACTTCAACATAATCAGAGTATGAATCTTGCAATGAAATTAATCCTAATTCCATTGTAGATAAAATTATTTGTGCTTTTTCTATATCTTCCTTAACTAAGTTGACTGGAAGATTACATTCTAAAAAACCATTTTCTATTTTATAGATTGGTTCGACAGGCAAATGCTTAATTAAGCCAATTAAAGCGGTTTGAGTAATTGCTGATACTCCAGCACAGTATATATCTTCCCCTTGCTCAGCATAACCCGCATGACCTGTAACTTTAAAAGAATTTATTTTGTCATTGTTATAAGTTATTGTAACTTGAATCATTAACCTTCAATCTTTTCAATTTTTATCTTGGTATATGGTTGACGGTGACCTTGTTTTCTTTGATAGTTTTTTCTACGTTTGTACTTAAATACAACTATCTTTTTGTTTTTACCTTGCTCAATTACTTCTGCATTTACTTTTGTACCGCTCAAGTAAGGATCACCGATTTTGATTTCACCATTACCATTGCTTACTACTAGTACATTGTCAAAAGTAATTTTCTCGCCTGCTTCTACATCAAGCTTTTCGATTTTAAGGATATCACCTTCTGCTACCCTATACTGTTTACCGCCAGTTTCAATTACTGCGTACATCATTACACCTCACATTCTATAAGACTCGCCAGCAAAGGCAGGTTTTATATTAAAACCATTTTTAGCCCGTACTGTGCGGTTGCAAAAATGTGCAACCCAAATAAGAAAATAACATATATACTGAATTAAGTCAAGCAAGTTATAGCTCACAGCTTTGCTTCATTCTATATCATTACTGAGTATATATGTTATAATCTGAAATGCTTAAGTCTTCATTAACTTTAAACTTAATTACTTTGCCAGTTTTCTTTTGTATATATTCTAGATTTTTTTCATCATTTTGAATATTTTGCACTAATTGTTCATTACCCTCACATACTATTTCATCATTTTCTACATAATGCATATTAGCTAACTTTCTTTTTACTTCACATACTAATGCAAATAAATTTATAGTTTTACCTCTGCCATGACAAGTAATGCAGTCATCAGTAAAGAATTCTGAAACACCATAGCGAGATTTTTTCCTAGTCATTTCTAGAAAACCAAGTCCAGTCATTCCAATAACTCTAGTATGAGCTTTATCTTTTTCTAATTCTTTCTTTAACACATATAAAATTTCATTTTCATTATCTTTATTTTTCATATCTATAAAATCTATTAAAATGATTCCACCAATACTTCTTAATCTTAATTGTCTAGGAATCTCAACAGCTGCTTCTAAATTTAGCTTATAAACAGTTTCCTCAAAATCATTTTTTCCTGTATATTTACCACTATTTACATCTATTACTGTCATCGCTTCTGTGTCATCAAAAATTAAAAAACCACCATTTTTCAGCCATACTTTGCGTCTAAGAGCACGCCTAATATCCTTTTCTAAACTATATTTTTCAAAAAGATCACCTTCATCATAATGTACGATAAACTCATAAGGGTTTATTTTAGAATGTAATTTTTTATTTATTTTTTCTTTAAGTTTTAGATTGTTTATTATAATTTTACGAAGGTTCCCATCTAAGTAATCTCTTAATGTTCTCTCAATTACATCAATATCTTCATATATTAGATTAGGTGATTTATTTTTATTAAACCGTATATATATTTCTTGCCATTCGTCTAACAAATCATTTAATTCTTCAATTATTTCATCATCATCCGCTTCTAAGCAAGCTGTTCTTAAAATCACCCCTACATTTTCAGGCTTTTTTTCTTCGATTAAATTACGAAGATTGTTTCTCCTTTCATTATTTGTAATTTTTCTAGATATAGAAACTTCATTTTGATAAGGTAATAAAACAATTAAATGACCAGGTATAGTTATCTGTCCAGTTACTCTCGCTCCTTTTTCAGAAAAAGGCTCTTTTTTCACTTGAACTAAAACATCCTGTCCACTCTTAATGCTAGCTGGTCCTTTCTGAGGCCCTGGCAGATCACCAAAATATAAAAAAGCATTCTTGCTTAATCCAATATCTACAAAAGCACACGAAAGACCAGGAAGAATATCTTTTACCTTCCCTTTATAAATATTACCTACATTTTCATTGGGATTTGCCCAAAACACTTCTACTACTCTTTCATCTTCTAAAATAGCAACTCTTGTTTCCCATGGATATATCTCTGCAATAATATCTCGTAACAAACCTATTTCACCTTCTCAAGTGGATTGTAAAAATAATTTCCTTCTTTAACAAAATTTCCATACCTAAATAAGTCTACAATATTATCTTTATTTAGTCCAAAATCAATAATAACTGTTTCTAATTCATCATATCTAACATTTATTTCATCACCTGTACTCACCCATATGTTTATAATAACAGAATCTTTAGTTTGAAGCATATTAATTGAATAAATACCAGGTCTTATATCTTTAATAACATTTTTTTTCTTTCCTTTTCCTTGAACTTTAATTTCTTTAGAGTTAATTATTTGTGAAACTATTTGCTCTAAGTTTTTTTTGGTATCATTAACTACAATCGAATAACAAGCAGAATTTATTATTTTCATTAAGGATGGTGCTTTAGCATTGATTTCCATACACTGATTAATTTTTAAATTATCTGGTAATGTGTTATTCATTTTACTTATAAATTCATTTGGCTGTAAATATTCTTTAAGCTCTAAATCAAAATACTCTCTCTCCCCCCAAACACCAACAGGTAAAACAGTACCCATAGATAACTTTACATTTGGATTATAGCCACCACCTAAAGCATATGGAATATCAGCGCGTCTAAGCGCTCTTTTCATTAAATTTATCATATCTAAATTACCGAGGAATCGAAGCTCAGGACCAACTTTATATTCTACTCTCAGCCGCATTTTTGCCTTCCTCCTCTATTTCCATTTCAACTTCAAATGAAGGGCATATTCCACAACCTACACAGCCAACATCTCTACAGTTAGGAGTTTGTGCCTCTTGTATCGCCTTTTCATTTTCTATTTGTAAATATTTTTCACTTACACCAATATCTATAAAATCCCACGGCGTAATTTCTTCATAGCTTCTTTTTCTTACTGTATAAAAGTTAGGATCAATATAATGTTCTTTAAAAGATTCTAACCAAGGCTCAAATTTAAAATATTCTGACCAACCATCAAACTTGCATCCCTTTTGCCAAGCACTATGTATTACTCGAGCAATTTGACGATCACCTCGGGAAAAAACACCTTCTAAATAGCTTGTTCTACTATCACTAAAGCTTAGTTTAACATTTTTTCTCTTTTTAGATTTCAAATATTTCTTCTTGGCTTCTATTTCTTCCATACTATCTTGTAGATGCCATTGAAAAGGCGTATGAGCCTTTGGTACAAAATTTGATAAACTAGCTCTAATCTCAATGTTTTTCTTGGCATGTTCTTTTCCAATAGCTCTTATTTTATCAATCAAAATCAGTATTCCATTTAAGTCTTCTTCTGTTTCAGTAGGTAATCCTAACATAAAGTAAAATTTTAATGATAGCCAACCTGATTTAAATGCTGCTTCAACTGCCTTAAAAAGGTCATCTTCATTTACATTTTTATTAATGACATTACGAAGTCTCTGAGTTCCAGCTTCTAGAGCTAATGTCAATGTAGTTTTACGTACTTTTTGCACTTCATTAGCTAGTTCTATTGAGAAAGCATCAACTCTAAGGGAAGGTAATGAAACACCTATACCTTTATCACCATATTGTTCTATTAAATCTTTAACTAGTTTATCTACTCTAGAATAATCAAGTGTGCTTAATGAGCTTAGAGATATTTCATCAAAACCTGTATTACAAAGTTGATTTTGTGCTTGTTCCTTGAGAGTATTTAAACCTTTTTCTCTCACTGGCCTATAAACCGTCCCTGCGTGGCAAAAACGGCATGCCCTATGACAACCCCTCATCACTTCTAATACTGCTCTATCATGAACTACTTCCATATAGGGTACAATGGGTTTGTCAGGAAAATAGGATTCATCAAAGTTTTTAACGATTCTTTTTCGTACTGTTGTGGGCACAGACTCTATATTGGGCTTAAAGCTATTAATTGTACCATCAGTATTATACTCTACTGAATATAAACTTGGCACATAAACCCCTTCTACTTGTGAAAGTTTAATTAATTTATCATAACGACTTAATTGTTTATTTTGGTACAATTCATCCAAAAAATCTGGCAATAGCTCTTCACCGTCACCTATCAAAAAAGCATCAAAAAAATCAGCAAATGGCTCCGGATTGAATACTACTGGTCCCCCCGCGATAACTATTGGATGCTCTTCGCCTCTTTGAGTATTGAATATGGGAACATCACCTAAGTTAAGCATGTTTAATACATTAGTAATAGATAATTCATATTGAAGTGAGAAGCCTATAACATCAAATTGACAAATAGGCTTATACGATTCTAGGGAATATAATGGTATATCATCCTCTCTCATTACTTTTTCCATATCAGGCCATGGTGCAAATGTTCTTTCCATTATGTGATTAGTTTTTTCATTTATTAAACCATAGAGAATTTTGCTTCCCACATGTGACATACCTACTTCATAGACATCAGGAAAAGCAAAAACCATTTTAATTTGAGCTTTATCCCAATCCTTTTTTATTATATTTATTTCATTGCCTGTATATCTTGCTGGTTTTGATACTTTTGGCAATATATTTTTAAATAATTTGTCTTTCATTTTTTTCCTCCATAACTCCAAATATTAGTATTATGATACCACATATGATAATTTAGAATTATGAATTATAAATTTTTAATTTTGATTTCAATGCGAAAAGTTAAACTTAAATTATGGAATCGGCTGACCAAACCTGTTTATCACGCCTTGCTATTCGGGACTTAGATAAACATGCTTGCTCAGCCTTAAGTTTTTTGTAGTTGCTTTTTGCAACAGAATCAATTTTTAATTAATAAAAAAAGCATAGCTTTCCTTTTCGTTATAAAAAGAGAACAATATTTCTCTTCCACAATTAAGAATTAAAAATTCATAATTATCTTTAACAATCTCCTAGTTTAAGGTTCGGTCCTTTTGTCAAGAGCAATTCTATTAGTTCTGCTTCTGTTTTCATTGCTACTACTTGGTGGTTATCATCAATTACTACTACAATGAGATAAAAGTTAGGTCTAGTATTATTAAGTAGTTGCTTTACTGTTACATCATAATTACTTACTATTTGCCGTGCTGGTAAATAACCGTTTTTTGATAAATCTTGCTTTTTATTTACTAAAAAACGCATAAATGCATATGCTAATAACTTGCCCTCACGGTGAGCTGCCCAGAACAAAAATACTCCTAAAACAATGAAATTAATTCCAGTATTGTGAAAGTAAGTTTGGTATGAGCCATATCCAATTAATGCTAATGCAAAAACTTTTCCCAGAAGCGATAACCATTCTGTAGCTTTTTTATAACCTATTAATGTTGATAATAATGCCCGTACAACTTTGCCTCCATCAAGAGGAATAATAGGAATTAGGTTAAATATCCCTAATAATGCATTAATCTTAACAAGTAAACTAAGGTAGGTTGAATTGATAGAAGGATTCAGAAAATATAAAATACCGGCAAGAGATAGGCTTATTATTGGCCCTGCCAGTGCTACATATATTTCTTTTTCGGGATCTAATCCCATAAAACTTTCTATTTTTGCTTGACCACCAAAAGGAAAAAGCTCTACTTCAATAACTTTTATTCCCATTAATTTAGCAACAATAATATGTGCTAATTCATGAATAATAACAGCAGAAAATATTATAAAAACTTCTATTAGCAAGCCTAAAAGGCCATATAGAATACATAAGAAAAGTAAAACAGGGTTAATTTTAAATGTAATCCCGGCTATACTAGCAAGCTTCATTTTTTTTATTCAAATATACTAAGTGGGTTTAATGGCCCATCCTGATTTCTTAATTCGAAATAGAATTTTGTAGAAGTCTTTCCTAAATATTCACTAGGTTCAACAACAGAATTTTCTTTTACAAGAACTTCTTTTATACCACCGTAAATTGTAAACAGATAATCATTATGCTGAACTTTTACTTTACGTTCATCACTAGCACCTGTTATTTCAACAACAGTTCCCCTAAGAACAGGTTTAACAAGTGTATTATCTTCAACTGCAAATAATACACCCGGTGAAAACTCCTGTCTATTTTTTTCACTGTTCCAGTACCAACCATAGCTTTTTTCTATAGATTCAAAGTTGCATGGAATTTGTATTACATTAGCATTGGATGAACCAGCTGGTACTGCCACATTAGATATATCATCATCCTTGTTTTGTTGTTCTCTATTAGTAAAAACAGCTACGACTTGCTCTATACGATCATCATCTTGCATAATATAACTTAATGTAGACTCAACATAGTCTTTACTAAAGTGATTTGTTTCCATTATTAATGCAACTATAGTTACAAGAACTATAACAAGAAGCATTCTTATCTTAAAACTTCTTAACATATTTATCCCACCTTTATATTTAAACTAAGCAGTAATAAAAACAATTTTAGTATTTTATTTGCTTACTAATATATAGTAACAATGCTATATTTTATGACCGTATAATTATATTTAAGGCCTGAGCATTATACTCAGGCCTTATTTTTATGGGTTAATTTTTCTTTATTTGATTTCTATTTAAGGATAAATAACGAATATTAAAACACAATTTTTTTCCCTCTTATATTTATACTTAGTATTAATCCTACTGCTATAAGGTTACTTAACATATTACTACCTCCATAACTAATAAAAGGCAAAGGTATACCTGTTATTGGCATTATACCAATACTCATACCAATATTTTCCACAACATGAAATAACCACATAGCACAAATGCCAGTTGCTACTAGGGTCCCATATAAATCTCGCGAATTTGCAGCTATATACAATACTCTAACTAGCAGAAAACCAAACAACATAATAATAGTCGCTCCACCAATAAACCCTAACTCCTCAGCAATAACAGCAAAAATAAAATCAGTATGATGTTCAGGCAAAAATCTGAGTTGGACTTGTGTTCCTTCAAATAAACCTTGTCCTGTAAGACCACCAGACCCTACAGCAACCAATGACTGAATAGTATTCCATCCAGCTCCTCTACCACCTTGTCCATCTTCGTAAGGATTAGCAAAGGCTGTTAACCGATTTAATTGGTAATCATCCATTGGTATCCATGTATCAAATTTAAAATGCATAAAAAGCGTAAGACTTATTAGTAAAACACCTGTTACTAGTAATGAAACTAATATTTTGGGATTAGCTCCAGCAATAAACATCATAATTAATGTAATTGCTATAAAAACTAACGATGTTCCTAAGTCCGGCTGCGCCATAATTAAAAGAGTAGGAATTCCCATATAAACAAAACAAGGGATAAATTGACCTATAGAATTAAGAGAACCTCTGCGCCTATTTAAAAAATCAGCAAAAGAAAGAATTATAAATATTTTAACAAACTCAGTAGGCTGAATTGCTGGTAAAAATGCAATTTGAATCGCTCTAGTACTACCTTTCACTTCATCTCCAATAAAAAGTATAGCTATTAAAGTAATAATAGATACAGCATATAAAATACGGCTATATCTCCCTAGCTGAGTATAGTCATATCGAATTATAAAAATTATTGCTACAACCCCTATCAAAGTAGCAAATAATTGATTTTTTAAAAATGAGTAGGGGTCACTTGAAAGTCCATAGGTTGCACTAGTTAGAGTTACAAGACCTATAAGTATTATTAAAGATAATGCTATTATAAAAGGTTTATCTGTAAATTTTAAACGTTTACCATTCAATATCTTGTCCTCCCTGTGCTAATTATAAGTGTTATAAAAACGTAATGTCTATAGTTTAAATTTAGCCAATAAGAAATAATATTACTATTACATTACATAAAAAAAAGGCGTTTTTACGCCTTTTTAAAAAAATTGTTTTTTTTAATTATAAATATACCTTTAGCTTATTGATTAACAGCTCTTTTAAATCCCTTTACTGGAATGTTAGCTACTAAGGCTATAGAATTATCCTCATTAGACAAGTCAACTGATATTGCATCATCATCAATATCCATATATTCTCTTATTACTTTAATAATGTCTTCCTTCATTTGGTTAAAAAATTCTGGAGTAACTGATGCTCTATCATGGACTAAAACTAGTCTTAATCTTTCTTTTGCAAGCTCTTTGCTACCAGCTGATTCCTTTCCGAAAAATTTGTTCAAAACATCCAAAAACATTTAACCTCCTCCTCTTACCTAGCTAACTTAAGCATCTTCTTAAATCTGTCTACAAACTTCATAGATTCGTCTAAGGCTGCTATTGGGACTTCTTCTCCTGTCACTCGCCTTGCAATACGCTTATAAGCCCCTCCTGCTCTAGAGCTATTTTCAAGTACTGCTGGTTCCCCCCTATTAGTTGATATTACAATCGTTTCATCTTCAGGAACAACTCCTACTAAGTCAATTGATAGAATATCAATAATATCATCAATATCCATCATGTCACCTTGCTTAACCATTTTACTTCTAAGTCGATTAATAATCAGATTAGAACTTTTTAATCCAGCTGCTTCAATCAAACCAATTATACGGTCTGCATCCCTTACCGCAGACACTTCAGGAGTAGCAACAATAATAGCATGGTCTGCACCTGCTATTGCATTTTTAAAACCTTGTTCAATGCCAGCAGGACAATCTACTAAAATAAAATCAAAATCTTTTCTTAATTCATTAGTTAAGTTCTTCATTTGATGAGGTGTAACAGAATTTTTATCCTTAGTTTGAGCTGCCGGAAGAAGATATAAACCATCAAAACGTTTGTCCTTAATTAATGCTTGTTTTAATTTACAGTTGCCATTAACAACATCAACAATATCAAAAACTATTCTATTCTCTAACCCCATTACTACATCTAAATTTCTCAACCCAATATCAGTGTCAACAAGAACTACTTTTTTATCCATCATTGCTAAGGCTGTACCTAAGTTAGCTGTTGTAGTAGTTTTACCTACACCACCTTTACCTGAAGTAATAACTAAAACTTTACTTTTCATTTGTTAAGCCCCCATTTCATATTTTTAACTTTTCAATTACTACCTTCCCACTTTTAATCCGGGCTCGTTCCGGATTATCTACTATTATTTTTTCTCCATCTGGAGGTCTAGTTATATGGTTTGCAATTCTTAATTGAGTAGGACTTAATCTATACGCTGTTATAACCGCTGTTTCATCTCCAAAGCAACCTGCGTGAGCCATCCCCCTTAATGATCCCATAACCAATATATTGCCACCTGCAATCACCTCCGCACCTGGATTAATGTCCCCTAGAATTACAATATTCCCTTCATTAAAAAATTTTTGACCTGACCTTAAGTGTCTGTTAATCAATATGGTATTTTCGTAATAAGGAATTTCATCAAAAATATTTTCTTCTATATTAACTCTTTCCTCTTTTTTAGTTTCTTCATTGCTATTTATAATATCTTTTAAATGAAAACCATAGTTTAATAGTATGTCCTCAATTTCCCTAAGCTGCCGATGAGTTAGTCTTCTATTCCCTATATTAATAATTACTTGTGTTCCTATATGTCCTTCCCCAAAAGCTTCTAACCGGTTTGCTAAATTATCTTTTAATTCGTAAAAGGTAGCTACAGATTTTAAGTCAACGATAACTTCTCCTTCTTTATTTTTAAATGCTTGTTGTATTGACATGGAATGGCCCCCCTATTTTTGGAAAAATGACTTTCCATCTTTGCTTTCCTCATAATTCTATAGTTTACATTTTTTTCCTTCAATGAAAAATAAAAAATTAGGGGAAATCATCACTAATTTCCCCTATTAAAGTCGTTTTGCTATAAGAAAATTATGCTTTTATTCGTCAATGCTAATGTCGAAATTTAATTGGTCCTCATCAGCTAAATGGTCTACAATGCCAAAGTATTGCTCAAAAACATCTTTAGCAACCTGTCCGGCTGACCCACCACCACTTTGCCCATATTCTACTACCCCAGCAAAAGCTATTTCAGGATCATCATAAGGTGCAAAAGCTATAAATACACCATGAAATTCTTTTAGTTGTTCATCTCCAGCTCTACCTGTTTCCGCTGTACCAGTCTTTGCAGCTACTGGGACATCCTCTGGAAAGTGATGAAACAAATGATAAGCTGTTCCACCAGGTCTAGCTACTTCCCACATAGCTCTTCTAGTTTCTGCAATATTATACGGTGAAACATCTGCTTTATTAATAACACTAGGTTTAGTTTCTTTTAAAACTGTACCATCTGGAGATAGAATCCTACTTACGATATAAGGTCGCATTAGATTTCCACCATTAGCTATAGTACTCGTATAATTAGCAAGTTGCAAAACAGTAAAGTCATTGGATCCTTGACCAATAGAAACATTAAATGTATCAAAAGCCTGCCAAGTTGTGTTAAAATTAAAATCAATTTGGTATTGAGCCTCTAACTGTGCTTTTTCGTTTCTGTATTGTCTTTCTAATCGACTTAGTTCATCTTCATCTTCAGCATTTCTATATAGTTCTTCATATTTATCCTCTAGTTGCTCACGACGAAAATCATATTGTCTATCAGTTAGTATTTGATTAATTTCTTGTTTCCACTCTGGTGTTGGCATTAACCCTTTAGCTTCATGAGGCAAATCAACATTAGTTCTTTCTCCTAATCCAAATTCTTTAGCAACTCTAATTATTTCTTCCTTATTTGCTCTTCTCCCTATTTCTTGAAAATATACATTACATGATGTTCCCATCCCTGAATAATAATCTACATTACCATGAACTCCAGTACATCTAATATACGGAGCTATCCAATATCTCCCTTGACAATTAACATAATCATCTACAGAAGTATGACTGTGTTCTGCATCAAGAGCAGCCATGCCAGTTATAGGTTTAAAAGTTGATCCAGGTGGATAGGTTACCTGTAAAAATCTATTTAATGATGCTCCAGGGTCCATCGGATCATAGGTTTCGGTTTGTGGAAAGTAATAACTAGCTTTTTCTTGATTTATATCACCTTTCCAATCATCAGGATACATTTGGGGATAACTGACAGCTGAAAGAATTTCTCCTGTTTTAACATTCATTACTACAGCAGATCCAACCTTAGCTTTAGGGTTACGCTGTTCTTGAAGGTTATTTAAGATTTCTTCCATACTATTTTCCATAACTTGTTGTAATTCTAAATCTAAAGTTAACTGCAAATTATTCCCAGGTATTGGTTCAAGAGTAACTAACTCGCCCACAGGTCTACCTCTAGCATCAACTTCAACTCTTCTAGCTCCAGCCTTTCCTCTTAATTCATCTTCATATTGTTTTTCTATCCCTGATTTACCTATAAGACTATTCATAGTGTAAAAATCACTATCAACTCGTTCTAATTCTTCTTTGCTGATTGAATGTATATATCCTAGCACATGTCCAGCTAAACCTTCATGAGGGTAATCACGAAATGGCTCAACTAAGATCATCACACCAGGTAGATTTTGCCGGTTTTCTTCAATTTGTACTACTAAATCCCAAGGTATATCCCTTATTATTGTAATAGGTTCAAAAAGCCTAAACCTCTGGTTATCAATTTTATCTTGGATATATTCTGGTGTTACTTCTGGAAAGTAGTCTATTAGTATATCCGAAAGTTCCTCTATAATCAGACTGTGGTCTTCAATGCCAGTGTAAGTTATGCTTACTGTATAAACTAACTGATTTGCTGCTAAAATCTCACCTTGATTAGCATAAATTTCCCCACGCGTAGGCTGTATAGACAATAACCGTATTCGATTTTCTTTAGCTTGGGTTTCAAAAATTTCGCTCTGAAATAATTGTACAACAGCAAGTCTAACACACAATATAGCTATAAGTGCAATAATTATATATTTAAAAACTTTGATGTTCTTTTTGAAAACTTCTGGTTTCATTTAGCTCTCCCCTATTGTCCACTTAACAAACCTTTTTTTGACGAATAATAGTACCAAATATAAATTGGAATAGATAATAAAGCATTATATAAAGTTTGATATAATAAAGTTAAAAATAATACTTGGTCTATATTTAAAACTTGAATAGTTATAGTTGATATTATAACTAAAATAAAAGTATTCATAATTGTTCCTACAATTATAGATAAAACTCCTACAAAAATATTTTCATTAAAAACAATAACTTGTAATCTACCAATTAAATATGCAGTCAATGCTTTCGCTAAAGCATTAATTCCAATAAAGCGCCCCATATATAAGTCTTCAAGCAAACCACAATAAAACCCATAAACTGCACTCTTTTTAGCATCATTAAACAAAGCATAAAAAACCACAAAAACTAAGACAAGATCCGGTATAACACCTTTTATACTGTATTCACCAAAAAATGTGGATTGCAAAAATATAGCTATAAATGGCAATAAGATAAGAATTAAATAACGCAAACAACCCTACTCCTCTTCACCCTCTTCTTCCTCTATTAACGGTGCATAATCGTTTATTACTAGAACTTCTTCAAGTTTATCAAAAGCCACAGCCGGTATTACTGATGCTGAAAGCAACAATCCATTTGGCTCGGTTGTTATTTTATTTATATATCCAATCAATATTCCTTTCGGATATATTTCTGACAAACCTGAAGTGATGACTCGGTCACCTTCTTCAACATCAGAATAATAGGGAATATTTACCATTCTTAAAGATAAGTTATCTCCAGTTCCTTCTACTATACCATTAGTTTCTCTAGTTTCTTGTAAAATTGAACCTACTGCTATTTCTCTGTCAGTAATTAAATACACCTGAGAATTATTATTACTAACATTCATTACTCTGCCCACTAGACCATCAGCATTGATAACAGCCATGTTTTTCTCTATTCCATGTTTTGCACCTTTATTGATAGTTAAAGTTTTATACCAATTATTAGGACTTCTTGCTATAACCCTTGCTGGTATAAAATCATACCTATCTTGACTATCATCAATAAATTCAACTATTTGCCTTAGTCTAATAACTTCTGCTTCAAACTCTTTTAATTGCTGATTTTCTATTTTTAATTCTTGTATATCCATACGCAAATCATCTATTTCTTGCATAAGGTGTCTTCTTTCAGTAAATACATAATTAAAACCAGCTATATAATCAGTTAACTCATTCATCCCTCTTTGTAGCGGAGCAAATGCATCTCCAGTAATTTGTTCTATAAATGTTATTTCCTCTCTATCAGAAGATGTAGCAGTAATCATGACTAATATCAGAATTAATGTAACAGTAACTATCCACAATACTTTATTTTTGATTAACTTTAACAATTCTCCTCACCCGATTTTTTAAAAAGATTTTTTAGGTGTTATTAATACCCTTTTTAATACTTCAATATTTTCCAAAACTTTTCCAGTACCATTAGCCACCGCAAAAAGTGGATCTTCACATACATAAACTGGCATTTCAGTTTCATTACTAATTAATTTATCTAACCCTCTTAATAACGCACCACCACCAGCCATTACAATCCCTCTATCCATTATATCAGAGGCTAGTTCTGGAGGAGTTTTTTCTAGGCAAACCTTTATCCCTTCGATAATGTGCTCTACTGGCTCCTTAAGTGCTTGTTGAATTTCATCAGAAGAAACCTTTACTGTTTTAGGTAAACCATTAACTAAATCACGTCCTCGCACTTCATAAAACTCTTCAGGCCCTTCCCAAAGTGCTGAACCTATACTAATTTTTATGTCTTCTGCAGTCCTCTCGCCAACAAGTAGGTTATAGTTTTTTCTAAGATGCTGAATAATAGATGTATCCATTTCATCTCCTGCAATCCTTACAGATTTAGCGGTCACTACACCTCCAAGTGAAATTACAGCAACTTCAGTTGTACCTCCACCTATGTCAACTATTAGATTACCTGTTGGTTCATGCACAGGTAATCCTGCTCCTATAGCTGCAGCCATAGGCTCTTCTATAAGATAAGCCTCTTTTGCTCCTCCTTGCAATGCAGCTTCTCGTACTGCTCTCTCTTCTACAGTAGTACATCCTGTTGGTATGCTTATTATTACTCTTGGTTTAGTAAATGGTGTCCTTTGTCCTAAGGCCTTAGTAATAAAGTATTTAAGCATGGCTTGAGTTATATCAAAATCAGCTATTACCCCATCTTTCATTGGTCGTATGGCAATTATATTTCCAGGTGTTCTTCCAATCATTTGTTTCGCTTCATCTCCAACTGCTAAAACATCACCATTATCGTTCTGGATAGCCACAACAGAAGGCTCTGTAAAAACAACTCCTTTTCCCTTTAAATGAACTAAAGTATTTGCTGTTCCTAAATCTATTCCCATGTCTTTTCCAAAAATCACTTTTAATATCCTCCCTAAATCTCTCTTTAAATTAATCCTTTTTCTTTCAGGCTATTATATTTTAATTCACCAATAATTATATGATCTAATACTTCTATCCCTAATATTTTACCAGCTTCAATAAGCCTTTGTGTAACATTAATATCTTCCAAACTTGGTGTTGGATCACCACTTGGATGATTATGTATCAAAATAATGGAAGCTGCACTTCTTTTAACCGCTGTCTTAAATACCTCACGTGGATGAACTATTGAGCTATGTAAACCACCTATAGAAACATCCTGCATAAATAATAGTCCACCTTTGCGATCTAAGTACATAACTCTAAAATGTTCGCGATCAAAATAACGCATTTCTTCCATAACAATATTTTTTACATCCTCGGGTGATTTTATTGGTATTTTTTCCTGAACCGTTAAAGCTATTCTTCGTCCTAATTCCATAGAAGCTTTTATGCTTACTGCTTTTGCTAATCCTATACCCTTTATATTCATTAATTCTTCTAAACTAGCCTCTTTAAGGTATCTTAAACCACCGTGAAATGCTAATATATTATGTGCTAAATCTATAGCACTTAAATTTTTTGTACCCATGCCCAAAATTATAGCTAATAATTCTGCATCATTTAGGCTAAACTCATCTTTGTTTATTAGTTTTTCTCTAGGCCTCATGTCCTCTGGCATGTCCTTTATAGTAACTTTGTAGTCCATTAACCCTACCTTCTCCCCCCATTAGATTAACCCCCTGAGATATAAGCAATTCATATAACCTATGTAACGGCAAACCAACTACATTAAAATAGCACCCTTCAATTTTTTTTATAAATACAGAAGCAAAACCCTGAATGCCATAAGCCCCCGCCTTATCCATAGGTTCCCCTGTTTTTATATAAAAATCTATTTCTTCATTAGTTAAGCTTTTAAAGTGAACCATAGTTTTTTCAACTATTACTAGTTCATTATCTAAGTCTTTATTTATTAAACATAAACCAGTTTGAACTTCATGAATATTATTAGATAGGGTTTTAAGCATAGCTTTAGCACTGTCTCTATTAAAAGGTTTTCCAAGTATCTGTCCATTTAATACAACAATAGTATCAGCTGAAATAATAATTCCACTTTCTACTTTATTTGCTATATGACGTCCTTTTAGTATTGCTAACTTTTGGACAAGTTCATCTGGAGAATTTGCAGTTAAACCTTCCTCATTAATACCAGCAGGAATCACTTCAAATTCTAATCCTATCTTAATTAGAAGTTCCTTTCTTCGTGGAGATTGTGATGCTAATATAATTCTTGGCAAAACTACACCTTCTTTTACTTAAAGTTTTCTAAAAGCAAGAAAAGCTAAAATGAAACCTATAATAGTAAAAATATTTATATGCAACATAAAACCAAATGTTAAGGTAAACACTTGTAAATCCATAGTAAATGGTGGTAACCCAACACTTTGTGCATTCCCTAAAATATTCATTTGTGGCCATAGCTTAACTATAGCATCTCCTATAAAACCTCCAACAATTCCACCTATAGCTAAAAGCAATAATAATATCTGCCATGAGGTCCTTGACCTTCCACCCACAACCCTACCTCCATTTTTTTCAAGTTTAGCATTAGTATTTCTTGAAAACAAGATAACACCTTTAATAAAGATACTATCATAAAAAACACAAAAAAAAGCCCTCTTTAAGAGAGCTTTTAAATATTTTTACTTATGAAACGATAGATTAAAACTCAAAACCTCTAAATTGACTGATAAATCAACATTTCTAAGAATAATTTCATTAGGAACTCTTAATACATTCGGTGAAAAATTTAAAATTGCTTTAGCACCCGCTTTTATTAAATCATCTGTAACTACTTGAGCAACTGATCCTGGAACAGTTATTACACCTATTTCTACATTGTTTTCTTTAACTTTCTTACTAAGTAAATCAATATGCTCTACCTCAATATCCATGAGCTTTTTACCTATTATGGCTTCATCTATATCTAAAATAGCAGTTATATTAAATCCTCTATCAATAAATCCTTGATATGTTGCTAAAGCTGAACCTAACTTTCCTGCTCCTATAATTATAACATTCCATTTTTCATCTAAGCCCAATATTTCCATTAAATGATTAAAAAGCTCTTCTACATTGTATCCTACACCACGAGTACCAAACTCACCAAAATAAGCTAAATCCTTTCTAACTTGCGCAGAACCTACGCCAACCCCATTTGCAATTTCTCCAGAAGAAATTGTTTGAGTACCATTTTCTATTAGTTTCTGCAGATACCTAGAATAAATTGACAACCTCATAACAGTAGCTTCAGGTATTTTATAAGCTTTCAAGCTTCCACTCCTCTTCTTAATCATTTATAACTGTTATTGTATCATATTTGTGAAAAATTTAATAATGTTTTTATTAGAATATTATAAATTAATATTATTTTTATCATTCTATCTGGATTTTATTAAAAAAGCTTACTAATTATTTCAAACATTGCTATAGCCACAAAAGCTGAAGAAGGAATTGTTATAACCCAAGCTGCTATAATTTGAATTGCTACCTGCCACCTAACCCCCTTTGCACGTTTAACTGTTCCTGCACCCACTATAGAAGAGGAAACTATATGAGTAGTACTTACAGGTGCACCTAATAAAGTTGCTGAATATATTACAATTGATGAAGTAAAATCAGAAGCAAACCCATTAATTGGTTCTATTTTAAATATTTTTGAGCCTACAGTTTTTATAATTCTCCATCCACCTTGTGCTGTTCCTAATGCCATTGCAGAAGCACAAGCAACCTTAACCCATAAAGGCACTTCAAAAACAGTTATTATCCCAGCCCCAAACAACACCATAGTAATTATCCCCATCGATTTTTGCGCATCGTTTGAACCATGTGCAAAGGCTACCATACATGCTGATAAAACCTGTAGCTTTCTGAACTTATTATTTGTTTTTAAAGGTGAGTGATTTTTAAATAGCCAAAAAAAAACGGCCATAAAAATTCCGCCTACTAAAAAACCTACAACGGGTGATATTATTAATCCTGCAAAGATTTTCACAAAGCCTAACCACTTTACTTGAGTAACTCCATAGCCAGCTATAACTCCACCTACTATACCACCAATCAGTGCATGTGAAGCACTACTTGGTATACCTAAGTACCAAGTAAAAGTGTTCCAGAAAATTGCTGCAGATAGAGCAGCTATAATAACTATAGGGGTTACAAGGTCAGGAGAGACAAGGCTTGTTCCAATAGTAATTGCTACGGCTGTGCCACTTAAAGCACCTAAAAAATTAAAAACTGCTGCTAAAATCACAGCCATTCTTGGGCTTAAAGCCTGGGTGGCAACAGATGTAGCAACAGCGTTTGCTGTATCTTGGAATCCGTTTGTAAAGTCAAATATTAGTGCTAATATTATTGGGATAAGTACTAGTGTAATACTAAACATATTTGACAGTTATAGCTTTAACAACATTACTGACATTTTCACAATAATCAAAGGTTGTTTCGAGATGTTCATATATTTCCTTCCATTTTATAATATCAATAACATTTTCAGTTTTATCAAATAGGATTGCTATACCTGTTCTATACAAGTAATCACCCTCCTGTTCAAATAAACGTATTTTATCACACTGCTCAAGAATTTGGTCATGATTGGAACGTAGTTTTCTAAGATGTGTCATAGCCTCTCTAATTTCATCAGTAGCTTCTTCTAAAACACTAACTAATTTTAATATATGTTTTTCTCTAGGATGGCCAGCTTTATAAAGAACTATTTTGTCCATAGTACCATGTATGTGGTCAAGTATATTATCTAATTCTTGAGTTAAATTTATTATATCCTCCCTATCAAAAGGAGGCATATATGTATTATTAATTTGTTTAATTGTGGTTGCAAATATTTGGTCACCACGATGTTCTAAGTCTAATAGTTTTTCTAGTGTTTTAATTGGATCGTGCTTTTCCTCAAAATAAGTTTTTAATATTTTTGATGCTTCACAGATAATATCTGCCATTTCTTCAAAGTATTCGTAAAATCTTTCATCACGTGGTTTTAGTCTAAAAACCAAATTTATACCTCCTAAAATATCACTATGCAATACTTTGTAAATTTATTATAACAAACACCTAAAAATACTACTGTTAATAAATTGTTAATTTTGTACAAATAATTGTCTTGCTTCACTCAATAAATAGAATGAACCTGCTATTAGAAGATATTCGCCTGTTCCCACCAAACTAAATCCTTTTTCAACTGCTCGTTGTATATTTTCTTCTACTATAAATTTAATATGCGGAAATTCCTGTTGCCAAATAAAGGCTATATTATGCCAATTACTAGACCTATGACTCTTAGGTTTCGTAATTATACAAATTTTTGTTTTGTTCCCCAATGGTTTTAAGTTTTCTTGGATATCCTTATCATCAAGAAATCCACATACTAAAACTTTCTTTTTATTAGGTAGCAATGTCTCAAGTGATCTTGCTAAAGCCTGTGACCCTTGTGGATTATGAGCAACATCAACTATTACAAGAGGATTATTACTAACTATCTCTAAACGACCGGGGTGTTTTAATGAAGGGAATGTTTTAGCTATTATTTCATTAGTAATCTTATACCCATTGTTTTTTAGTATTTCTAATACTAAAATGGAGACAGAAATATTGGTAAGCTGGAAATCCCCTAGTAACGAAATTTTAACCGATTCTATATTAATACTTAATCCTTTAATATCAATAGTAAATCCGGATAAATCTGGGGGTTTAAGAAGTTTTATTTTTATTTCATTGGCATGAAATAAGCGTGCATTTAATTGTGTCGCCCTTTTCCTTATAACACTAAGTGCATCATCATTTATTTCCCCAGTTACTACTGGTACATTTGTTTTTATTATACCCGCTTTGTTATGTGCAATCTCCTTTAAGGTATCACCTAAATATTGAGTATGATCACACCCTATGCTTGTTATAACAGATACTAAAGGAGATTCAATTACATTTGTTGAATCATATATTCCACCCATACCCACTTCTAAAATAGCTATATCTACCTTGTAATCTTTAAAACACTTTAAGGCTATAGCAGTCAATATTTCAAACTCAGTAGGATACTCATGACCTTCATCCTCTAGACTTTTTGCATGATTTTTAACATTATACAAATAGTCCATAAGTATACTAGGCTCTATTTCATATTCATTAATAGTTATTCTTTCAAAATACGAGTATAGATGGGGTGAAGTAAATCTACCCACTTTATATCCCGCAGCTGATAAAACACTTCCAACTATTAGCGATGTAGAACCCTTTCCATTAGTACCCGCAATATGTATACATTTTAGGTCCCGTTCTGGATTCCCAAGTTTTTTCAGTAACTGCTTAATCCTGTCTAATCCCGGCTTGCTTCCAAATAAACTTAATTCTGCAAGCTCCTTTTCTACTTGCCTTTTAATATCTGTAGACGATTTAATATACCCTCTTTCTTTAAATTTGCTTCTTGTGCTTTAGCCTTTTCTTTTTCAATAACTTCTGCTGGTGCACGAGATATAAAGTTTTCATTATTTAACTTTGCATTTGCCTTTTCATAATCTTTAAGTGAATTGTTTAATTCTTTTTCAAGTCTAGCTATTTCCTTTTTTACATCAATTATTCCTTCTAATGGCACATATATCTCCGCAAACGCAGTCACTGCTGATGCAGCTTGTCCTGGCTTATTTTCGAGTTTATTTACTACTTCTACATTTAACATATTAGCCAAATCTAAAATGTAATCTTTATTTGCTTCTACATTTTCTCTTTTTGTTTCATCAGGTATTACAATTATACTAGATATTTTAGAGCTTGGATTTACATTGAATTCAGCTCTTATATTTCTAGTAAGCCTAATTAATCGCATTAAATCATTCATGTTTTCCACTGCAACATCATCTATTAATTGGTTATTTACTATTGGCCATCTGTCTAACATAATTGTATTATTATGACCCGGTAAGTTTTGATATATTTCTTCAGTAATAAATGGCATAAATGGATGAAGAAGTTTTAAAATGCCCATTAAGGTATTTCTTAATACATTTTTTACTACTAGCTTTTCTTTAGTGTTATTATTAAACAACCTTGGTTTTGCCAGTTCTATATACCAGTCACAAAACTCGTCCCAGATAAATTCATAAAGCCCACTTGCAGCCTCACCTATATCATAGCTTTCTAATAACTTTGTTACCTGTTCAGCTTTAGTATTAAATCTAGAAATAATCCATTTATCCACTAGTTCAAGTTCATCATAGTTTATATCAATTTCCTTAAAATCATCGAGATTCATAAGAACAAACCTAGAAGCATTCCAAATTTTATTAGCAAAGTTACGTGTATTTTCTACCTTCTCCCAATGAAAACGCACATCATTACCAGGAGTAACACCAGTTATAAGTGAAAAGCGCAAGGTATCTGCACCATATTTATCTATTACCTCAATTGGATCAATACCATTATCAAGAGATTTACTCATTTTTCTTCCTTGTCCATCTAGAATCAAACCATGAATATTAACATCTCTAAAAGGGACATCATCAGTATGCTCTATACCAGAAAATATCATCCTAGCTACCCAGAAGAAAATTATGTCCCTGCCAGTAACTAGAACACTAGTTGGATAAAAACATTCTATATCTTTAGTACTTTCTGGCCATCCTAAGGTTGAAAAAGGCCATAAGGCACTACTAAACCAAGTATCAAGAACATCTTCATCCTGTATTAGCTGTAGTGAATCACATTGATTACAGTTTGCTGGATCTTCCTTACTACAAATAACTTCTCCACATTCTTGGCAGTACCAAACAGGAATTCTATGTCCCCACCATAACTGACGAGAAATACACCAATCTCTTATATTCTCCATCCAATTAATATATGTTTTGGTAAATCGCTCCGGGATAAAATTTATTTCACCATTTTCTACTTTCTCTATAGCAGGTTTTGCCAGTGGTTCCATTTTAACAAACCATTGCTTTGAAACCATTGGTTCAATGATATTAGCACAGCGTTGACAATGTCCAAGTGAATGCATATGATCATCAATATTTATTAATAGTTCTTGATCCTTTAATATTTCAATTAGTTTCTTACGACATTCATATCGATCCATTCCTTTAAAAATCCCAGCATTATCATTCATTTTAGCAGTTTCATCCATTACAACTAATTGTTCTAAATTATGTCTTAATCCCATTTCAAAATCATTAGGATCATGAGCCGGTGTAACTTTAACTACACCTGTTCCGAAATCTTTATCTACATACTCATCTGCAAAAATAGGTATTTTTCTGTTGATTATTGGAAGTATAACCTGTTTTCCTATAAGATGGTTGTATCTATCATCTTCTAAATGTATAGCAACACCAGTATCCCCTAGCATTGTTTCCGGTCTTGTAGTAGCTACAACCACGTATTCATTACTATCCTCAATAGGGTATTTAATATGCCATAAATGGCCATCGTTTTCTTCATGTTCAACTTCAATATCTGATAGAGCTGTTTGACACTTAGGGCACCAATTAATTATGTAATCACCTTGATAAATAAGCCCGTCTTCATACAAGTTTACAAAAACCTCTCGTACCGCTCTAGAACAACCCTCATCCATAGTAAATCTCTCCCTAGTCCAATCACAAGAAGAGCCTAGTAAGCAAAGCTGATTTGTTATCCTATCACCATAAAGATTTTTCCATTCCCATACTTTTTCTAAAAACTTTTCTCTGCCTAGCTCATGCTTGTTTAAACCTTCTTGAGCTAAAGATTCTTCAACTCTCGCCTGAGTTGCGATGCCTGCATGATCAGTACCTGGAAGCCATAACGTATTATAGCCTTGCATTCTTCGCCAACGGGTTAAAATATCTTGTATAGTATTATCTAATGCATGTCCTAAATGTAGAGATCCTGTTACATTTGGTGGTGGCATGACTATAGAAAACGGTTCTTTTGTATAATCATTATCTGGAGTAAAACAATTATTTTCCATCCAAAATTTATACCATTTTCCTTCAACATTTGATGAATTGTATACAGTAGGCAAACTATGATTATTAGACATATATATAAACCTCCTCATTAAATCTATATAATAATATTATTTACCATTATTGCTACATTTTAAATTGTACTTAAAAACACTACTGGTGTGCAAGTTATATAGTCACTTCTTGTTAAAGACAGTAATTGGTGTAGTGTTAATCCAAGTGAGCATTTATAAGGAGAGTAATACATGATGTCTATTTTTACGTGTTATTCCACCTAATTCTTCTACTGTAACTCGCCCTTTTCCACGTACTGATATAAGATCTTTTTCATTAACTATATGTGAATTTTTTATAATAGTCTTTTGATTCACTTTTACATACTCACCGCTTATAAGCCGAGAAGAATCTGACCTGGGCATATTAAAAGCTGCTGATACTACTGCATCTAAACGTAGTGAAGGTATCGTGGTTTTTATATATTTTTTTCCTGGATTTATGTACTCAAATTCCCCAAAAAATTGTTGCAAACGAACAGTAAGTTTCTTAACTTTAGTTAAGTTTATAATTATATAATCTACAAGCAAAGAATCCACAAATAGATATGCACTACCATTTTGTATAACTATATCCCCTAACTTTTCACGCTTAATACCTAAATTAAGTAGTGCTCCTAGGTAATCACGATGTTCTAAATAACCATTTTTACCTATTGGTTTAATTTCAATACATTTAATTAAGTTATCTGGGTTTTCTTGCCATTGAGGAGATATAATTAAGCGTTTTCTTTCTGCTTCTGAAAAACCACCATAAAAAAAATAATCAAAGTTAGTGTTTTTAATATAATTTATTACTAATGAGGCTAGCTCTTGCTGCCTAAGGTCTAAAAAATCACTAACTACTACATTACCTCTAGAAGCCTGTTTACATAAATCTTGAATTCTAGAAATTAGTATTTTTTCTTCCACATTTTGCACCTGTGTCAAAATAAAATTGTTTATTTTAATCACCTACTTTTATTGACTCTTAAATTTTATTATATATACGTTATAGTAGATTGCTTTCTAACACATTTTTAAGGTATATTGAAGTAGTGTTTAACTATATGCTAATCTTAACATGTAAAAAATATAAGTGGGTGAAGATTTATGAGTACAAAAGATATAGGTAGAAATGATCCTTGCCCTTGTGGAAGTGGGAAAAAGTATAAAAAATGTTGCTTAGAATTAAAGGACATAGTTGATGTGCCTGTAGATGATACATTTAACTTTTATAATCAATTACTATCTGTTCTAAAGCTAAAGCTTGATAGTTATTACAATACTGAAATAAAAAAACACCGTAAAGATTCTCTATCTCGCTTTGTGAGATTTACTGTAGATAAAGATTTATCCCAAGATAATGAATCTTTTTATTCTGACTGGCTCTGGTTTGATAAGCCTTTTAAAAACAATCAGAGTTTAGGTTGTTTATATATGAATGAAAATGGGAAATATATTGAAGATAAACTTTTAAACTGCTTAAACTCTTTAAACAACTCCTATTTATCCGTTTTTAAAGCTGTTAAATCTAAGGATAAGTCATTGTTTGTCTATGATATTATCTTAGAAAAAGATTATAGCTTAGTTTTAAAAGAACCTTTAGAGTTAGACCTTTTTAAAAATGACATCCTACTATTAGGAAGAATTTTAACAATTGATGATGTCAATATGTTTTCAGGTATGGTATTAATGCTTAAAAATGAAAATAATCAAGAAGCTTTTATTAAAAACCATATAAAATACCTTAGTGATTTACACCCAAGAGAAAGCTTAATCGAAATATTAAAAGAAAAAGCTGATATAGTTTATGGCATATTTGATCATGCATGTAGAAAGAAATTTATAAATTTAAATGATATTCGTTTAGCAAGCTTAGATGAAGATAAATATTTATCTTTGATCGAAATACTAGATAAGTCTGATCAGATAGAATTTGTTCATGATATTAATAATTATAAATGGTATAAACCTAAAGAAGATAAGTATGGTTATGTTAGAATAGCACTACAAAGTGATAAAGTTATTTTGTCTGCTGATGTATTAGAAGATATAACTTATCTACAAGACCTCATAGCAAACACTATTAATCCTAAAGAATTTATTTTAATCAGCAGTTTCTTTTCTGCTAAACCGCCTGACGCTAAATATAACCAAGTTTGGTTTGATATATTAAAAGACCAAGAAACAGAAGCATGGTTAAATGCGCCACACAGTGAATTCGAAAATAAAACACCTCTTGAATTATTACAAGAAGATAAAGGAAAAACTGAATTAAAGAATATGATTAATTCCTTGTATAACTCAGTTAGTGATGAACAAAAAGAATTATTAGAATATATGTTACAAAGAATAGAAAAAACCTCATAAATATATACCCGTTGTTTTAAGATATATAATCTAACAACGGGTTTTTTCTAGCCAATTATCTCTGATATTGCTTCTTTTACCTCACTTACTCCTTCACCGTTTTGCGCTGAAAAGCAAATTGGCTCAAAATCTAAGTTAAGATTCAATTTTATTGGTTTAAGATGTTTTAATCTAGCACCTTTAGAAATTTTGTCTGCTTTAGTTACTACAACTAAAACAGGTAGACCAAAATGTAGTAACCATTCTTGCATTAAAATATCATCTTCACTAGGTGGGTGTCTGATATCAATTAATTGTATTACTCCTTTTAACTGTTTGCGTTGACTTAGATATTTTTCAATCATTTTTTTCCATTTTGCTTTTTCAGTTTTGGATACTTTTGCATATCCATAACCCGGTAGATCTACAAAATAAAATTCATTATTTATAATATAGTAGTTTATGGTCCGGGTTTTACCTGGTGTTGAACTTGATTTAGCTAAATTTTTTCTATTTACAACCTTATTAATTAAGGATGATTTTCCTACATTTGATCTCCCAACTAAAGCAATTTCAGGCATATCTTCTTCTGGCAAAGATTTAATATCAACAAAAATGCCTGCTAATTCTGCTGTTTTAATATTCACTTACTTTCACACCTTACTTTTCTTGATCAGAATTTACAAGCGTATTTGATAAAACTTCATCCATATGGCCAACCAAGACAATCTTAATTTTTTTCTTAACATTTTCAGGTATTTCATCTAAGTCTTTTTTGTTATCTTGAGGTAATATAACTGTGTTAATTCCAGCCCTATGAGCAGCTAAAACTTTTTCTTTTATTCCACCTATAGGTAAAACTCTACCTCTTAAAGTTATTTCACCAGTCATTGCTACATCATTTCTAACAGCAATATTAGACATAGCTGAAGCTAGTGCAGTAGCGATAGTAATACCTGCAGATGGACCATCTTTAGGAATTGCACCTTCAGGCACATGTATATGAACATCATAGTTTTCTATAATTTCAGTTGTAATACCTAATTCTTCTGCTTTAGCTTTAACATATGTTAATCCAGCTTGGGCAGACTCCTTCATAACATCGCCTAGCTTCCCAGTTAAAGTAAGCTTTCCTTTTCCCTTTAATAGTGCTATTTCTATAGATAATATATCTCCACCAGTTTCTGTCCATGCTAATCCCGTAGCTACTCCTACTTGTTTTTCTTTTTCTGCCATGCCATATCTATATTTAGGTATTCCCAAAAACTTAGGGATATTATTAGCTGTAATGTTTATAGATGTCTTTTTATCCTTAACTACTTCACGCGCTACTTTACGACAAGCTGATGCTATCTGTCTTTCTAAGTTTCTTACACCAGCCTCTCTTGTGTATTCTCTAATAATTTTTCGAAGCGCTCCTTCTGAAATATTAATATTATCAATTTTTAATCCATGTTCTTTTATTTGTTTGGTAACTAGATATTCATTTGCAATACATACTTTATCTTCTTCTGTATAACCTGCTATTTCTATAACTTCCATTCTATCTAACAACGCTCTTGGTATATTATAAGTTGAATTAGCAGTAGTAATAAACATTACTTTCGATAAATCAAATGATGTTTCTAAGTAATGATCACTAAATGTTGAGTTTTGCTCTGGATCTAAAACTTCTAATAATGCAGATGCTGGATCTCCTCTAAAATCCATAGTCATTTTATCAATTTCATCTAAAAGAAAAACTGGATTTCGAGAACCCGCCTGCTTCATTCCTTGTATAACTCTTCCTGGCATTGAACCTACATACGTTCTTCTGTGCCCTCTTATTTCTGCTTCATCTCGCACACCACCTAGTGACATGCGTACAAATTTACGCCCTAGTGAACGTGCAACTGATTTTCCCAATGAAGTTTTACCAACACCAGGAGGCCCAACTAAGCATAATATTGGTCCTTTCATTTTCTTTGCTAGTTTACGTATAGCCAAATATTCAATTATTCTTTCCTTTGGTTTTTCTAAACCATAATGATCTTCATCTAAAATTCTTTCAGCTACATTTAAATCCAACCTATCTCTTGTCTCTATTGACCAAGGCAAAGAGAGCATCCAGTCTAAATAATTTCTTACTACAACTGCTTCTGCAACCATTGGGGGCATTTTTTCTAATCTTTCTAGTTCTTTGGTCACTTTATCTAAAGCATCTTTAGGCAGTTTAGCTTTGTCTATCCGCTCTCTAAGTTCTTCTAATTCGTTAGCTTTATCGTCTTTTTCACCTAGTTCTTTTTGTATAGCTTTCATTTGCTCTCTTAAATAATATTCTTTTTGAGATTTTTCCATCTGCTTACGTACTCGAACATTTATCTTTCTTTCTAACTCTAAAACTTCCATTTCTTTAGCAATTATTTCGCATAAAAATTCGAGGCGTTTAACAATATCTAATGCCTCTAATATTTCTTGTTTTTCTGTTATTTTTAAATTTAGATGAGAAGCAACTACATCAGCTAACCTACCAGGTTCATCAATTGCTACAACCGAAACAACCGTTTCGGGTGATATTTTTTTGCTCATTCGAACATATTGTTCAAATTCATGAATTAGAGTTCGCATTAAGGCTTCAGTTTCAGAAGTTTTCTTGTCTTCAATATCCTTATGTTCGTCTATTTCAACTTCAATAAACTGATCATTAGATATATATTCTTTAAGTATAGAGCGGTGTAGTCCTTCGACTAATACACGCATTGTTCCACCAGGCATTTTTAACACCTGTTTAATTTCTGCTACAGTACCTACTTGATAAATATCTTCTATAGAAGGATCATCAGTTTGCGCTTCTTTTTGTGTTGCTAGAAAAATTTCCTTTTTATCTAACATCGCTTCTTCTATAGCATTTATAGATTTTTTCCTTCCCACATCTAGATGAATAACTGTATATGGAAAAACAATTACACCTCTAAGTGGTAACATTGGTATTTGACGATAAGTTTTTTCATTTTCCTGCTGCAAAAAAACACCTCCAGCAAATTATATTCTACTATATATTGGTCATTATCAGCAAGAACGGGATTTTTAAAGATATTTTAATAAATATATTAATAACTTATTATAACGAAACCTTTTGAACATTTGTATTATTTTCAACTACAATATGATTAAAAACTTCATTGATATCAGTAACCGGAACAATTTTTATATCTTCAAACTCATCAAATATACTTAAGTAATTATCTTTAGGAATAAGCACTTTTGCTATACCTGCTTTTCTAGCTGCTTCAATTTTACTTACTACACCCCCTACAGGCTTAACCTTACCCTGTACTGATATTTCCCCGGTCATAGCTATCAAATTATTAACTTTTAAGTTTTTACAAGCTGAATAAATTGCTGTAGCTATAGTAATTCCTGCTGAAGACCCATCTATTGGAGTCCCTCCGGGAAAATTTATATGAATGTCATAATTCTTATAATTTAAATTAAAATTATTTTTTAATGTAGTTAATACATTTTCTATCGAGCCTTTAGCCATACTTTTACGCCTTATTGTTCTTTCCCTTCCTCCCACTTCTTCCTCTTCAATTATCCCAGTTACAGTCCAAGTTCCTTTTTCATTGACAGCGCGTTGTGCAGATGCTTCAACTTCAATTAGTGTTCCAGTATTAGCACCGTAAACTGCCAACCCGCTAACAACACCAACTAAAGGTTCATTTTGTGGCCTAATATCAACTCTAGGAGTAAATCTCCCATTATTTAATACTTTTTCAATTATATTTAAATCAATAATTGTCTTTTTTTCAATCATTGCAATACCTGAAGCTAACTGTACAATATTTACAGCCTCTCTACCATTACTAGCATATTTAATCATTTCTTCTAGTGCATCATCTTTTATTTCAAAATTCACCTTGTTTATCGCATTTAAGGTTATTGATTTAATGTCATCTTTATCTAAAGGCTTGAAAAAAACTTCTAAACATCTTGATCTTAAAGCTGGTGGAATTTCTTCAGGCGTTCTTGTTGTAGCTCCTATTAATCTAAAATCTGCTGGAAGTCCATTTTTAAAAATATCATGTATATACAAAGGTATATTTTTATCATTTTCTGAATAATATGCACTTTCTAAAATTACTTTTCTATCCTCTAATACTTTAAGTAATTTATTCATTTGGACTGAATGTAATTCACCTATTTCATCAATGAACAACACCCCTCCGTGAGCTTTTGTACATGCACCTATCTTCGGCTGTGGAATGCCAGCTGTTCCCATTGGACCTGCACCTTGATATATGGGATCATGAACTGAACCTATTAATGGATCCGCAATATTACGCTCGTCAAACCTTGTTATTGTTGCATCTACTTCAACAAAATTAGCATTTTCTTTAAATGGCGACATACTATTTTGTTTTGCCTCTTCTAAAACCAATCTAGCCGCTGCTGTTTTGCCAACACCTGGTGAACCATAAATTATTATATGTTGAGGATTAGGTCCACAAAGTGCAGATCTTAATACATCTACACCTTCCTTTTGACCTATAACATCATTAAAATTAGTAGGTCGGGTCAAACTAGACAAGGGTTCAGTTAAATTGATATTACGCATTTGTTTAAGCTTTAAACTCTCTTTATCAGATTCACGAACTACAACGCTTTTTCTATTCTGTTGATTTTTAAGTAAAGTCCAAAAATATAGACCTATAATAACAGCAAAAAACAGCTGTATTAGATATAAGATTCCGCCATATTGCATAAATAATTCATTCATAGTTTTTTTCCTTTCCTATTAGGATTGATTTTTATTATTCCCTTGATTACCTTATAGGATTAGAAAAAAACACAAGTAAAAAAAGGTAGCATAGCTACCTTTTGAAAATTTCAATTTAAGTTTAAAACTAAAATTTGGTTTCACTGCGAAAAGCTAAACTAGACTATGGAGTGGCTATGCATTTTTATCACGCCACTCATCGGTCTTATCTCCATTTTAGCTTAGCGCAGAATGAAATTTAATTAGTTTACTTTTCTTTTAGCATCAACTGTCACTAGCAGCGGTTTTTCTTTTTTAGCAATTACATCTGTTGTTATAACAACTTTCGTAACATCAATACGAGATGGCACATCATACATGACATCAAGCATAATGTCTTCTATTATTGCTCTTAAACCTCTAGCTCCTGTATTTCTACGTAAGGCTTCCTGAGCTATCGACGATAATGCTTCATCCATAAACTCAAGGTCAACTCCATCAAGTTCAAAAAGTTTTTTATACTGCTTTATTAATGCATTCTTAGGCTCTGATAATATTTGTATTAGTGCCTCTTCATCTAAAGCATCAAGAGTAACTACAATTGGCACACGACCCACAAATTCTGGTATTAAACCATATCTCAGTAAATCCTGAGGTAAAATCATGTCTAGAATTTCCCCAATTTTCTTTTCTTCCTTACTCTTAATATCAGCACCAAATCCCATTATTTTTTGACCAACTCGATCTTGAATTATTTTATCAATTCCTTCAAATGCACCACCACAGACAAATAAAATGTTACTAGTATCTATCTGTATAAACTCTTGATGTGGATGCTTTCTTCCACCTTGAGGAGGAACACTAGCTACTGTACCTTCAAGTATTTTCAACAATGCTTGTTGTACTCCTTCACCAGATACATCTCTAGTAATACTTGGATTATCAGTTTTCCGTGTTATTTTATCAATCTCATCAATATAAACTATTCCTTTTTCAGCTTTTTCTATGTCATAATCAGCTGCTTGGATAAGTTTAAGTAGTATGTTTTCTACATCTTCACCTACATATCCAGCTTCTGTTAATGACGTAGCATCTGCTATAGCAAAAGGAACATTTAAAATTCTTGCAAGGGTTTGTGCTAATAATGTTTTACCACTACCTGTTGGTCCTAACATCATAATGTTACTCTTTTGCAATTCAACATCATCTAGCTTCATACCTAAATTAATCCGTTTATAATGATTATAAACAGCTACTGCTAATGATTTCTTTGCTTCATCTTGACCAATTACGTAATCATCTAAAATACTTCTTATTTCTTGGGGTTTCGGTATATCACCCAGCTCAAAGCCAAAATCATCTGCTAATTCCTCTTCAATAATTTCATTACACAGTTCTATACATTCATCACAAATGTATACACCCGGTCCTGCAACTAATTTTTTGACCTGATCCTGTGTTTTTCCACAGAAGGAACACTTAAGCTGGCCTTTTTCGTCCCCATATTTATGCATAAACTCCACCTCTCTTTGAAAAGGCTATTTAGTGTTCTTTTTAGGATGTATTAGTACTTCATCAATAATACCATACTCTTTAGCTTCCTTTGCAGACATAAAATAATCCCTTTCTGTATCTTTTTGGATTCTCTCTAATGGTTGCCCAGTTCTTTCGGAAAGGATTCTGTTTAAATCCTCTTTCATTCTAATAATTCTTTTAGCGTGTATCTCTATATCTGTTGCCTGACCTTGAGTACCTCCGAGGGGTTGATGTATCATTATTTCTGAATTTGGTAGTGCAAACCTTTTACCCTCTGCTCCAGCGCCTAGTAAGAATGCTCCCATACTTGCTGCCATTCCAACACATATAGTAGTTACATCTGGCTTGATATATTGAACAGTATCATATATAGCCATACCTGCACTTATTGATCCACCAGGACTGTTTATATATAATGATATATCTTTATCTGGATCCTCTGCTTCTAAAAACAAGAGTTGTGCAATAACTAAATTGGCTACAGTCTCGTCAATTGCACTGCCTAAAAATATAATACGATCCTTTAACAGTCTTGAGTAAATATCATACGATCTTTCACCGCGATTAGTTTGTTCTACAACCATTGGTACTAGATAAGACATTTTTTCACCCCTTTATTAGAAAACTATTCTTTAGTTTACCTATATATTATTCTTTTTAATCGTCAAGTTCTACTTACTTTATTTCTTCTTTTTCCACTTCTACTTCTTTAATATTTGCATTAGCTACTAGATATTCAACTGCTTTTTCTAACTTAAGTTGAAAAACAACATTGTCCATAACACTTTCTAAACTTTTTTTAGCGTCTTCAAATTCTAGTCCCGTTCTTTCAGCAGTTTCTTTTATGTTTTTATCTATTTCTTCATCTGTTACTTCAATACCTTTTTCCTCAACTATTTTTTCTAACATTAAATTTATACTTGCATTTTTCTTGGCTTGTGGCCATAATTCCTTTTTAAAATCATCCATATTACTATTAGATAATGCTAAATATTGTTCCAATGAGATACCTTGCATACTTAATCTTTGTGAAAACTGGTTTACCATAACATCTAATTGTGATTCAACCAATGCATCTGGTAGTGGAATTTCACATTCTTCAACAGCTAATGATAGCACTTCCTCTTTCATTTGTTCTGTTTTTGTTTGCTCAGACATTTCATGAAGGCTTTTTCTAATATCATCTTTTAGTTCATCTAAAGTATCAAATTCACTTACTTCTTGTACAAAATCATTATCTAATGGCCTTAATTCTTTCGTTTCTATCTTTTTAACTTTCACCTTAAAAACTGCATCTTGTCCAGCTAGTTCTTCAGCTTGATAGTCTTCAGGAAAAGTAACATTAACATCTTTTTCTTCACCTGATTTTATGCCAACTAACTGTTCCTCAAAACCAGGTATGAAGGTATTTGAACCAAGTTCTAAAGCAAAATCTTCACCTTTTCCACCCTCAAATGCAACATCATCAACAAAGCCTTCAAAATCAATTATTACATTATCACCTAGCTCTGCTGGCTCATCAACTTTTTCTACCATTTGAGCATATCTAGCTCTCATTTCCTCTAGCCTATTATTTACATCCTCTTCTGATACTTCAACTTTTGGTACAGATACTTCTATACCCTCTAGTTTTCCAAGTTCAACATCAGGCTTTATAGCAACCTTAGCATTAAACTTCAATGGTTTACCTGCTTCTATTTCAACAATTTCAAAATCTGGTTGAGCTATAGCTTCTACATTCAATTCATTAACTGCTTGTTCATATGCTTCAGGTATTACAAACTCTAATGCATCTTCATATAAAATTTCTTTTCCATAATGTACTTCTACTAAAGCACGTGGAGCTCTACCTTTTCTAAAACCTGGTATGTTTACCTGCTTGACAATTTTACGATAAGCTTTTTCTAGACCTTCTTCAAATTTTTCAGAATCCACTTCAATGTTTAAATAAGCTTCACTATTTTCTATTTTCTCTAACTTAGCATCCATCTATGCTCCTCCTTATGTATATGGTTTTAATCTCTGGATTTTTTATCATGTAAGATCGATAAAGCTTTCGCTTTCCTACTAATCCAAAATAATCCTTACTAGAATTTAACCTAATTCGATAAAAAACACAACACCCCGGCACGAGCCGAGGCTTATTTTTTATGAAACGGATAAAGAGCTCATGACTTTCGCTTTGTCAGACACTGAGCTACTTCCGCTAACATTTCCCTATAGTTAAGAATAAATAAACTATACATATACAGTCAAGTGTAAATTGCCTTTTTATTCAAAAAAATGCAATTGCAATTATTAATTACTTTGTATCAAAATATAAATTAAGTCTATTTTATTAGATTATACCCTTATGTAACTAGATTAATCATAATTTTATTTTTTTTTGTTTTGCTCAACCTCCTCCATTAAAAGTGTACCGAGCTTAAGTAAAAATATACCTTGGAGTAATTCTAATTCTTCATCTTCAAGTTCATCTTGCCTAAGTAATGCTAAAGATAACTCTGGTTGGTTGTTAAAAAAGGTAGCTAAATCTGATATAAAATATCTTTCTAATTCTTTAGACGTTTTATATATAGTTTCATATTTTCTAAATGCCACTACAATATCAACTGTTTTAAAACTTCTATAAACTTCTTTACTAAATCTAATCAAATCTTTCCCTGGGGGTGCACAAATTAAAATCTTATTATCTTTAACCAATAGATAACCCCATTGGGACATTTGGGTTGAGTTATTACACATCCAGATATAAGCAGTTCTATCTTCATCTTGATGTACTAATTCAAACTGTTTATTATGTCCTATCCTATCAATTGCAAATTGGCTATCATTTATATCTGCAACAAACCAATCAATTTGTATAGGTTGATTCATTAAATCAACCGTATCTTTTTCAACTTCATCTAGTGCCATGAGATAAGCCTTGAGTGCGCATTCCCCTCGTTGTTTCAGATATATATAATCTCCTTCATCAAAAAGATGTAGATTTTCTAAAAGCATATCTAAATACTTATAAAATATATCTGTTAAATCATTCAATAATATAAACATTGGCTCACTAGCCCAAACATATTTACCTAGAGGAAGTACACGAGTTAGTACTATCATACCCGGATCAATATCATCATGAACATCTTTATTGAACCTACCATATACCTCACTTTGCTTACCTGTAAATATATCTTCAAATATTACACTGCTACTCCCTGCAGGTAAAACTCTATATGCTCCTACATAACTAGTCATAAGATTAAATGCAGCTGACCTCAAGTAAGGTTGAAAGCGCTTCGCCTGAGTTTCCCAAAAGAAATTAGCAATAGTTTCTCCTCTATCACTGCGATTATCTAAAACCCTATTATCTAAGTAAAAATCCTTATATTTTTTCTCTTTTCCTTCATCCCAAAATGTAGCTTCCGTATTAATACCTTCATAGAACTCATTGCGAATATCTTCATCGGTTTTTGGCCATCTAGGTTTTATAGCGTATGAAAAGATAGAAAGATATTGTTTTACTTCTTCATAAGCTTCAATCATTTTTCGATAATCTAGTTCATCCCAATTGGGGTAGACCTTGGGCTGTATGCTTATGTCAATAGGATGTTCTGTAAAGTGCTTTATCAATAAATAAATGTTTTTATTTATAATCCCAGGAACCCCTAGCAATTTTTTTAGTGTTCCGCTTTCTTTTTTATCCTCAATACAATATGATAAACAACATTCAATTGATGATACCCAAGCCTTAATTTTTGAAACCTTTGGTCTATAAATAGTGGAATATTCATTCCAAATAAACAATAACCATGCAAGCCTAACCTCGTCTTTTTCATGTTGAGTGTAGTAGTCATATAAACTTATAGCAACTTGATTATAATCATTACTTAACCAATTATAAGAATTAGGATAAAAGCTTAATTCCTGACGTTCTCTATGTTTTTGAACTTTTAATGTAACTGCCTCAGAATCAAGCATTTTTTTGGTGCGACTATTTAATAATCCTATTTTAGTACGGAGTATTTCAATAGGAAAAATACTTTCTTCATTGCTTTTTACACTTAGATCCATATCATTTAATAAATTTTCTAATAAAACTCTGCCTTTAACATCTCTAATAGCTTGTAGAGGGGTCATACCTTCAAGTTCTTCCTGCTGAGTTTCAAGCCATTCTTCTAAATACTTATCATGCATTATTTCTGTTAATAATTCTTCAGCATAATCATCTGATATTGCCGTATATCCATCATACCATTTGTAGTGTGGAAGATTTAAAGCTGATTCTAATGATAATTTCCCTTTAGTTAACTCGGTTGTCTCTTCTGCAGCAATAACAGCTAAAGAAGAATTAACATAAAATCTTAAAAACTTTTTATTTGAAGTTAGTGTAAACTTTAAAAAATTATTGCTTTTTTCAATAAAAGCAAAATCTTTACGGCTTGATATTTTATCTCTTATTTTTTCTAAATTATCATTTAGCAATATTGTTTTCATTTTTATACTTGGTTTTTTGTTGCCACAGCTAACATCTATAATTAGACTGCAAATAACCTGTGAAAACTCTCTGCAAAATAGGTCTATATCTTCAATACCTTCTAAACTTTTTATTGAATTTATTTCATCAATTAAATATCTTTTTTGATCTGAAAATATTACATAAGGGGTTTGGGCAACAATAGCAGTATTTCCAATTTGTACAATACGAGTTAGCAATAATCTACCTTCTTTAATATCCCCTGTTGCATTTCCAAAATCCCTTTCTACAATGTAGGAAATATTATTGAAAATATCTTTAAGTGCAACAGTATTATTTTCTATCCACTCAACTTCAAAAATTGATATATGTGAATTTTTTATAGCTGTTAATATCGGTCTATAGTTGTCGTCAATTATTTCGTCATTTTCGGCTATATAAAAATCTATTATGGGTGAGACATCTTTATAGAATCTATAGTTTATAGCAAACCAAGTTCTAAAAAACGGCATAAAGTTTTCGTTTAGTCCCTCTGTTTGACTATAAGCGAAAAATTTAGCTTTAGCAGCACTTTCCCAACTATAAAAGTATTTAAAAGCATAACTGGTTAAATCTTCTAAAGCTTTATTTATTTGTACCTTATAATTATTTTTTTTACCAAGTGAAAAATGAACTATCTGACCTTTATTTGTCAAATAACAACATTTCTCCCGTTCTATACCACTCCCACAATCACACGGAATCTTTCGTAATGAATCCACCATTAAGCTCCCCTCCATTATAGAATTCCCCCATGAAATTCTATATAAACCCACTGATTTTATGATAAAGAAATTACTAAGTTATAATATATTAGCTATGTTTTCATTTAATATAATAACAAATTTTTTTTTATAAATGTGGATATTATTATAAATAAATTTTATTTGACATAATAAACACAGAATAAAGCAGTCTTTATAACTCTTGTTTAAATATTCACAAAAAAAATGGACAAATATTTGTCCATTTTATAATATTCCAACTAGTAAAATTATTTCATAACTTTTTTATATAAATCTTTTGCTATATAGCCACTGGAAGGATTGTATTCTTTTAATCTTTCAAAGGTAGCTTTAGCCTTATCTATATCGTTATTCTCATAATAAACACACCCTAAAAAATATAAACTATCATCATAATAATTAGTATTAGGAAAATCACTTAAATAGTTTAAATAATATTTTTCTGCCATTTGCAAATCCTTTATTAAGTAGTAACACCTAGCTATATAGTACGCAGCTTCTCTATTTATATAACTCTTTGTATCCATAGCAACTACAACACTAAGATTATTAATAGCTGTTTTATAATCATTAGAAAGATAAGCATCATAACCAGCATCAAAATAATGTCTTTCTTTACTTATATCATAATTAGACCCAGCTAATGTGTCAGCATATTTTTCATCAGTATTACTAGTATTTGAATTAGTAATTGAAGAGACTGCAACTGCTAATTCATTCTTTTGCTGATCTAAACTTTGTGAAAGTTGATTTACTCTATACTCTAAATTGTTTATAACTTCATTGTTAACACGATTGTTATTTAGTGCAAATGCTCCTTGTACTAAAATAGCTACAACTAATACCCCTGCAACTGGCCAAGCCCATTTAACCTTTTTACTATTTGTAGAACTTTGATCAACTGTTTTGTCTATTAATTTATGTTCAGTTTCAAACTTACTTTCTAGTAACTTGTCAGGTTGTAATGATAGATAATCTATTAACTGAGTATTAGACTTATCTAGCTCTAGACCCTTCTCCCAAATTTTACGAGCTTGTATTTTTTCTCCTTGAGCTAAATAACACAAACCTAATAATTGATAAATAGTTATAATTTTATCATTTTCCTTTAAAAGCTGGATTAATTCTTGCTGTGCTGATTCATAACTTTTATTTTCTACTAAATTTAAAGCATTTAGATAACGTTTAATCCAAAAATTAAATGACGGACTCGCAATATAGTTGATCTTATCTTTTGCCTCTTTGTTGTCTGCATCAATTTGTAAAACCTTATACCAAAGCTGTTCTGCTTCTTGCAATTCACCTAAAGTAAAATAACAACTAGCTAATAAGTTCATAATTTCTACATTATTAGGTTCTATCTCCCTAACACTATGCAATTGCTTTAAAGCTTTTGTTAAGTCCCCTTTCAATATGCTATCTAAAGCTTGGTCATATGTTTCATTATTTTCTTTCATACTCTTACCACATCCTTGAAACTTAATTTAATATTATTTCCACATAATATTCCAAAACCCTTCCATGTTTGGAAAAATTTTCTAAATTTTATAAAAAGTTATTAACATTTTTTGCTTTGTAGGAACCAAACTCAATATTAAATATGAAATAGTGATTCTGTTACAAAAAGCAACTACAACAAACTTAAGGCTGAGCAAACATGTTTGCTCAGCCGATTCCATAGTCTAAGTTTAGCTTTTTGAAGTGGCATCAATAGTAAAATAATATATTTTAATTACAAATTAATAATTAATATATACAGTAAAATAAATTTACATAAAAAAAGTACTTTTTTAAATTGACATTTAGACCTGAAAGATGTTATTATTTATATCGCGCGGGGCGTGGCGCAGTTTGGTAGCGCACCTGGTTTGGGACCAGGGGGTCGCAGGTTCGAATCCTGCTGCCCCGACCATCTTAAAGAAAAAAAACCATGCAGGATAGCATGGTTTTTTTATTTTCTGTACTATTTTTTAATATATCTAATAAAAAAAACTATTAATACTCTTTAGCATATTCCTTTTTCTATCACTTGTTCAATAAATTATATATTACAGATACCTTTATTATAATGTTGACGCTGATTCCATAGTTTAAGTTTAGCTTTTAGCAGTGAAACCACTGTTTAATTCGTCTTAACATACGTAGTGTTTGCTGTTGCAATTAATTTACCTTCATTATTGTAAGCTTCAGCTATCATATGTATCATTGTACGCCCCTTCATTTTGACCTCAGCTGTAATTTTTATATTATCTCCGGAAAAAATTGGTCGGTGGTAATTAGTTGATAGCATAATAGTTGCAACACCAAAACTCTGAAGTGTTAGCTGAGCCAAAGGCCCAAATACATTATCAAAAGCAGCCGTGATAAATCCCCCCTGCATTGCACCTCCTGGGTTAAGGTGCTCTTCTAAAACTGGCAATACCACCGATATACTTTCATCTGGTACATATTTTAAAAATTCTGCATTCATTGTTTGAAAACAGTTTGGCAGTTCTCCAAAACTCTTCTCATAATACAGCTTTACATCCATATTCTCACTCCTGTTGGTTCGAAAAGTTTTTATATACTATTTATCTTTTAGCTTTTTTTAGAAAACCTTATATATTTATTAGTTATTGTACCGAGAACGAAAGAAATAATTAGAGTAAAAAAAACTAAAATTAAATATATAAATCCATTTAATATACTTACATTTAGAACTAAAAAATAAAATATAATCAAAAAAAAGAATATATAATCAAAAAATCGAAATTTTTTCAAAATTTGTTCCTCCTTAGTTTTTAACTAGTATAATTATAATCTAAGCAAGAGGTTTTTACAGTGTCATTGTATAAAAAACACTCAAATATAACAAAGTAACAGAAGAATTACAGTATACATTAAATTTATAGTGAAAATCATGGTAAAAACAGTTATTATAGTTTTGTAAAATAATTCGCTTAATATTCTTTAGGAGGAATGATATATAATGAAACGCAAAGTTATTATTATGGGAGCTGCAGGTAGAGATTTTCACAATTTTAACACTTTTTTTAGAAACAATGAAAATTACGAGGTAGTTGCTTTTACAGCTACCCAAATTCCAGATATACATGGTCGTAAATACCCACCTGAATTAGCTGGCCCTCACTATACTGATGGAATATCAATTTACGATGAATCTGAATTAGTTAGACTAATTAAAGAAAACAATATAGATGAAGTTGTATTTGCATATAGTGATGTTTCTCATGAATATGTTATGAATAAGGCTTCCACAGTCATGGCTGCAGGTGCTGATTTCAGGCTAATGGGACCTAATTCTACTATGCTTGAAGCAAATGTACCCATAGTAGCAGTTTGTGCAGTACGCACAGGTGTAGGAAAAAGCCAAACTACTAGAAGAGTAGCAAAACTGCTCAAAGACATGGGTAAAAGAGTAGTAATAGTAAGACATCCTATGCCATATGGAGATTTAACTAAACAGGTATGTCAACGTTTTGCTTCTCACGATGACCTAGATAAACATAACTGTACTATTGAAGAAAGAGAAGAGTACGAACCTCATTTAGATAAAGGCTTTGTAGTTTATGCTGGTATTGACTATTTAGAAATACTTAATCAAGCCGAACAAGAAGCTGACGTAATTTTATGGGATGGTGGTAATAATGATATCCCATTTTTTAAACCAGATTTACATATAGCACTAGTAGACCCACATAGACCAGGCCATGAACTTGCATATCATCCTGGGGAAACAAATTTGCGCATAGCAGATGTTGTAGTTATAAATAAAATTGAAACAAGTATACCCGAAAATGTTGATAAAGTTAGAGATAGCATTTATAATGTAAATCCTGAAGCAACAATTGTTGAAGCTGCTTCACCTATATTTGTTGAAGACTCACACCTTATTAGAGGAAAAAGAGTCTTAGTTATAGAAGATGGTCCAACTCTTACCCACGGTAATATGTCTTATGGTGCTGGAGCAATAGCAGCTAAAAAACACAACGCAAATGCATTAATAGATCCACGTCCTTACGCCGTTGGTGATTTAGTTGATGTATTTAAAGATTATGACCATATTTCATATATTCTTCCTGCCATGGGTTATGGTAATAAACAAATAGCTGAATTACAACAAACTATAGAAAACGTTGATGCAGATGTTGTAATAATTGGCACTCCTATTGATTTAAGAAGAGTGTTAACCATTAATAAACCAGCACTAAGAGTAAGATATGAGCTTCAAGAAATAGGAGAACCAACACTCGAGCATATTATTAAAAATATGATATAATAGGAATTTTTAGGTCAGCAAGAAAAATAACAATATTTTAGATTTTTTTCTTGCAATGAAATACTAAACGATGTTATAATACTTTTTGCGGGCGGGTGTAGCTCAGTGGTAGAGCCCCAGCCTTCCAAGCTGGTTGCGAGGGTTCGATTCCCTCTACCCGCTCCATTTTTATGTTTATGTCCCTGTAGCTCAGCTGGACAGAGCAACGGACTTCTAATCCGTAGGTCGGGGGTTCGAATCCTCCCGGGGACGCCACTTATAATAATTATTATGGTGGGTGTAGCTCAGTCGGCAAGAGCACCAGATTGTGGCTCTGGGGGTCGTGGGTTCAAGTCCCATCATCCACCCCAAATAATAGAAATTAATTCTTGACATCCAACCTAATAAAGTAGTATACTCACAACCGTTGGGGTGTCGCCAAGTGGTAAGGCAACGGACTTTGACTCCGTCACGCGTAGGTTCGAATCCTGCCACCCCAGCCATATAGTGGGCCATTAGCTCAGTTGGCAGAGCACCTGACTTTTAATCAGGGTGTCCCAGGTTCGAATCCTGGATGGCTCACCATCTTAAAAATTAACACCCGTCAAGCTTGACGGGTTTTTATCTTTTCTGAAAAGATATCACGGGGACGGCTCCACTGATATATATTCACTAATTAAAAAGCTGCAGCTATAACATATGTAATAACTGCAGCTTTTTAACTTTTATACTCATAAGGCAAAATAATTTAAAAATTAATACTTAAACTGTTTAACTTGTTCTTGCATCTCTTCTGCTAATTTAGCAAGTCCTTGAGCTGCACTTGCAATTTCCTGGATTGAGGCTGTTTGTTCTTCTATAGATGCAGCCGATTCCTCTGTTCCTGCTGCATTTTCTTCTGCTATAGCTGACAAGCTTTGGACTACTTCGATTATCTCGTTTTTCTTATTCTCCATTTCTGCTCCTGATGCATTTAGTCTTTCTATAGCTTCTTTAGTGTTTTCTATAGCCCCAGCAATACCTTCAAATTTGCCTTTGGTATCGGTTACACTAGCAGTTTGTTCATCAACTATGGTTTTAACTCCTTCTACTGTTTTAACTGCTTGGTTAGTTTTAGTTGAAAGATCATTTATTATTGTTTCTATTTCTTGGATTGAATTATTTGATTGTTCAGCTAGTTTTCTTACTTCCTCAGCAACTACGGCAAAACCTTTACCATGTTCACCTGCTCGTGCTGCCTCAATAGCTGCATTAAGTGCAAGTAGGTTTGTCTGTTCGGCAATACTCTTTATAACTTCACTAGCTGTTTTAATTCCTTCTGCACTAGTATTAGTTTCTTGTATTACACCATATATTTCATCTGCTGCTTCATTATTTTGGTTTGCTTTAGTTACTAGAGTTTCTAATGTTTTAAATCCTTCGTCTTTTAGTTTGTTTACTTCATCAACTGTTTGATTTACTACTTGAACATATTCTTGCTCTTTATCCATTATATTGCCTAGTTCATCAATTTTGGCAGCCCCTTGTTCAGTACTTTTAGCTTGATCACCAGCACCTTTGGCCATTTCTTCTATACTTCTAGCCACTTCATCTGCTGTAGTTGATGTTTGGTCACTAGTTGCAGTCATCTCTTCTGAGCTTGCTGCTACTTGATCAGAAGCTTGTGAAATTCTATTAATTGTATCTCGTAATGCTTCAATCAAAGTTTGGAATGCTTGAGCTAATTGACCTATTTCATCTTTTCTGTTTAGGTCTTGCTCAGGTACATCCTTACTTATATCTAAGTTAGCCATTTCTTTTGCTTGATTTACTGCTCCTGTAATTGGAACTGTTATCTGACGACCAATAAAATACGCAACTGCTAAGCCTAAAGCTATGAAAACTAAGGTTACCAATCCTATGATGGTTTGCAAATTAGCTAAACCTGACATCACATCACTGCGTAAAGCAGCTACACCAACACTCCAATCGGTTCCTTCAACTGGCGAAAACCCCATATAGACTTCTATTCCTTCCAAGTTTACATAACTACCAAAATCTCTTTCACCTTGTATCATTCTATTGTGTACTTCAGCTAGTGGTGCCAGGGTTTCATCTTCCCTTGCTTCTGCTATAAAGTTTCTTTGGTCAAATATAAAGTCTTCATCTGGATGAGCAATAATAGTACCATTTTCATCAAGTAAATAAGCATATCCACCGTCACCAAAATCTACTTCATTAGTTATTGCACTTAAAGCCATTCCATCCATTGTTGCCATTAATACTCCAGCAATATTTTCATTTTCATCATAAATTGGTGCAGCAGTAACTAATACTATTGTATTATCTACCCTACTTACTACAGGCTCCATAACTGAATTGCCTTGCATAGCTTCTTGGAAATAATCTCGGTCATCTATTTGGTTTTCTTCTCCATTAGTCATTCTTATATGGCCATCAGGAGTAGCTACACCCATAAAATCAAAATTGTTCCGCTGTGCTTCCTCGCTAAGTGCTGGAAATTGTTCTTCCCAGTCCATACTTCTGACAACATCACGATTTGCTACACCCTCTACAATATTAGTTTGAGCATCATATCCTCTTGCTACTACTGCTGCAACTTGGTCAGCCAACTCGGGCAAATTTTGCCTTTGATTATCTTCTAAGGCATTAGATGCACTATTATAAGCAATTAAACCTAAACCACCTGCAACAACTAAAAGAGTTATTGCAAAATATACCATCAGTCTGCTACCAATACTCTTCATAATAAGCCCCCCCTTTATAAATTACCCTCAACTTGTCTGCATTTAGCATAATTGTTCAATTTTTTGTCTAATAATTCATATTTTTCCTATTATAATAGTAGTAAAATTTCAACATTTTAATTGTAAATTCCTTCTAAATATTTAAAATATGAATAAAAAAACAAGTAACCGCACTTTATGAGCACAGTTACTTGTTCTTATTAATTTATATCCTTAACGATACATTTTCTCTATATCAAAAATAGCTCCCACTACTTTATTTATATCTTCCAAAGTGTGAAAATATCCAGGACTTAATCGACATGATCCACTGGGAAAAGTTCCAATAGTTTTATGAGCTAAAGGTGCACAATGTAACCCTGCTCGACATGAAATGTCATAAACATTATCAAGCAAGTGACTTACAACACTACAATCAACATTTTTTATATTAAATGATAATACAGCAGATTGTCTGGTTGGATCTAAAGGCCCATATAAAATAACATTTTCTATATCTTTTAAACCTATAATTAATGCTTCAATTAAACTTTCTTCGTGTTTTTGTATTTTTTCAAGCCCTACTTCCTCAATGAATCTAACACCCGCACCTAACCCCACAATTCCAGGGGTGTTAGCAGTACCACTTTCAAATTTATCAGGCATTTCTTCTGGCTGGGCATGGCTTTCTGAAGCAGAGCCCGTCCCCCCTTCTAACCAAGATCGAATTTCAACTCCAGATCGTAAATAAAAGCCTCCTGTTCCTTGTAAACCAAGTAAACCTTTATGACCTGTAAAAGTTAAAATATCTAAATTAAATTCAATTACATCAATGGGAATAACACCAGCTGTCTGAGCTGTATCAAGCATAAATAGGATTTCGTGTTCTTTAGCAACATTCCCTATTTCCTTAATTGGTAGAATAGTACCAGTCACATTAGAAGAATGCAAAACACAAATTAGCCTAGTATTACTCTTGATTTGGGATTTAACTTTTTGAGGATCAAGCTCCCCGTTCTGTGAGCACTCTATAATAGAAAGTTCTATCCCTTTTTGACATAGTGCCCATAAAGGACGTAGTACAGAATTATGCTCCATGCTGCTTATAATTACGTGATCCCCTGAATTTAAGATTCCCTTTAAACAAATATTAATTGCTTCTGTTGCATTACTACTAAATACTAATCTTGAGGAATCCTCTATATTAAAAAAATTAGCTAGATCCTTACGAGTTTGCTCGACTAGCCGTCCCGCTGCAACTGATTTTTTATGACCTCCTCTTCCAGGGCTAGCACCATTATATCTTAAGTAATCATTTATTTTCTCATATACCATCTCCGGTTTAGGCCATGAAGTAGCTGAATGATCCATATATAAACTCAAAAATCTTCCCCCTCTATTCAGAATAAACTCTCTCAGGATGTGAATATAAATTAAAACGCTGTCCACGCACAAAGCCAATTACAGTAATCCCTAGTTCTTTAGCAAAATCCACCGCCATTGCAGTTGGAGCTGAACGTGAAGCTATTATACCTACTCCCATTTTAGCTATTTTTAGCATTACTTCTGATGATATTCTTCCACTTGTTAAAATTATTTTATTATTAAGATATATATCGTCTAAAAAACACCTTCCAGCAATCTTATCAATGGCATTATGTCTTCCTATATCTTCTCTAACTATTAAAGACTCTTTATTAGTACACAATGCTGCACTATGTACACCACCTGTTAGCTTGAATAAATCTGAGTTTTTTTGAAAATCTCTCATCAAACCAATTATTTCTTGAACAGAAATCTTGTAGCCCTCATCAGGTCTTTTTATTATCATAGCATCAACAGCATTAAAAAAGGTCGTTCCCTTGCCACATCCAGTAGTTATATAACGCTTCATGAAGCTTTTTTCTGCTATTACATTCTCATTTTTGCTAGTGACATAAGCTAATCCTTTTTCTTTATCTACTTCAATTTCAGATAAATCCTCTCTTTTTTTAATAAATCCTTCTGCTGTCAAAAAACCTACAGTTAGTTCTGCTAAGTAATCAGGAGTACACAGCAAAGTAACTAGCTCATTATCATTCAAATATATAGTTAAAGGCTTTTCTTCAACTAGTACATCTTCAAATGTATTTGCCTCATTGTCTTTATATCGAAATATTTCCATACCCCTTATTTTATCACCCATTATACCTTGCTCCTTTGTGTATTAATGTATATCTTGTGTATATTTTATAATTCTATCACTTAATTCTATATACATCACTTGATTCTACTGCAAAAAGTAACTACAACAAACTTAAGGCTGAGCAAATATGTTTATCTAAGTCCCGAATAGCAAGGCGTGGTGCATAGATCACGGCTAAGTATAAATAAAAAATCATTTTAGATAATAAGTGCTAAGCTAAAATGAAGGTAAAGACCGATGAGTGGCGTGATAAACATGTTTGCTTAGACTATGGAATAGCTGAGCAAACTTATTTATATGCAAACTTATTATTAGTAAAAATTTTTTTCTAATATTCTTGAATATTTAATGTTTTTACATTAAAATAAAAATACATATCCAACGACAATGATGAAGGAAAGTAGGTCTTTCCCAGCCTTTCAGGGAGAAAGAGTCATGGACTGCAAGCTCTTTCAAGGTATGGCTGACTGAAGTTCCCTTCGGAGTTGCTATGCTGAATCTTTTAGTAGGTGTAGTCGGGAATTCTCGCCGTTAAAAGAGAAGGGGTATCGGATTAATAGTCCCGTACCTATCTAAAGTGGCACTATATGTGTAACTAAGGTGGTACCGCGAAATAATGCATTTCGTCCTTATGGATGAAATGCTTTTTTTATTTTTATGACTATTATCCTGTACCTTTATGAGGTGGTTCTATGGAACAACTTGGGTGGTACCGCGGAATATCAATCCGTCCCTTTTATAAGGGGCGGATTTTTTATATTGGAAAGGGGGTTAGAAAATGCTTGGTTTAGAGTCATTATTAATTCTTTGTGCTTATATCTTATCTATAACATCATGTGGATTATGTGTTATTTATGGAATTAAAAACTGGAATGAAAATAATTAAAATCTTATATATAAAGGAGGAGGTAGTTTTTTAGGTGAAATACGAATTATTACTAGCTATTTTATTAGCTTATATATGTGTAACAATATTACTTGCTTATATAGCTTACAAAAGAACAAAGTCATCCACTGATTATCTAATCGCAGGTGGACAAACACATCCATTTTTAATGGCTATGGCTTATGGCTCTACATTCATTAGTACTGCTGCAATAGTTGGATTTGGGGGTGCTGCTGGTGTATATGGTCTTAGTCTTCTTTGGTTAACATTTTGTACTGTTTTTTTCGGTATATTTATAGCCTTCGTTGTTTATGGTAAAAAAACATTATATATAGGAAGAATTTTAGGTGCTCAAACCTTTCCTGAATTAATGGGATTAAGATATAATTCTACATTTATACAAAAGTTTTCAGCTTTAGTAATATCGTTAGCTATGCCTTTATATGCTGCGGCTGTTATTATTGGTGCAGGTCGCTTTTTAGAACAAATCGCAGCTATAAACTATACTTCTGCTATTTTGATATTTGCGGTAGTAGTTGCGGCCTATGTTATTTCCGGTGGTTTAAAAGGTGTATTTTATAATGACGCATTACAGGGAACCATTATGTTTGTAGGTATGTTAATTTTAATTATAGTAACTTACAACAATCTTGGAGGAATAACTGCTGCTCATCAAGCATTAACCAATATATCAACAATGGTTCCAGAAAATCTAGCCGCTTCTGGACACCAGGGTTGGACTTCTATGCCTGCATTTGGCTCCGAAATATGGTGGGTTGTTGTTTCTACATTAGTTCTTGGAGTAGGTATTGGGGTTTTAGCTCAACCACAATTAATAGTTAGATACTTAACTGTCAAAGGACCTAAGCAACTTAATCAAGCGGTAGTTATTGGTGGAGTGTTTACTTTCTTCATGACTGGAGTAGCTTTCGTTGTTGGAGCTTTAAGTAATGTATATTTTATGGAAACACTAGGCAAAATTTCTTTGTTTGCAGTGGTTGATCCAATATCAGGAGTCCCTAACATAGATAATATAATACCGCTTTATGTTAGTTCTGCCATGCCAGAATGGTTTGGATATTTATTTATGTTAACTTTATTAGCTGCTGCAATGTCAACATTAAGTAGCCAGTTCCATGTTATCGGAACATCTTTGTGCCATGATTTATTTAACTATTCAAGTTTAACAATAAACCGCTTAGCCATCATTGCTAGTTTACTTATTTCGGTTTATTTGGCTTTAAAGCTCCCACTAAGTATTATTGCTATTGCTACAGCTATATTTTTTGGTATATGTGCAGCTACATTCTTACCAGCTTATACTGCGGCACTGTTTTGGCCTAGAGCTACAAAGATTGGAGTAATAGCTAGTATGCTATCAGGATTTAGTATAAGTGTTTTATGGATGACTTTTGTTCACGCTAATGAAGCAACTGCATTAGGAATTAGTAAAATACTTTTTGGCAGAGATACACTCTTAGAATTCCCCTGGGTAGTTGTAGATCCGATAGTTATTAGTTTACCTCTATCAGCAGTAGTATTAATAATGGTAAGCTTAATAACTGTATCTGAACAACCTAGTCATACTAGAAGTTTATCAAAATAAAACAAAATTTGATTACCCATAAAAAAATTAAAATGTAAATTAACAGAGTCAGCTGAGTAAACATTGCTTGTTTTAATGTTTTTATATATAAATGATAATTTTTAGGTTAAGCTAACACCATTGAAAAAGGCTATATTCTTTCATAAGATATAATTATATAAATACGCTTTCTAGCTGAAAGGATTGAAAATAAAATGACGTCATTTGAAAATATTTTTAAAGCTCTAGGTGAACCTACACGCATGAGAATAGTTAAGTTAATGGTAAGTGTTGATAGAGTGTGTGTTTGTGAGCTCCAAGAAATTATGAACATAAGTCAGCCTCGAATTTCACAACATTTAAAAATTTTAAAACAAGCTAATTTAGTAACAGAGCAACGAGAAGGTCAAAGAAGGGTATGTACCTTTAACAGAGAATATTTTAATGAAATTATTAGTCAGTTTAATCAATTTTTAGATACTTCTTTAGATGAACTTAATGATTATGAAAGTGAAGCAATTAAAATTAAAGACTTGTCCTTAGGTACTAACTGTACAAATTAATAATCATTATTGCGTTAAATTGAGTAATAAGGTTCAGGAGGTAGTGTATGCGTATTAGACTTGATGATAAAGATATTATAACTGTAGAGGATCTAAATAAACAGATTAAAAATAATAAAAAAATGAAAATTATTGATGTTCGTATTCCTGAACAATATAATGCTAGTCATATACCTAATGCTATTAATATTCCTCTTAAAAATATAACTAATCAATGTATGGTTTTAAATAAAAATGAAGAAATAGTAGTTTATTGTAATGGTGGAAATAGTGGAAGTAAAGCACAAAATTTGCTTCTAGATAAAGGTTTTATAAGAGTATATAATTTAGAAGGTGGACATAGGAAATGGTTAAATTTTAACAATAAGTAATTTAATAATATAAAAAATATTTAATACTAATCCTCCATTAGTGAAAAACTATCTTAAAAAGGAGGTGAAGTATTGAATAATCATTTTAATGATGAAGATCCTAAACGCTTAGTTAGTGTTCAAGATGTTATAAGTAATAGTTCAAATAACAAAGAGCTTTTATATGACCCTAATAATCAAGTATTAGATGAAAAAAACATTGATGAATACATTGATAGTTGGTTATTTAGAATTTAAAATAGCTAAAAGCAATATCCATAAAACGGTAATTATAAAATAGTAAAAAAAAATTATAAATTCATTAAATTTTAAGTTGAAATTCTTTTTATATGAGAGTATAATACTTCTTGTACGGTTCACATATGCGGGTGTGGCGGAATTGGCAGACGCACCAGACTTAGGATCTGGCGCCGCGAGGCGTGGGGGTTCAAGTCCCTCCACCCGCACCATTGAAAAATAACAAGGGCTATAGAAAACTATAGCCCTTTTTTATTTCATTTTTATAATCTTTCTATTTTAATTAAAATCGGCTGTCCCAAGTCACTAGGCACATAATTATATACAACTTCATCTCCTATATCGATGCCAGCTTCTTCAATCATTAATCTAGTTTCATCAGTTACTTGAAAAGCATTAATTCCTATTTCTACAGAATTATTATCAATCCAACCTCCAAACTCCCCTGAACCAGTCATGGCTATATCATCCTCAGGTTGAGTATAATTTTCCGTGTCTGGATCTGATAATTCTCCCTCCGACTGTGGAGTATCTCCATTTTCTGGGTCCTTAACATCACCATATTCTGTTGGGTCTTCATTATAATTATTTTCCGGTTGCCCACATCCTACTATTGTTAGATTAAACACTAATACCAGTACTAAAAATATAGTTAACCCCTTTGCTTTAAACAACAAGCACTCCTCCTTTTTAAATAAATAGCCATATATTGCAATTTTATAAATATATAGTGTAGATGTCAAAGCCTTTGTAAACAACTAAAGTTATTTAACTCTTATATTCTTATAAAAATAATTAGATATGCATTTAGACAATGTTTATTAGCACTAATTAATAGATACTATTTTGCAGTAGAATCAAGTATTTATCTTGGAAATATTTATTAATAAGGAGGAAAGAGAAAGAAGGTTCTGTTTTATAACAGAACCTTCTTTTAGTTACTTTAAGGTAGGAAAATTCCTTCGGGGTCTATAGTATTATAAAGTAGTTCTATTTCTTTATAGGTAGGTGGTAATGTTTCCCCACTTACTCTAGAAATATTTAAATCAAAACTACAGCTTTCTTTTACATCTTCAGGAGTATAGCCTGGATGAACTGTATCTAGATACATTTCTCCGTTTTCATCAAATCTAAATACTCCCATGTTAGTAATTACAGCTTCTGGTCCACCTCTATAAGCATTGTTATAAACTTCTTTTTTATGAACCATTTCGCCTGATGGCCATTTTGGTATTTTCCAACCAGGTGATGTAATATAATCAACTCTTTCTTTAAAACGGCGTTTTTCTTGTACCATTATAAAGACAGTTTTCTTTGCTAAACCGTTGATGTCTGAATTACCACCACTACCAGTTAAGCGTTTTTCGGGAACTATGCCATATTTACCCATAGCTGTTGTATTAACATTTCCATATTTATCAACTTCTGCTCCACCTAAGAATGCTAAATCAACAACACCTCTTTGTAGCTGACCAAAAACATCTGACAGCCCAGAAGCGATTGATGCTTGATATATACAACGTGGGTCCCCAACTGAACTAGGTAAAGATATTGGTTTCCCATCTACACTTCCAGCCTCATATATACAACAGGCATTTGGAGCTGTTGTTAGCTGTGCTACCATTATGGCAAGCATTGGTAATCCTGTTCCAGCAAACACAACATCTTGATCATTTACCTCTCTAGCAGCAGCTACTGCTAAAAGGTCGATAGGTTTAAATTCGCCTTGCTTTGCATATTCGTGATTAGCCATTATCTTTTCCCCCTTTTAACCTTAGTTGAATAACCGAGCGCAGGGTTAGCCCTAATAGTTTCAAGTCTTTCAAATCCTACTTTACTTAGATATTCATTAAAGTCCTTTACACCAAATACCCACTCATCAACCCAAGCATCAAGGCCTTCTTGAGTTCTAGTCGAACTAAAGAAGTTGCTTAAGAATGCTCCATCGGTTTCATAACAACCAAAGCATCCAGTAGGATGAGCTCCCCACGGTAATTCAACTATATAGTCTATCTGGTGTGGTGCGATTAAGTTTTTACTTGGCTCACGTCTTATATAGTCTTCTGTTACAACTTGCTCTGCTACAATTATTACATTATCTGAAGCTTTTATCGCTTCTTCATCACTGTAAAGCTGTCCTTCAACTCTTACTGTTCCTTCTTCACCCACCATCTGTACAAAAGCTATACACCAATCTGGGTTACATGCTGGTATATGCACTAATTCACTTCCATAAAAGGGGTCTTTAGCAATTTCGTATTTTTTCTTTGGTATTTTTGGGTTTGAGCCATCTCTTAAGCCTAATTTTCCTAAGTGATCATACTCTGGATTTAACATATCTGTACCTAAACTAGCATAAGTCGGCATATAAGGTATTCCTAAAGCACCTGCCGCCATACGATATAGTATTTGTACGTGACTGTAGTCTTCAATTACAACTTCGCCATTTTCAGCTTTTCTGGATAGATTTCCACCTATTTTTCCAAATAGCTCATGTCCTATCCAACATGATTCCCAAATTTTTACACACCCAGCACCTATTAATAGATCACTGTGTGTACCCCCATTTACTTCTACTAAATGAAGATCCTTTTTACCCTGCCTAATCATTTCATAGATTGCCGCCATTGGTCTTCTCCAAATAGTAAAACCACTAAATGTCAGCATATCGCCATCTTTAATTTGACTGACAGCCTCTTGAATACTAACCTTCTGTACCTTGGCCATGATTTCTCCCCCTTTATTTAGCATTCTCGGTATTAAGCAAAACCTACTTTTGCAGTATTATTAAAAATCACCATTTTCTGGCTCTACTACATCTTCTTGTTGTACATCTTCTTCATAAAGATCATCTGGTTGATCACACCCTATTACTCCAAAACCGAAGACCAATGCTAGTACTAAAATCGTGCTTATTGCCTTTGTTTTTAACACTCGATTCGCCCTCCTTTTTAATATAATTACCATACTTATAATAAATATGGTAATTCCATGCTAAATAAAAATTTTACTTCCTGTCAAAAATCATATAAGAGTCTGAAATTAACTCATCTCTTATATACAAGCTTAGAAAAAAATAGAGACAAGTTTTGGGCAATATTTATTATGTTAATTATTAATACTAAAAATATATATTAAAAAGATAATATAAAAAGTAGGAGGCTATACAGCAATGAAACGTAGATGTCCTAAATGTGAAAGCACTGAAGTAAAACATATTGGATCTAAAACAGAACGATTAATGTGGCCAGGGGTAGCCTTATTATTTACTGGTTTAGCAGCAATAAATAATGAATTTTTCAAGTATTTGTTTTTTATCGTACTTCTACTTACTGCATTAAGCATAAGGTCAGTTTTTGTAGCTAAAGAATTTAATTGCCAAAAATGTGAGTTTTCATGGGATGTTAAAAAATAAGCATTTTTTTGGCATATTTTTCATCTACGCAATAACCAATTTTTGTTCGATAATAGTTATACCTATAAAATTTTTGGAGTGAGTATTAGTGTTTAAAAATCTTATAAAATTCACATTATTTTTTCTCTTAGCTATAGCTCTAATAACATATTCTTTAATAGGAATTCCTATTAAAGCATCCAATGAAAACTATGTTCAGATTTTCGTTAATGGTAAGAACATAGACTTTCCTGATCAAAAACCTTATATTGATACTAAATCTAACCGCACCTTAGTACCTGTTAGATTTATAGCTGAGGCTATTAATAATAGTTCGGTAGAATGGCTACAAGAAACAAAGACAGTTAAAATAACAGCTGCTGATTCGAACATTAAGCTTAGTATTGGCTCTGCTAATGCATATGTTAATGGAATAACAACTCAAATAGATGCTATACCCAAATTAATAAATGACAGAACCATGGTTCCTCTGCGGTTTATTGCAGAATCCTTAGGAACCACAGTGCAGTGGGATGAAAAAAATCGTGCTGTCAATTTAGAAACAAAAGAGTTTTACAAGGTAAATAACAATAAATCCAAGAAGCAAACAACAATAAATGCCACTGAATTATCAATGGGAGATTCTAAGGAAAAGTTGTTAGAAATTCTAGGTCAACCTGCTCGGATAGATTTAAGTGAATATGGGTTTTATTGGTACATTTATAACCAAGATTATTATAATTATATTCAAGTAGGAATTAAGGATGGTAAAATAGTAGCCTTATTTACTAATTCTAGAAATTGGAGTTTATTAGATAATATATCAATTAATTCAACCCAAGCTAATATTAGAGCAAATTATGGAGAGCCATTGCAATATATTCTTAAAAATCGAACTAGATATTCTTTACTTAACGAGCAAAATACTAGAGATGTTTACCAAATTAATGATAACTATATTAGCTTTTTCTACGATGTACATAGCAATCATGAAGTATCTAGTATTTTAATTATTGATAAGAATATTGAAGAATCTTTTCGTCAAGATATACAGCCTAATAGTGAATTAAGAGTAAGCTTTGAAAAGCAAATGCTTGATATAACTAATGCTACTAGGGTTAAACATGGTAAAAGTCCTTTTAAATGGTGTAATAATGCAGCTCATGTTGCTAGAATGCATAGCTCTGATATGATGAATAGAGGTTATTTTTCACATGACACACCCAAAGGTAAAACCTTAGCTAATAGATTTAATGATTATGGAATCCGGTATAAAATGGTTGGTGAGAATATAGCCGCTGGACAGCAAAGTGCAATTCATGCTCATGAGAGTTTAATGAATTCATTAGGTCATCGAAAAAATATTCTAGGTGATTTTAAATATTTAGGAGTGGGAACAGCTTTCGGAGGATCCTATAATACTTACTATACGCAAAACTTTTATACCTCAAGGTAATAAGCTCAAGCACAAATAATAAAAGCAAGCTTTTTTATACACCTCTTGTTGGGGAAGGGGGCATTTAAATTTGTCTTTAAAATTCATTAGATATTTAGCTGTTATCTTAGCTTGTGTATTTATCTTAATCATATTTTATGGGGATAAGCTAAACATTGCTCATATTTATAATATTAATAATTTAAATTTGGAATCTCCTGTTGAGCAAATACCACCTGAAGAATTGACTACCCCCGATTTAATCTTGCTCGGTGCTCGGGAAGAAGTCAAAAACCAAACACGTTATGATGCATCTTATGTAGCTATTGATTACCCTGGAGGAGATGTTCCAGAGAGTAGAGGTGCATGCACAGATGTAATTATACGTGCCTTAAGAAATGTAGATATTGATTTACAAAAGCTTATTCATGAAGATATGAAAGATAATTTTGATATATATCCTAATAATTGGGGATTAACAGAACCCGATAGAAACATCGACCATAGGAGAGTGCCTAATCAAATGAAATTTTTTGAAAGACATGGTACACCACTGCCAAAAGATATTGAACCTGAAGAGCTTAGATGGGGTGATATTGTTTACTGGAAGTTTCCAGATGGTCAAGAACACACTGGTATAATAAGTGACAAGAGAACCTCCTCAGGTATTCCATTAGTTATCCATAATGGCTCTGTTGCCATTGAAGAAGATTGTTTATACAGATGGGAAATAATAGGTTTTTACCGCTATCCTTAAATTATTCTTAATGTTACACTTTTAAAATTTTCTTTATAGCTGGAGCTGATTTTTGAGTTAAATCATAATAACCACTATCTGTTCTAACAATAGGCTTACTTTTGTTAGCAGGGTCTAAATATATTATTGTTCCACGATCACCATTAGCAAGTTCAACTTTATTCTGAATATTACTTACTAACATTTTTTCATATAATAATCTTGTAATCTTAGCATCTAATTGACCGAAAGACTGGTCTTTAAGGTTTGCAATCGCTGCAAATGGGTTCATGGCTGTTGCATATGGTCTATTTGAAGTCATAGTATCAAATGCCCCTGAAACTGCTACAATTCTTGCATATAGTGGGATATCACTCCCGGGACAACCATATGGATAACCACTTCCGTCTAAGCGCTCATGGTGTCTTAGTACCCCAATAATTGTTTTTGGTTTTACCCACTCTGTTTTTGTTAAAATTGATGCTCCTATTATAGGATGTGTTTGCATTATCTTCCATTCATCAGCATTTAATTTACTACGTTTATCTAAAATTTTATTTGGAATCCTATTTTTACCAATATCATGTAAGCATCCCGTAATTGCTACCTCAACAACTTCCTCCATACTAAGACTAAGCCACTGACCAATCATGGCACATAAAATCCCTGTATTTAGAGAATGACTTTCATAAGTATACATGTTATTATCCTGCAAGCGTTTACATTTAAAATAGAAATCAATATGGTTATTTGCATTTGTCGCAAAAACAATTTTTAAAATATCAACTAATGAACTAACCAACTCTTTTTGTAGTTGCTTGTTATATTTGCCTCTTAATGCTGTTCTTTTTAATTCAAAAATAATTTCCTTATATACTTTGTTGAATTCTTGATGTGATAAGTTGTGTTGTTTAAATTCATTTATTTTTTTGTTAGTTTTTTGTTGCAATTTTGGTTCTTTTTCTTCATATACATCAATATAAACATTTTCTATTCCTTTTGTTTGTAGAGATTTTAAAAAATCTTCACTTATAAGTACCCCTCTTCTAAGAAGTAAGTTTCCAAAGGAATTATATATATCCTGTCCGAGAAATTCCCCGGGTTTTAAATCAACAACTTTAATTTGTTTTCTCATTATTAAAAGCTCCCTTTAAAATTGACTCATTAGTATTTTTATCGTAAAAATATAATATTGGTTTCACTGCGAAAAGCTAAACTTAGACTATGGAATCGGCTGAGCAAACATGTTTATCTTGCTTTTTCAATCTTTCCTTTTATAATTGCTGAAATAATATGATCCTCATTTGAAATTTGTCCATTATAGGTTACATATGCACTAGATTCTTCAATTTTCTTAATCTTTACTGTTATTTTTTGGCCATATCTTATTTCTTTCTTGTATAATATTTCCAGCTCCTTTATACTATAATTTTTCTCTCCCATCATATATATGGCTTCCAAAAACCAATCTGCATAAATAATATTATTTACATGCCCATTTGTATCAATATCATTTTGGCGAACATTAAAAGTACATTCATGTTCATAATTATCAAAAGAACTAAAATTACTAGGAACATATTCAATAGCTTGTCTTGGATTTAAAATCGAAGTATCAAAATTCTGTGAATCTATCTTTTTAGGTTTCATTTTTACTGTATCAATTAAAAAAGAAATAGACTTAGCTTTTGCAATTATATCATTATTTGAATTTTTAACTTCAAACTCTCTAGTACCTTTAAAACTTTTAGCCTGAGAAAGCCATGTTTCTATAAATAACTTATCTTGCCATTTAGGGCTCTGCTCAATTTTGATATAATATCTATAAATCATCCAAGTTTCTTGGTTTTCTTTTAAGGTATCCATACCAGCATTAATTGATTTAAGATGCAAAAAGGCAATTTCTTGAAAATAGTTCATTAAACTTGTTAATTTAAGTTTATTTAGATAATCTGTATCATGATAGTATATAATAAATTCTTTTTCGAATTTCATAATTTTCCTCCAAAGTTAATAAATTTATATTTCAAATGATACCGATATAACCCAAAATGTGCAAATCATGTTTGGTTTTTTAAAGTCCTTTTATTTAATATTAATGTTTGTTAAACTTATAGCGAATCAATAACATCCGGAGGTACTTTAATGTTTGAAAAAATTTTTGACGATACCTATATCGTCGCTAACAAAAATGGTAAATTTCCAGATTCTATTTGTACTTATTTTGATGACGAAGTTAAAACTCTTATCGACACAACTATGGACACAAGTTTTGTAAATTATTTTAATGATAAAAAGGTTGATTTAATAATTAATTCTCATTTTCATAAGGACCATTGTGGATCAAATCACCTATTCCCAAATGCAAAAATAATAGCTCATCCAGCTGACATACCTGCAATGCAATCTTTTACAACTTTTTGTGAATATTTTGGAATAAATGACTACTGTTCAGAAGAAGAAGCAGCCGAATTATTTTCTTGGTTAGATTTTCACCCCTCACCCATACATAATAAAATTGAAGATGGCGATATTATAGAATTAGGGAAAACCAAACTACAAGTAGTTCACACACCCGGACATACTCCGGGGCATTGTACATTTTTTTGGGAAGATAAAGGAGTCGTATTTAGTGGTGATATAGACCTTACTGATTTTGGACCTTGGTATGGGCATATAGTAAGTGATGTAGATCAAGTTATTAATTCTATTGAAAAAATTATGAAAATAAATCCAGAAGCAATTGTAAGTGGTCATAGAGGACTTATTACAGATAATATACAAGGGGAATTACGTAACTATTTAAATAAAGTATATGAAAAAGAAGAAAAAATCTTAAAAGCTCTAAAAAATCCTTTAACTCTAGATGAACTAACTCATAAGAAAATTATATATGGAAAATGGAGTGAACCTACTCATTTTTTCTATTTCTTTGAAAAACTCTCCCTACTTACACATTTAGAAAGACTACAAAAATTAGGATTGGTAAGTTTAGAAAATGATTTATATGTAACTAAATAAGTCATAGTTAAAAATAATAAAACCTGGGAATACCCAGGTTTTTATTATTTTTAATTAATCTGTTTATTTTCCAAATGCGAAAATTTTGTTAGCTCTAAATATAGACTTTTGTACTCCTTCGGAGTCAAAGACTGACTCCCATCAGATAATGCATCCTCTGGTTTCTGATGAACTTCTACCATTATTCCATCTGCTCCTGCAGCTAATGCTGCTTTTGCTACTGGCTTAATAATAGATCGTTTGCCAGTAGCATGACTAGGATCAACCAAAATAGGTAAATGTGAGAGCTCTTTAATCAAACTAACAGCTCCAATGTCTACTGTATTTCTGGTTAAAGTCTCAAATGTACGAATACCCCTCTCACAAAGAATCACCTGTTCATTGCCCATATTTAGTACATACTCCGCAGCAAGTAGCCATTCATCAATAGTTGCAGATAATCCTCTTTTAACAATAACTGGTTTATCTATTTTTCCAACCTCTTTTAGTAACGAAAAGTTTTGCATATTTCTGCTTCCTATTTGAATAATGTCACAATATTTATAAACATAATCTATATCTCTAACATCAAGAACCTCAGTTACTGCAGGGAGGTTAGTTAACATTTTTGCTTCATAAATAATCTGCAAACCTTCCTTCCCCATACCTTGAAAAGAATATGGAGATGTTCGAGGTTTAAATGCTCCCCCTCTTAGCATATCTACACCAATCTCCTTAAGTATTTGTGCTATTTCTAAATAATTATCTCTTGATTCTATAGCACAAGGACCAGCTATTATAGTACAATATCCTTCTCCTATTAATGTATCTTTAATTTTTATTATTGTATTTTGATTTAATTTTTCTTTGGAGGCTAATTTATATTCTCCCACTTTATACTCCCCCTTCCTATATCAAAGCCTGTTTGAAACTAATAGTTTCATTTTCAATTATGGCTGGTAAGGTATTTTTTTTATTATTTCTTTCTATCAAGTTAGCAAAGTGACTCCCTATTACAATTGCATCTGCTAAGTTTTTAAACTGTTTTGCTTGTTTAGGTTGTGAAATCCCAAATCCTAGTGCTAATGGAGAATCAGTATACATATTAACATTACTTAAATATTGTTTTATTTCCTCTTCTTCTAAAGATTTAACTCCTGTAGTTCCTCTACTAGAAACACAATATATAAAATCTGCATTTCGCTTACCCACTAACTCCATACGATCTTTTCTACTGCTTGGTGCTAGCATTGGAATAACCTCAACCCCAAACCCTTCTAAACGCGATAATTCATCTAACGGAAGATCTGGTACTATTACATTATTAATCCCTATATCTTTTAACTCGCTCATGCATTTATCTATACCCTTTTTATAAATAGGATTTAAGTATGAAAAAAGTATTATAGGAATATTGGTTGAATTTTTAACTTTATCTATAAAATCTAAACACCTATCTAAATCCAATCCATTATTAACTCCTTGATGATGAAAACGCTCTAGCACTTTACCGTCTGCCACTGGATCTGTAAACGGTACACCTAGCTCAAGTAAATCACAACCACCTTGTTCTAAAGCCTTTATACAGTCAAGACATAAATCCTCATTAGGTATTGCTGACATCATAAATGCTATTAATCCCATTTCTCCTTTATTTTTTAATTCTTTAAATTTATCTTTAATTATTGACATTAAAATCCTCCTCAATAATATTAGCTACTGATTCTACGTCTTTGTCACCTCTACCTGATAAGTTAACTATAATTATTTCATTATTTTTCATTGTAGGTGCCTTTTTTATTGCATATGCAACTGCATGGGCACTTTCTAAAGCCGGTATAATTCCCTCAGTTTGACTTAGAGTTTTAAAGGCTTCAAGTGCTTCCTTATCTGTTATACTTACATATTCAACTCTTTCTTGCTCTTTTAAAAAAGCATGCTCTGGACCAACTCCAGGATAATCTAAACCTGCTGAAATTGAGTGAGTTGGGAGTAAATGTCCGTTCTCTTCCTGAAGCAAAATACTAAGTGATCCATGCAATATTCCACTCGTACCTTTATTTAAAGTTGCACAGTGTTCTTTTGTCTCTATGCCTTTTCCTCCACCTTCAACTCCAATAAGCTCGGTATTATCATGTATAAAATCATAAAATATTCCTATTGAATTGCTACCTCCCCCAACACAAGCAATAATACTGTCAGGTAATCTATTTTCTACTTCTAATATTTGTTCACGGACCTCTTTTCCAATAATAGACTGCATATCACGTACAATCATTGGATAAGGATGTGGTCCTACTACTGAGCCAATCACAAAATAAGAATATTCAAAACTTGCTATATAGTCACGAAAAGCTTCGTTTGTAGCATCTTTAAGTGTTTGACTTCCACTGGAAACCGGTATTACTTCAGCACCAAGCATTTTCATTCTAAATACATTTAGTTTTTGTCTCTTAACATCCTTTGCTCCCATATATACTGTACACTCTAACCCTAGCACAGCCGCTGCTGTAGCTGTTGCTACTCCGTGCTGACCAGCTCCAGTTTCAGCTATTAAACGCTTTTTGCCTATTTTTTGGGCTAAAAGTGCTTGACCAATAGTATTATTAATTTTATGTGAACCAGTATGGTTTAGGTCTTCTCTTTTAAGATATATTTTTGCACCACCTATTTCGTTTGTTAACCGACTAGCGTAATAAAGTGGAGTCTTTCTGCCCACATAGTTAGCTAAATAATGTTTAACTGTATTTTTAAAATCATTATCTAAATTTACTTGCTTATATGCTTTGTCTAGTTGATCTAGAGCTGGTATTAATGTTTCTGGTACAAATCTACCACCATAATTTCCAAAATATCCTTTATTATTTGGCATCATAATTTTTGTGCCTCCTTTACCTTAAAAATAAATTCATCAATCCTTTGTGTATCCTTAATTCCTTGTATAGATTCAACACCACTAGAAACATCTACAGCATATGGTTTAAATTTTTTAACTACATACCCGATATTTGTTGGGGTTAAACCCCCAGCAATTATTACTCTATAACAACTAATAATATCCTCTATTAAACTCCAATCAAACGTTTTACCAGTACCACCTCGTTTATTCAAACTATACGTATCAAAAAGATAGGCAAATACTGACCAATCTTTTAAGTCTAATGGTGTTATTTTTTTATTAACTGCAAAAGCTTTAATAACAGGAATATTAAGCTCTTTTACATAATCTTTATTTTCATCGCCATGTAGCTGTACAAAATCAAGATTACACTCTTTAGCTACTGTATTGACATTATCAATTGACTCATTTACAAAAACTCCGACTTTAGCTATTCCATCACCTATCTTATGATTTATAAATGCTGCCTTCTCAATAGTGATTCTTCTAGAAGATGGTGCAAAAATTTCACCTATTGCCCAAGCACCTGCTTTTTTTGCTTTTAGAGCATCCTCATAGCATGTAATTCCGCAAATTTTAATTTTAGTCATAGCTACGCCTCCCGATAATAGGCTAGCTCTTTAACCTTTGCGGGGATATTATCAGCCACAACAATTGACTCACCAACTAAAACCGCATTTACTCCTGCTTTTTCTAAAAGAACCAAGTCTCTTTGGCTTTTGATTCCACTTTCACTGACTTTAACTATTGAATTTGGAATATATTCAATTAACTCTAAAGTTGAGTCTATACTTACTGTAAAATCTTTTAAATTTCTATTGTTTATTCCAATAACCTTTACTGGTGTATCCAAACATTTATTAATATCTGCTCTATCATGAACTTCTACAAAAGGTTCTACACCCAACTTAAAACATTTTTCAACTAGATTAAGTAGAACATTATAATCAAGAATACGAGATATTAATAATACTGCATCTGCCCCTAGTACTGCTGTTTCATAAAGCTGTAATTCATCAATAATAAAATCTTTACGCAGAATAGGTACATCAACAGTTTTTTTTACTAATGATAAATATTCTTTTTCACCTAAAAAATATTTATTATCAGTTATAACTGATATAGCTGTAGCTCCATTCTTTTCATATATATCAGCAAGTTCAACTGGATCAAATTGATTACATAAAACTCCCTTAACCGGTGAAGCCTTTTTTACTTCAGCTATAACTGATATAACGCCATTTTCTCTTTTTAGTGAATCTAAAAATTTTCTGTTATCTAAACCTGGAAAATATTTTTCTATCTTCAACTCTTTTTTTAAGAGTTTAATTTCTTCCCTTTTTATATTTATAATACTATCTAACATATGACCACCTGATCTCTGCTATAGGAAATCACTGATCTTAAGGTGCTTAAGGCCTTTCCTGAGTCGATAGCTTCTTGTGCAATTAAGATTGCTTCAGTCATGCTTTTTGCTTTATTAGCTATCATTAAAGAAGCAGCCGCATTCAGTAATACAACATCAAGACATGGTCCTTTTTCACCACTTAGTAATTTATAAATAATACTGGCATTTTGCTTTGCATTAGTGCCTTTGATGTCTTTTAATTGAATAGAATTTATTTTAAATTTTTGTGGATCTATATGATAAAATTTAAGCTTGTTTCCATGACACTCATAAACACGAGTTAATCCAGTTGGACTAATCTCATCCATCCCATTACATGCATGTATAACCATTGATCTTTTACGACCTAGCTTTTGTAAGGCTTTAGCCATGGTTTCTTGTAAGTTAACATCGGATACGCCTAATACTTGATAAGTAAGTTGAAATGGGTTTAAAAGTGGTCCAAGAAAATTAAATATAGTAGGAACTCCAATATGTTTCCGTAATGGAGCTAATTTTTTAAGAAGTGGATGATAATATGGGGCAAACAAAAATGTTATACCTGTCTTATCCAGTAATCGTTTGCTGTCATCAGGTGTAAGATCAATTTTAACACCCAAAGCCTCTAGAACATCAGCACTTCCACAAGCACTGCTGATAGCTCTATTGCCATGCTTAGCTACAGAAACTCCACAACTAGCAGTTACTAAAGCCGCTGCTGTAGAAATATTAAATGTGTTTAATCCATCTCCTCCCGTACCGCATGTATCAAGTAGTTCAAAATCAGTTTCTAGCTTTATGGAACGATCTTTTAATCCATTTACAAAGCCTATAATTTCATCTTCGCTTTCCTTGCGAGTTCGTAAAGCAATTAAAAATACTGCAGCCTCAACTGCATCAACATCATTATTTAGTAGTTGTTCAGCTACTTTATATGCATCATCACTTAAAAGATGCTCTCCGCTAATAATGCGTTTAGCATAGTCTCTAAACATATTTTTTCTCCTCTCATCTCTTCTTATCTGTTCTTTTCTCTTCTTCTGTTAAGAAATTTTTTTAAGCTAGTTTCTTAACATTCCAATCGTTCTTCACTTTAATAAAGTTGGCTAATAAGTTTTTTCCCTCTGTTGTCATAATCGATTCCGGATGAAATTGCACCCCCTCTACTGGATATTTGATATGTTTAATTCCCATAACCTCGCTAAATTCACTTCTAGATGTTATTTTTAGGCATTCAGGTAAATTGTTTTCATTAATTATTAGTGAATTATAGCGTGCTGCGGTAAAAGGATATGGCAAACTATGGTATAAGCCTGTTTTATTGTGATATATATTTGATGTTTTTCCATGCATTAATCTTTCATTCACAAATACTTCTGCACCAAACACATAACCTATACATTGGTGTCCTAAACACACACCTAAAATAGGAATCTGATTATAAAACCTAGCTATTACATCTAAGCAAACTCCAGATTGCTCAGGTCCAGAAGGACCAGGTGAAATAATAATAGCCTCTGGTTTAATTTCTTCTATCTCTTCAACACTAATTTCATCATTATATACAACCTTTAAATCTTCACCTAATTCCTCCATATACTGGACAATGTTATATGTGAAAGAATCATAATTATCAATCATTAAAATCATTTTATCTCCTCCGCCATCAAGATTGAAATCATTAGAACACGTGCTTTATGAAGTGTCTCTTCAAACTCCGCTTCAGGTACCGAATCAGCAACTATTCCCGCACCTGTTTGAAAATAATAAGTGCCCTTCTTATATAAAATAGCTCTTATAGTTATACAAGAATCTAGGTTTCCATTAAAATCAATATAACCAACTGAACCCCCATAAAGTCCTCTAGAGTCCTTTTCTATATCTTTAATGAGTTCAATTGCTTTTATCTTGGGCGCTCCTGTAAGAGTGCCAGCAGGAAAACAGGATTTAAATGCATCTAGGTTATCTAATCCCTGTTTTATTTCTCCTTCGACAGTTGAAACAATATGCACAACATGTGAATATGGCTCTAGAACCATAAACTTTTTTATTTCAACAGTACCTGTTTTACTTATACGACCAATGTCATTTCTTGAAAGATCAACTAACATTAGATGTTCAGCTCTTTCTTTTTCATCATTTAGTAATTCTTCTTTTATTATTTTATCTTGATCTTCATTTCCTGTGATTTTACGAGTACCTGCTATAGGTTTATTAATAACTTTATTATTCTCTACTTTAACCTGAGTCTCCGGTGACGCACCTATTAAAGTATAGTCTGAAAAATTGATATAGAACATATATGGAGATGGATTTATTTGTCGCATAATTCGGTAGACACTCCAAGGTAATGCATGGCTTTTTTTACTAAAACGTCTAGATAAAACTACTTGAAACACATCTCCTTGGTTAATGTGTTTTTTAGCTCGGTTTACAAAATTCATAAACTTACTTTTGCTTACATTGCTTTGAAATTTATCAACTATTTCATTATCGTTGTATCTAACATTAATTGAATATTTTTTTTTAAAACAACATTCTGAGTACGCTAAATTATAAATTTCATTTATCTCTTTTATAGCATTTTCATATTGTTCTGTGTTAATTTCTTGACCTTTAAACCAAAACATTATCCTCAGTTTTTGCTCTATACGATCATAAACAATAATTTTTCCAGGCAAGAAAAATTTTTGCCCATATATATAATTATTAATTACTTGGTTTGTGTATTTATATGATGTGTAATCATAATCCCACACTCCAATAAAACCACCTGTAAAGTGGTCAAAATCTAATTTTTTAATTTTGGAATTTTTAAGAAATGACCTTATTTGTTCTTGGGCCGTTGTAGATATGCTATTAGTAATTTCCTTTAATGAATGGAAAGCAATTATTGAGTACCTTCCATTTTCATCACCTATTAAACTTTCTAGTATACAGGAAGGAGAAGTTAAATTTAATTTCTCATATAATAATGAACTATCAAGCTCCTCAACCTTAAATTCACCATATATTGGTATATAATCATATGTTTTTGCTTGGTTATAAAAATCTAAAAATGACAAATAAAAACCAGTACCTACACGAGTACTGGTATTAGAATACATAAATCTACTCATCTCACTCTCTCCTCAACTCATCTCTTAACTCTTCTCATCTAGGTAAAAATTTATTCAATTGTTATTACAAACTCAAGTATATAAAAATATTATTAATCTGTCAAATAAGTTTCACAAATAGTTATATTTAAATTGAGACAGATACACTTAATTTAGGCCTAAGTAATTCAATAATTTTTCCGTAGGTTTGCCATTTTCATCCCATCCACGTTTCCGATAATACTCTTTTTTTAGTACGTCTAATGGAACTCGACTTCTTTTATCTGCTGGTACTTGACATTCTTTCACTAATCTATGTGGTAATCTGTCATCATTTTTAGTTAATCCCATTCTTATATTAAATAATCTTTCAATATTATATCCTCTTTCCCCAATTTTTTTTAGGATAGGAAAAGTAATATTAATTCCTGTTACTGCTGTTAATACCTTTGTATGTGGAAGGGTTGGAATGTGGATTGGCATATTATCAATAATTGAACTATTAATTATTGCTGCACTAAATCCAGAATGCTTTATAACTTTACCTGTGAAATCACTCAAAACAGAGCCACATTCATTTATCAAGCTACTAGGCATTGTAGCATAGGTTGTAAATATACAGGTTCCACCTGCTGATACAGCTTCTAATAAGTCTTGTTGAAGCATTGTAAATTCAGCTTTTGCTTTAGTGGTATAAGGATCCATCCCAAGTCCAAGTCCTTCAAGAAAAATTAAATATCCGCCATTAATATGACATCCTCCACGGTTACTAACTGCATAACCTAGACCCTGCCCTACTGCTCCTCTAGGTTCATAAGCAGCAAGTTCTAATCCTTTAGAATGGATAGCATAATTTTCACCACCCATTATTTCACTCAATCTTTTTACACCTTCAGCTAATAAATCTCCTATTCCTTTTCTATATGCTATGTCATACAATAATTCTTCTATATTCTCTACTTCACCAAATTTTAAATCACAATCCCATAAGCCATTTTCAGATAGTTCCATAGCAAAGCCAATAACCCCTCCGGTGCTTATTGTATCCATCCCTAATTCATCCAAAATATAATTCCATCTAATTATTAATTCTAAATTATTATTTTTTAAATTTGGTCCCAACAGACCAAGAGTTTCTAATTCTGGTCCTCTTACATGCTTTCCATTAAATTCAACTACTCTCGAGCATTTAATAGGACATCCAATACATCCAGTATTTCTTATCAAAAAGTTTTCTTTCATGTATTCACCTGATACTAAATGATAATCATTAAATCTACCATATCTATAGTTTCTTGTAGCCAGTTGCTTATTAGCTTGCATTTTTCTTATTAAATTCGCTGTTCCTAGTTCAGGTAATTCTTTTCCCGTTATAGAATGGTTTTTTAGCAATTTAACAAACTTTTTATTTAATTTTATAGCATCCTGTTTATTAGCTATAGGAGTTTTTTTATTTCCTTCTGCAGTTATAGCCTTCAAATTTTTAGAACCCATGACTGCACCTACACCACCACGTCCTGCAACTCGTTCTTGGCTAAAAATAGATGCATAGCGAACTTTATTCTCACCTGCAGGACCAATTACTATTTTTCCTTTAAATTTAGGAAGTACTGCCTGAGTCGAGCTAGTTGATTTACCCCATAATTCCGTAGCATCATGTATTTTTACAAAGTCTTCTTTTATTTCAATCCATACTGGAGTTTTAGATTTCCCCTTAATTATTAAACCATCATATCCTGCTTTTTTTAAATGTAAGCCAAAACTTCCACCACAATTAGATGAAGTAAGAAGTCCAGTAAGTGGCGATATAGTAGATATGTTAAATCTATTAGAGCTAGGTGTGCCTGAACCGTTAAGCGGGCTTGTAGTAATACATAATAAATTATCAGGTGAAAAAGCATCTATTGGGGTTTTTATATTATCGTATAATATCTTTGCTGCCATAATTTTTCCACCTAAATACATCTCTCTATCATTATCGCTCCATGGATAATCATTAATACTATTAGTTGTTAAATCCACTAGTAATACTTTACCCATGTAACCACCAAGTTTGTTCAATCATATCCCCCCAAAGTATTATTTGTGAATTAAATTTATAAAAACCTAACATCTTACCATTGTTTTATATTATTATTCTTTTAAAATTAAAAATAGTCTTACAGTAAGTAATGTTTAAAATAGGTAAGTACCATTGTAACACTTATTAACAAAATTAAAAATCAAGTTAGAAATATACTAACTTGATTTAAAAAATCATTCAAAATCATATTTATACTTACATATTAAAAGACCACGATGCACCACCAAATAGAATTGCAGCAATAAGAAGCAAACGAAAAGCCTGCCAAAAGGTAATTGTATTTAAATTAAACACATCAGGCATAGTTATGTTCCATAGCCACTGAAATACTGCTACTACTAGGAAAAATATGGCTATAATTAAAAGTAATGCTAAGATAAGATTAGGCATAAATAACATATTCATTTTTTCATCTCCTTATATAAAATATAAATATATATTCTTCACATAAAACAATTATTCTTCAATAATCCTCTTGCCAATAATCGTTGACAAGGAAGCACGGGGACGGTTCTTTTGCTTCCTAAAAAGGAAGCAAAAGAACCGTCCCCGCGCTTCCTTCCTCTTCCTTCTGTTTCTATAAAACTCCATAAAAGGTCAGAAAATAAATAAAACCTGGCGACGACCTACTCTCCCACAGCTTGAGCTGCAGTACCATCGGCGCTGGAGGACTTAACTACCGTGTTCGGGATGGGAACGGGTGTGGCCCCTCCGCCATTATCACCAGGAAATCTCATTTCGTTATTTAATTTTGAATTCTCAATTTTTAATTTTTAATTATGGTTAGGAAACGTAGTTTCCTTTTTATATATAGGCAAACTTGTTTGCCTTCCTTAATTAAGAATTAGCCTCGCTAGAGGCGTTAAAGTTCTTTGAAAACTGCAATACATGATAGGTTGTTCTTAATTTTTAGGTCAAGCCCTCGATCTATTAGTATCGGTCAGCTTAATGCATTGCTACACTTACACTCCCGACCTATCAACCACCTAATCTTGATGGGATCTTACTTCCTTGACGGAATGGGAAAATTTATCTTGAGGATGGCTTCGCGCTTAGATGCTTTCAGCGCTTATCCTTCCCAGACATAGCTACCCAGCTGTGCCTCTGGCGAGACAACTGGTACACCAGCGGTCTGTCCATCCCGGTCCTCTCGTACTAGGGACAGATCCTCTCAATTTTCCTACGCCTGCGATGGATAGGGACCGAACTGTCTCACGACGTTCTGAACCCAGCTCACGTACCACTTTAATGGGCGAACAGCCCAACCCTTGGGACCTTCTCCAGCCCCAGGATGTGATGAGCCGACATCGAGGTGCCAAACCTCCCCGTCGATATGGACTCTTGGGGGAGATAAGCCTGTTATCCCCGGGGTAGCTTTTATCCGATGAGCGACGGCCCTTCCACTCGGTACCGCCGGATCACTAAGCCCGACTTTCGTCCCTGCTCGAAATGTCTCTCTCGCAGTCAAGCTCCCTTTTGCCTTTACACTCTTCGCGCGATTTCCATCCGCGCTGAGGGAACCTTTGGGCGCCTCCGTTACTCTTTGGGAGGCGACCGCCCCAGTCAAACTGCCCACCTGACACTGTCCCTGCACCGGATTACGGTGCTAGGTTAGAATTCCAGCAGTACAAGAGTGGTATCCCACCAGTGACTCCAGTAAGCCTTGCGACCTACCTTCTTAGTCTCCCACCTATCCTGTACATGTACTACCAAAATCCAATATCAGGCTACAGTAAAGCTCCACGGGGTCTTTCTGTCCTATCGCAGGTAACCGGCATCTTCACCGGTACTACAATTTCACCGAGTCCCTCGTTGAGACAGTGCCCAGATCGTTACGCCTTTCGTGCGGGTCTGAACTTACCAGACAAGGAATTTCGCTACCTTAGGACCGTTATAGTTACGGCCGCCGTTCACCGGGGCTTCGGTTCATAGCTTCGCCCGAAAGCTAACCATTCCCCTTAACCTTCCGGCACCGGGCAGGCGTCAGCCTCTATACTTCATCTTTCGATTTTGCAGAGACCTGTGTTTTTGGTAAACAGTCGCCTGGGCCTGGTCACTGCGGCTCTCTCACGCTCATATATGGTTATATATTCACGCTAGCAGAGCACCCCTTCTCCCTAAGTTACGGGGTCATTTTGCCGAGTTCCTTAACGAGGGTTCTCTCGCGCGCCTTAGGATTCTCTCCTCACCTACCTGTGTCGGTTTTCGGTACGGGCACCTGTTTTCCTCACTAGAGGCTTTTCTTGGCAGTTTGGGCTCAGTGACTTCGGTACTATTTTTCCCTTCCCTTAACACCTCAGGCTTTTTGCCAGGCGGATTTGCCTACCTGGCACCCTACGTGCTTGGACGCACTCTTCCATCCGTGCGCTTCACCTACCCTCCTGCGTCACCCCTTCGCTGATAACGGCTTACAGGTGGCACTGGAATCTCAACCAGTTGTCCATCCCCTACGCCTTTCGGCCTCGGGTTAGGTCCCGGCTTACCCTGGGCGGACGAGCCTTCCCCAGGAATCCTTAGGTTTTCGGCGGGCAGGATTCTCACCTGCCTTCTCGTTACTTATGCCAGCATTCTCTCTTCCTAATTGTCCACTACTCCTCACGGTATAGCTTCTGCCTTTTAGGAATGCTCCCCTACCAACCTCTCGGTTCCGTAGCTTCGGTACTATGCTTAGCCCCGTTGAATTTTCGGCGCAGAGCCACTTGACCAGTGAGCTATTACGCACTCTTTAAATGGTGGCTGCTTCTAAGCCAACATCCTGGCTGTCTAAGCAACTCTACTTCCTTTCCCACTTAGCATAGATTTTGGGACCTTAGCTGACGGTCTGGGCTGTTTCCCTCTCGTCTATGAACCTTATCACCCATAGACTGACTGCCATTTTCTAACCTTATGGTATTCGGAGTTTGGGAAGGTTCGGTAACCTGGTAGGGCCCCTAGCCTATCCAGTGCTCTACCCCCATAAGGAATTCTTTGACGCTAGCCCTAAAGCTATTTCGGGGAGAACCAGCTATCTCTGAGTTCGATTAGCATTTCACCTCTATCCACAGCTCATCCACGCACTTTTCAACGTACTCTGGTTCGGACCTCCACGATGTGTTACCATCGCTTCATCCTGGCCATGGATAGGTCACTCAGTTTCGGGTCTACAGCATTAAACTCATCGCCCTTTTAAGACTCGCTTTCGCTACGGCTCCATCCTTTCTAGATTTAACCTTGCTTAATACCATAACTCGCTGGCCCATTATACAAAAGGTACGCAGTCACCCGTTTTAATCGGGCTCCTACTGCTTGTAGGCATACGGTTTCAGGTTCTGTTTCACTCCCCTTCCGGGGTGCTTTTCACCTTTCCCTCACGGTACTCTTCTCTATCGGTCGCTAAGGAGTATTTAGCCTTGGAAGGTGGTCCTCCCTGCTTCCTACCGGGTTCCACGTGTCCGGCAGTACTCGGGGTCTATTTTAAGCTCTAACTTGTTTTTAGCTACGAGACTTTCACTCTCTGTGGTCTATCTTTCCAGATACGTTCGCCTAACTAGTTAGTTTAAGCTTTGAACAACCTGCAAGTTGTTCCTAAATAGCCCCTCAACCCCTATTATGCAACGGTTGCAGCCTTACACATATTAGGTTTGGGCTCTTTCCCTTTCGCTCGCCGCTACTTAGGAAATCTCGTTTTGATTTCTCTTCCTCCGGTTACTTAGATGTTTCAGTTCACCGGGTCTTGCCTCCTTACCCTATGTTTTCAGGTAAGGATGTTAGAGGTTTGCCTCTAACGGGTTTCCCCATTCGGATATCCACGGTTCTACGCTCGCTTGCAGCTCCCCGTGGCGTTTCGCCGCTTGCCACGTCCTTCTTCGCCTCTTAGCGCCTAGGCATCCACCGTACGCCCTTAATATCTTGACCTAATTCACGCTATTAAGAACTTCTCTTCACTCGTTAAGTGAAATTGTTTTTACCTACTCATGTTTGCAGTTTTCAAAGAACTCTACGCACCTAAAGGTGCGAATTTTGAATTTTTAATTCTTAATTTTTAATTGTTATGAAAGCTAAAGCTTTCTTTTCTCAATATATTAGGGAAACTTGTTTCCCTACCTTAATTAAGAATTAAAAATTTAAAATTATTAATTATTTTATTAAAACTTCTAGTTTTAATAAAAGTAAAACGAACAGCTGAAAAGAATTAGCTTCGACCTAGGATATGAAGAACTATTTCATCTTCAGGTCTCCTTAGAAAGGAGGTGATCCATCCGCACCTTCCGGTACGGATACCTTGTTACGACTTCACCCCAATTACTAACCCCACCTTCGACGGTTGCTTCCTCATTTAAGAGGTTGGCTCACCGGCTTCGGGTGTTGCCAGCTTTCGTGGTGTGACGGGCGGTGTGTACAAGGCCCGGGAACGCATTCACCGCGACATGCTGATCCGCGATTACTAGCGATTCCGACTTCATGGAGTCGAGTTGCAGACTCCAATCCGAACTGAGAATGGCTTTTTGAGATTCGCTCCACCTCGCGGCCTCGCTTCTCTCTGTACCATCCATTGTAGCACGTGTGTAGCCCAGATCATAAAGGGCATGATGATTTGACGTCATCCCCACCTTCCTCCTGCTTGTCACAGGCAGTCCCATTAGAGTGCTCATCCGTATTGTTAGCAACTAATAGCAAGGGTTGCGCTCGTTGCGGGACTTAACCCAACATCTCACGACACGAGCTGACGACAACCATGCACCACCTGTCTCAACGCTCCCGTAGGCACTCTCTAGTTTCCTAAAGATTCGTTGGATGTCAAGACCTGGTAAGGTTCTTCGCGTTGCATCGAATTAAACCACATGCTCCACCGCTTGTGCGGGCCCCCGTCAATTCCTTTGAGTTTCAGCCTTGCGACCGTACTCCCCAGGCGGGATACTTATTGCGTTAGCTGCGGCACAGAAGGGGTCGATACCTCCTACACCTAGTATCCAACGTTTACGGCGTGGACTACCAGGGTATCTAATCCTGTTTGCTACCCACGCTTTCGCACCTCAGCGTCAGGGTCAGTCCAGACAGTCGCCTTCGCCACTGGTATTCCTCCTGATTTCTACGCATTTCACCGCTACACCAGGAATTCTACTGCCCTCTCCTGCCCTCAAGAAACCTAGTTTCAGTCGCAACCCCGAGGTTGAGCCCCGGTCTTTCACAACTGACTTAAGTTTCCGCCTACGCGCTCTTTACGCCCAGTAATTCCGGACAACGCTCGCCCCCTACGTCTTACCGCGGCTGCTGGCACGTAGTTAGCCGGGGCTTTCTATTAAGGTACCGTCACTACACCCATATGTTACTCAGGTGTATCTTCGTCCCTTAAAACAGAGCTTTACAACCCGAAGGCCTTCTTCGCTCACGCGGCGTCGCTGCGTCAGGGTTTCCCCCATTGCGCAATATTCCCCACTGCTGCCTCCCGTAGGAGTCTGGGCCGTGTCTCAGTCCCAGTGTGGCCGTCCACCCTCTCAGGCCGGCTACTGATCGTTGCCTTGGTGAGCCTCTACCTCACCAACTAGCTAATCAGACGCGGGTCCCTCCATAAGCGATAGCTTATATCAGAGGCCATCTTTACTATACAAGAGTTTCACTCGTATAGCTTATGCGGTATTAGCACCAGTTTCCCGGTGTTATCCCCCTCTTATGGGCAGGTTACCCACGCGTTACTCACCCGTCCGCCACTAAGTACATTAAACTTCCATCCGAAAATTTCCGTCTAATGACTCCGTTCGACTTGCATGTGTTAGGCACGCCGCCAGCGTTCGTCCTGAGCCAGGATCAAACTCTCCATTAAAATTATCTTTTAACCGTTTGATCGGCTTTAAACTCTTTTTATTAACTGGCCGGTCTTAATTACCTTAAGACCTTTTCGCACTAATTCTTTCAGCTGTTCAGTTTTATCAAGATCGCTGCCGCCTCTCTCTGGCGCGCAAGAATTATAATATCACCCTGCGCGAAGTTTGTCAACAAATAGTTCTTTGGTACATGCTTATAATTGCGGATTTGTATTCCATAAACTTAATTATTCTTTTATTTTCTACTTATCTTCCTTATATATAATAACTCAATATTTATGACTTAATTCAACTGAAACATAAATTAAAATCAAAAAAATTTAACTTCATTTATGTATTTTTCTATATATAAAATTGAAACACTAAAAAAGTAATTTATTAAGAAAGGACTGATTATGATAAATTATAAGAACTTATTTGGATCTTTATTATTTGGTGGTACTGTAATTGGAGCTGGTGTACTAGGACTACCTTTCGCTTTAGCGCAAGGTGGATTTTTTAGTGGGGCTATTCTTTTATTTCTTGGCGGTTTTTTTGCTTATATGACTTCAGCTTATATTGCAATATTAGCATACCAACAGGATAAAATATTGCCAGTACAATTAATATTAAAAAAATATCTAGGTAAAAACATCGGAATATTATCACTAGCTTCTGTAATGTTTATTTCTTATGGTGCTTTAATAGCATACCCTCTCGCGGCAGGTGAAATTTTCTCCACCCTTTTTGGTTGGCCGTTTTGGCTTGGAGCCCTTGGATTTATAGTTGTTATGACTGCTTTAGTTAGTCGAAGGCTTGGACAAAGTAATAAAATTAATTCTGCTGTAGCAATCACCTTAACCGTACTTTTACTATGGATTATTATTCGCTCTATTCCTTCTGTCGAAAATCAAAACCTAATGTTTTTTAGTCCAGGCGGTATTTTTGATGCTTGGGGAGTTGTAGTTTTTGCTTTTGCTGCACAAATGGTTATACCAAACGTTATTTATTATATTAATGCTCCTCTTAAAGATGCACTAAAAGTTATAAAAGGAGGATTAATCGGAGTAGGTGTTTTATATTTTGCTTTCTTTTTCGTAGCCATTGGTGCAATGGGAGAAAACGTTACTAGTGTTGCTACTTTAGGACTGGGAGCCGAAGTAGGAAGAGAAGTTATTGTCGTTGGGCAAATTTTCGCAATTTTAGCTTTAATGACTTCTTTTTTCGGTATTGCCCACTCATTACGTCTAACTTATGAAAGACAGTTCAAGTGTTCGCGCTTAGTTAGTCTAATGCTAATAGTTATTCCAGTTGTAATTTTTGATTATTTTCTTAGTGCAGGAGGAGGCGAAGCATTTGTGCGGGTTTTAGATTATGCAGGTGGAATCGGTTCAGCTCTATATGCTGGGATTATACCAGCAATAATAGTTTTACTTTTTAAAGATAATATTAAATTTCCTTTTGGTGTAATAGGTGCATATTTAACCATTATCTTTTATGGATTAACTTTAATATACACACTATTCTTTTAATTATTAATTTAATTATATTCAAACCAAAAAGGACGGCATAAGCTGCCGCCCAAGAATAATAAATTTGTTAAACGTGTTATCTAATCACAAGCCTTTTATACTAATTTATTGGACTTGCGCCAAATTTTCATTTTTTGAGCTTCCTTTATTAATTCATCTCGAAATTGTGGATGTGCAATATTTATTAATGCCTCAGCCCGCTGCCAGGTTGATTTTCCTTTAAGCATTGCCTTGCCATATTCGGTTATTACATAAAAGTTTATACTCCTAGGATCAGTAACAATCCCGCCGGGAGTTAGAGTTGGCTTTATGCGAGAAATAGTTTCACCATTTTTCCCTGTGGTAGTAGAACTCAAACAGACTAACCCTTTGCCAGCTTGGGACTTATACGAACCAAAAATAAAATCAAGTTGCCCGCCTGTTCCTGAAATATGCCTGACACCAGAAGATTCAGAACATGCCTGACCATATAAATCAACTTCAATAGCATTATTTATAGCAGTTACTTTATCATTTTGTCCAATCACAAAAGGATTATTAGTATAATTTACAGGGAATATAGCACAAACAGGATTCTCATCTAAAAATTCGTAAAGTTTATTACTTCCCATAGCAAAAGTATAAACCATCTTGCATTTATCTATCTGTTTGCGTCTTCCTGTAATACGCCCAGCCTCATACATATCTACATAAGAATCAACTAACATTTCTGTATGGACTCCTAAATCTTTTAGATCAGATTTTGCTATCATCGATCCAATTGCATTCGGCATAGCACCTATTCCTAATTGAATACAGGCACCATCTTCCAATTCTTCCATCACCAACTCAGCTACTTGGTTATCAACATCTGTTATTGGTAAATCAGGAAGCTGAATTAAAGGTTTGTTATCACCTTCAACTATATAATCAATTTCTGATACATGTATAGACTCTCTGTTCCCTCCTAAACATTTAGGAATTGATTCATTCACCTCAGCAATAACAATTTTTGCAGAATCACAAAAAGCCGGAGTCATTGAATTAGAAGTACCATGATTAAAAAAGCCCTGCTTATCCATAGGGGTTAATTTTATCAAAGCCACATCAACCGGAACATAACCTCTTTCATAAAAACTTGGGGCCTCATGATACGTAAGTGGAATATAAAAACAAAGTCCTTTATCATGTAATTTCCTGCTTGCACCACTAAAGTGCCAATCATTATATATAAAATGTTCCTGCTCCGGGTCCACTTCAACTGTCTTAGGAATAAAAGGACAAGTGGTAGTAATAATTTTTACATCATTCAATTCATCTTTGCGTTGAGCCAACGCCCAATCCAAGAAATGGGAAGCCATCACAAATTCACCATAATTAACTGTATCTCCTGATTTGACTGCTTTTAAAGCTTCGTTAGCAGAAACTAGCTTACTTTTATATTCAGCTAAATAACTCATTTATTTATCCTCCTCAATTTTTAAATACAAAGATTTATATATCTTTGCTCCATAAAGAGGCCATAGCAGGACCCCCACCAACACATAAAGAAGCTCCTCCAACTGTCAAACCAAGTCTTTCAATTTCATAGTATAGGCTTACTATGATACGCAAACCAGTACATCCAACTGGATGGCCTAATGCTATACCAGAACCATTATGATTAACTTTATCTAAATTAAGCTCTAAGCCGAAGTCTTCCTTAAGCATTTTACCTACACCCAGCCACTGGGCAGCAAATGCTTCATTAATTTCCCAATACTCTACGTCTTCAAATTTCATATCAGCCTGTTTTAGAGCTTTAGGTATAGCAACAGCAGGACCTAAGCCCATTACTTGTGGCTCTACCCCCTCACTACAGATATTTACTAATTTCATTATGGGCTTCACTCCTAATTCTTGGGCTTTTTCTTTAGCCATAAGAATTACAGCAGCTGCACCATCATTAATACCAGAAGCATTAGCAGCAGTTACCACGCCATCTTTTTTAAAGACTGGAGGTAATTTAGCCATTCCTTCTTGACTAGCATCTGGAATCATATGTTCATCAGTCACAAAATTCTTACTACCCTTTTTACTCTTAATTTCTACTGGTGTTATTTCACGCTCAAATATGCCATCTTGTACTGCTGCAGTAGCACGCTGATGACTCATTAATGCTAATTCATCACATTCTTCACGAGTAATCCCATATTTTTCAGCAATGTTTTCCGCAGTTATTCCCATATGTCCAGGAATTAGTTTGTCTATTAGTGCATCATGCAACATAGCATCTTCAATCTTGCCAGGTCCCATACGATAACCCATTCTTCCTTTTGGAAGAAGGTAAGGAGTATTAGTCATACTTTCAACACCTACTACCAGAGCAACATCGGTTTTACCTAGCATAATATTATGTGCTGCCACCTCTACAGCACGCATACCTGAAGCACAGTTTTGGTTAACATTAATTGCACTACTTCTAACCGGGAGTTCACATGCCATCCCAACTTGGCGCGCTGGCAGTGATCCAGACATATGAGGATAAACCTGCCCCATAGAAATCTCGTCAATAATTTCTGCTGAAATTCCTGCCCTCTTTATGGCATCTCTTCCTGCTGTAATTGCTAACTCATTGGCTGTTATATTTTTTAAACTTCCCATAAAACTGCCAATAGCCGTTCTACATGCACTTACCATTACAACTTCTTTAATCCCCACTACATAATCCCCCTCAAAACTTATTTTTAAAAATAAAGCCCCCTCTTTTTTATCACTACTCACCACCTCTCCATATCTCTTTATTAAAGGAAAGAAACTTGATATGTTATGATAGTTAGAAAAATGCACTAGCTTATCTTTAAAGCTTCATACCTAATTGATTTTCCTAAACTGTTGCAAGAAAGATGCCAGATTTTTTTCAATTTTATTTAAGCCCTGTTTTCCAATACATCTAGTGTAGTTTTGCTGCTAGGGTTGTAAGATATCAGATGGTACAATCGTTTCAATTTGCAACCCTATTTTTTAGCTTTGATGGATAAGAATGCTTTATATCCGATATTTTATTTTGCGTTGCAAACTGATACCTTGTTGTCCGTTAAAGACTAAAACACAAATTATTTTGTTTAACAGTAGCTATTAAAGTCTTGCTTTTATCTATAATTATTTTTTAGTTGCTTCACAAACATGGTTCCACTGCAAAAAGCTAAACTTAGAGTATGGAATCGGCTGAGCAAACATGTTTATCACGCCACTCATCGGTCTTAACCTCCATTTTAGCTAGCACTTATTATCTAAAATGATTTTTTATTTATACTTAGTCGTGATCTATGCACCACGCCTTGCTATTCGGGACTTAGATAAACATGTTTGCTCAGCCTTAAGTTTGTTGTAGTTACTTTTTGCAGCAAAATCAAACATGGTTTTTGCGTAAAAGCAGTAATAAAAAAAAAAATCTTTTATTTATCAAAAAGATTGTTTTTTTACTTAGTTATGTATTTTTAAGCACTTTAAATAATTTGGTCTTTATAAAATAGTGGGGGTACTTACAGACGTGAGGATTGAAAACTTTAAAGCAACTATTTTCGGCAAGAACCAATATTATACTTTTTCAGTTTTCTATAGAGAACAGATTTATTAACACCTAGGTTTTTTGCAGCCTGAGTCTTATTGTAATTACATTGTTGTAAAGCCCGTTTTATAGTTTCAATTTCTTGTTTCTCTACTGCCCGAGCAAGATTATTCTCACTATCATTAGCTTCCTGTTTTGAAACACCTTTAAATAAAGAAGGAAAATGTTCCTCGTTAAGACAAGTTTGTTTGCTCATGTTAGCTAAATTAATTGCTCTTTCTAACAAGTTTTCTAGTTCTCTAACATTACCTGGCCAAGAATAACTTTGTAACAACTCTATAGCCTTTTGTGAGCATTGGGTTACATTTGTTTCTATTTTTTTGTTAATCCTTAAAATTAAATCTTGTACTAGTAGGGGAAGGTCAGAAGGCCTCTTTCGTAAAGAGGGAATACTTACTCTAACAACATTTAGCCTATAATAAAGATCCTCGCGAAACTCCTCGTTTCTTACCATTTGCTCCAAATCCCTATTAGTGGCAGCTATAACTCTTACATCAATCTTAATAGGTTTTATTCCACCTACACGTTCGATTACTCTTTCCTGTAGAACCGAAAGCAATTTAGTCTGCATAGTCAAAGGCATATCACCTATTTCATCAAGAAAAATTGTCCCCCTTTTTGCCAGTTCAAACTTACCTGGCTTGCCACCTTTCTTTGCTCCAGTAAAGGCACCTTCTTCATAGCCAAACAATTCTGATTCCAATAGATTTTCCGGCAAAGATACACAATTTATTCTTACAAAAGGTTCTTTATTCCGCAGGCTAGCATGATGTATAGCCTGTGCAAATAATTCTTTTCCGGTTCCACTCTCACCAGTAATTAAAATTGTTGAAGTAGTATTAGACAACTGTTGAGCCATTGATTTAACCATGACAAACTCACTACTATTACCAATTAAATCTTTAAACTGCCATTTAGACTGGTGTATTTGATAAACTTCTTTTTTATATTTATTTAATTCTTTTTCTGTTTTCAATAATTTGGAAACTAGTATTTTAGCACTAGACATATCCATAAAAAGACTTCTACCTATGGCCCCAATAACTTTACCATTCTTAATAATTGGAGTACGTGTGATTATCGTATCATGTCCATTTATTGTCCATGTATCAACTTCATGCACTTCACCGGTTCTTATTATTTCTGGAAGCTTGGAATGGGGGGTTATTTCTAGAATATGTTTACCTACCACATCTTCTTTGCTCATATTAAGTACATTTAAGTAAGTTTGATTAATAAAGGTTATAACACCTTTTTCATTAACAATAACATATACCATATATGGACATTGGACGAGCGCTTCAGAAACAGCAGGAATTTGTTTTTCTTGTTCCTGCATTTTTTTTTATAAAAAATTTTTCTCTGTCCACATTTAAAAATAGGATCTTAGCTATAGCCCCTACAATTTCACCATCTTTAATAATTGGTATCCGTGATACTATTGTTTCCTGTCCATTAATCGTACAAACATCTATTTTTTCCATTTTTCTAGTTTTAAGTACTTCTAAAAGTTTTGAATTAGGTACTACATCTAGAATATATTTCCCCATTACATCTTCGAATTGTTTTCCTAACATATTAAGATAAGTTTGACTTGCTATTGTAATAATACCTTCTTTATTTACTACAACATAAGCAATGTATTGACTATGCATAAAAGCTTCAATTATAAAGTTATTTTCACGACTTTTTATATTTTTCAAAAGAATATACACCTCTAAGTTATATTTATTAGCATCTTATTATTGCTAATTTAGAATAATTCTTAAAAATATAAATACAAAAAAATTAAATCTTAGATAATAAGTGCTAAGCCAAAATGGAGAAATAAAGACCGATGAGTGGAGTGATAAACATATTTGCTCAGCTGATTCCATAGTCTAAGCTTAGCATTTTGCAGTAAAATCAAATTTGTATTATTTATAGTAGCACTGTTATAATATAAATGCTTTATAAATCTAAATAAGAAGGGAACTACAAAATGTTAAACCTCGAGTTAAGAAATATAGCTATTATTGCTCATGTTGACCATGGAAAGACTACTCTTGTTGATAAACTACTTAAGCAAAGTGGTTATTTTAGAAGTAACCAGGATATACCTGATAGAATTATGGATAGTAATGACCTAGAACGTGAAAGAGGTATTACAATCCTAGCTAAAAACACTAGCATTATATATAACGATATAAAAATAAATATTGTTGATACACCAGGTCACGCAGATTTCGGTGGTGAAGTTGAACGAATCGTAAAAATGGTCGATGGTGTACTTTTATTAGTAGATGCCTATGAAGGACCTATGCCCCAAACGCGTTTTGTACTAAAAAAAGCTTTAGATGCTAATTTATCTCCAGTAGTAGTAATAAACAAGATTGACCGTTCTGATGCTAGGCCTGAAGAAGTCATTGATGAACTTTTGGATTTATTCATTGATCTTGAAGCAGATGAAGATCAGCTAGATTTCCCAGTTGTCTTTGCATCTGCAAAGGCTGGATATGCCAAGCTTGATATAGACGCTGAACCTATGGATTTAAAACCTCTTTTAGATACTATTATAGATAATATCCCTGCTCCTACAGGTGATTCTAATGGTAACCTTCAAGCAATAATATCTTCTATAGATTATGATCCTTATGTTGGTCGTATTGGAGTAGGTAAAATCAATAGAGGTAGTATAGAAAAAAATCAAGAAGCAGTCTTATGTAATACTGAAGATAAAGAACTAACAGTTAAAATTAATAACCTATATACCTATGAAGGATTAAAGCGTAAAGAAGTACAAAACGCTTATACTGGTGATATAGTAGCAATATCAGGTATTGATAACATAAATATAGGAGATACTTTATGCTCAATAGATTTAGTTGATCCAGTATCTTTCGTGTCTATAGATGAACCAACTATTTCTATGAATTTTATAGTAAATGATAGTCCAATGGCTGGAAATGAAGGCACATATGTTACTAGTAGACATTTAAAAGACCGTCTAATGCGAGAGCTTTTATCCAATGTCTCTTTAAAAGTAGAAGAGATTAGTCCTGAAAGCTTTAAGGTGTCCGGACGTGGTGAACTGCATCTGTCTATTTTAATAGAAACAATGCGTCGAGAAGGTTATGAATTTGCAGTAACTAGACCAGAGGTTATTATGAAAAAAGAAGATGATCTTTTACTAGAACCTCTTGAAAGGCTATTTATTGAAGTGCCTGAAGAATATTCGGGGACTGTAATAGAAAGCGTAGGTAAACGCAAAGGTGAGCTTATGGCTATGCAAAATACGATTGGAAGTACTATTAAATTAGAGTTTTTAATACCCGCTAGGGGTTTAATTGGTTACAGATCCGATTTTTTAACAGAAACAAAAGGTAATGGCATAATGAATTATGTATTTGAGGGCTATGTACCACATAAAGGTGAAATCATTTCTAGAAACAAAGGGGCATTAGTTGCTTCGGAAGATGGTATTGCAATAGCTTATGGTCTTCATGGTGCACAAGAAAGGGGAAGCCTTTTTATTGAACCAGGTGTGCAAGTTTATGCCGGAATGATAGTGGGAGAAAACCTTAGAAGTGGTGACATAACTGTTAATGTATGTAAAAAGAAACAATTAACTAACACTCGGGCCGCTGGTGCTGATGATAGTTTGCGCTTAACTCCACCTATTATAATGTCATTAGAAAACTGTCTAGAATTTATAAATGATGATGAATTATTAGAGGTTACCCCCAAATCTCTCCGATTACGAAAAGTTATTTTAGATAAAACTATTCGCGAACGAACTGCAAAAAGACAAAAGATATCATAACTAAAACCGGCATTATTAAGCCGGTTTATTTTCTACCAATAACTCTATCTCGTCACCTATTTGGGTGTTAGTTTTTTGTATTGTGCCCGCTGGTAATTCTACAACCAATACACTTTTCTTTATAAGTGGGCTAATTTTTTGTGGTTTCATTTCATTAATAATATATAAAATCTCATTAGCTTCAGACAAAAAAAGAACATCAATATCAAAGCGCATTCCTATGGTATGAACCATATTACAAGGCTTTAAAACTAGACCTTCTCCTTCTTCCAAAGATTTTTTACCTAATAATCCTACTAACCTACTAAAAAAACTATCAGCATATACTGCAATTTTAGCTAAAAAATGTCCATTGGTTGCATTTATTATTTTAACAACTTTCTTTTTATTCATAATCCTATAAACTCTCAATTAACCGCATCAAATTTGCTATGCTTTTAGATATCGTAGCCCTAGGGTTAAGTTTTACAAGTGGTACTCCTTGATTAAGTGATGATATTACAAGTTTACCATCACTTGGTATTTCAGCATCTATTTTCATATCTAATACCTTTTCAACATCTCTAGGCTCTATACCTGCCACTCCTGATGATCTATTTAATATGAGTTTGGTTTTAGAAAGTAATTCTAATGGTTTGAGTAATTCTAAACCTTTTTTTACGTTTTTAATTGTTGGTAAATCAAGTGTTACTACTAATAAAATTGTATCAGCAGCTTCTAATGCAGCTAATGAATTTTCATCGATAAATGACGGCATATCAATAATAGTATAATGATGCATTTCTTTAAATAAATTAATAACATTACTAACACTATCGGGAGTAACTAGTTCTGCATATTCAGGTTTATTAGGTGCAGCTAAGATTTGCACCCCATTTCTCTCATATATATACTCTATCAAAAGCTCTTTACTTAATTTATCTTCCTGTACTAATTCTGAAATTGTTTTTCTAGGGTATATATTCATGATTACACTAACATCACCGAATTGAACATCAAGGTCAATAACCCCAACTTGTTCTTTATATTTTTGAGCTAATTCAACCGCTAAATTTGTACTAATTATACTCTTTCCTACTCCACCCTTAGCACCAAATACCGTTATCAACTTATTAATATCTTCATTAAGAGCACTAGTTATATTCTCTATTTCAACCTTTTCTTCTCTTGGGGGTGCAGTTGACAATCTTGCACGGTTAAACTCAGCTACGTTTTTAACCGTAGAAATAAGTTCATTAGGTGATATAGGTTTAATAAGGTATTCTTTGGCACCAGCAAGCATAGCCTGTTTAAAATTATGTTGCTCATCATTAACCGAAATCATAATAACACTTATTTGAGGATATTTAAAAGTAATTTGTTTTGTAGTTTCTATACCATCGATTGTAGGCATGTTTACATCCATTATTATAATTTCGGGTTCCATATTATCTATCTTATCAAGGACATCTTTTCCGTCCTTAGCTTCTCCCACAATATCAATAGAATCATCTAGTTCTAATAATTCTTTAAGACTAGCTCTCATATGTTCATTATCATCTGCGAGTAATAGCTTTATTTTCTTCATAGTGAAATTGCCTCCCAAAGTGGACTACACTAGATATTAAAATGAATATTATGTATTTTTTCAAAACTTCACTACTATAATATCACAACTCAAAATAATAAGTAGGTAGTTTTACCAGAAAAATAGAATTATTACAAATAGTATATTAAACAAAAATAAACACCCTACTTATTAAAAAGAAAAGCAGGGTTAGTTTTCATCAAATTATAAATTGTTAAATTAAAATCCATCAATAACTTCTACAAAAATATCATTCACAGCATCACCCAAAAAATTCAAAACACTAACAACTGCTAAAGCTATGAAGGCTAAAATAAAAGCATACTCTACCATTCCTTGTCCTTGTTCTTCATTGATAAATCTTTTTAACATTTCCAACATTTTTTCAACTCCTTTATTTTATAGATATATCCTACATTATTTACTTAAAGTGTTTCTATTAATTGAATTACTGCTGGTCCTAAAAGCACTATTAATATAGTTGGGAAAATAAATAATACTAGTGGTATTAATATTTTAATTGGTGCTTTTTGCGCTGCTTCTTCCGCTCTCATTCTTCGATTATTTCTCACTTGGTCTGCTTGTAGTTTCAAAACATTTCCTATACTAACTCCAAGCTGGTCTGCCTGAATAATCGAACCAATAAATGTTGATACATCATCAACTTCCACCCTATTAGCCATATCTCTTAACGCTTCTCTTCGCGGTTTACCAATATTTATTTCTTGTAAAACCTTTTCAAATTCCTTTTTTAAAGGACCACTAGTTTTTTCTACTACTTTTTGCATAGCACCATCAAAACCAAGTCCTGCTTCAACACTTACACTTAATAAATCCAAATTATCAGGGAGACTTTTAAGTATTTCTTTTTTCCTTTCTTTTTCCTTTGATCGCAAATACATTGAAGGTAAATAGATTCCTATCAACAGTAATAGAGCAATAGCAAATATACCCCCAATAATTACTCCTATTAGTAATGCTATAACTACAGATATAAACTTAAAAGCTATAAAACCTTCCACTGTTAATCCATTAGGATATCCGGCGTGCATTAACTGCTTTTCATATATCAGCTTTTTCTCTTGTGGAATAAAATTTTTAAAAACATTGGTTATAGACTCGGCAATAGGCTTAAACATTCTATCCTTTAATGGTTGATTTAGTTCAGGCGGAAAAAATTGATCGGCATCTTCTTCTACATAACTTTTCAATCTATCCATTGTAATTATTTTTTTATAATTAACATGGTACAATATGCCTATCACAATGCTAGAAACCATTATTGTTACTAATATAAGTATAAGTGCTTGCATAATAATCCCCCTGTCATTGACCTATATTTCAATATCAATCATTTTTCTTATCATAATAATCCCAACCACTTGGAAAAAGGCTGCTGCACCTATAATTACTAAACCCCTTGGGTCAGTAACTAAAACCATTAAATAATCGGGATTAATTGATAACATTGCTAGAATCAGCGCTACCGGAATTAAACCAATAATTATACCAGAAAGTCTTCCTTGAGCTGTTAGAACTTGCACTTCCCCTTTTATTCGCGCTCTTTCTCTAATAGTTGCCGCAATGTTATCAAGCACCTCTGCTAAGTTTCCTCCAACTTGCCTTTGAATCAATATACCTGTAACAACCATATTTAAATCATCACTTTGTACCCGCTTATCCATGTTTTGCAAAGATTCTTCATAGCTAACACCTAGATCCATTTCCCTTAATGTCCAGTTAAACTCAACTGAAATAGGATCGGGTAATTCTTTTCTAGCTGAATCCATTGCTTGTTGAAAGCCAAAACCAGCCCTTAAGGCATTAGACATAATAATTAGTGCATCTCCTAACTGTTGATTTATTTTTTGAATTCTAGCATTTTTTTTATAATTTAAATAAACCTTAGGAATAAACAAGCCAATTAAAAATAAAGAAAATGCAAACCAAAAGTTAGCAGTAATTAGCAATATCAGTAAAGGGATTACAAATATTAGTATAAGGCATATTGTTAGATACTCTTCACCTCTAAGTGGTATGCCTGCTCTCATTAGCTCAACTTGTATGTTTTGAGTATAGGAACGAGCTGCAAAAAGCTTAGAAACTCTTTCCAATAAAGCTAATAACAAAACTCTAGGTTCAGGAGATTTCTTAATGGGCTCTTTTTTTTCTTTTTCTACAAGTGATTCAAGTCGTTCCTGATAAATACTTTTACGAGTTACTACACTTACTATCCCCATTACTAGGCAACCAATCATAATAACAACTAAAATACTTATAAAACCTGCCATAAAAACACTTCCTCTAATTAGGCTAATTTATCTACATCAGGATTAAAGAAATCCATACTCAAGTTAATACCAGCTGCATTAAGCTGATCAACACATTTAGGTTTTATACCGGTAGGTCTATGCTTACCTCTAACCCTACCTTTTTCATCTATACCAGTTTTTTCAAATAAAAATATATCCTGAAGGGTAATTATATCTCCCTCCATACCTATAACCTCAGTTATATGAGTAATTTTTCTAGAACCATCTTGAAGACGGCTTTGATGAACAATTATATCAATAGCAGCAGCAATCTGTTCACGTATTGCTTTTACTGGTAGCTCTATACCTGCCATTAAAACCATAGTTTCAAGACGAGATATCATATCACGAGGTGAGTTGGAGTGACCAGTAGTTAATGAACCATCATGTCCGGTATTCATTGCCTGTAACATATCAAGTGCTTCACCACCACGAACCTCCCCTACTACCAGTCGGTCAGGGCGCATACGCAAAGAGTTACGAACTAAGTCCCTAATGTTAATTTCACCTTTATTGTCAATATTTGCAGGTCGTGTCTCTAACGATATTACGTGATCCTGATGAAGATCTAATTCTGCAGCATCCTCAATAGTAACTATTCGTTCATTTTTCGGAATAAATGATGAAATAATGTTTAGAGTACTAGTTTTACCTGCTCCTGTACCCCCTGATACTACTATATTTAATCTTCCTTCAACACAAGCCTCAAGAAATTTTGCCATAGAACTAGTCATGGTATTACCTCTAATTAGATCCTCAGCCTTTAAAAGCTTTGATGAAAACTTCCTTATAGTTAAAACACAGCCATTTAAAGCTAAGGGAGGAATTATTGCATTTACCCTTGATCCATCTGGAAGACGAGCATCAACCATTGGTGAACTTTCATCAATTCTTCTTCCTAAAGGTGATATTATTCTCTCAATGACTGTATATAAATGATCATTGTCTCTAAATATAACATTGGTTTTTTCAAGCTGACCATTTTTTTCTACATAGACATCTTTAGGCCCATTCACCATAACCTCAGAAATGGACTCATCCTTTAATAAAGGAGTTATAGGCCCAAACTCAAAAACTTCATTTAATACATGATCTATTATTTCCTCTTTTTCCTGTCTAGTAAAATGTCCTTGCTCTTTTTCTATACACAGTTCTGCTATTTTTTTTACTTCTTCCTCTGCTTTTTGACGATCTACCTCTTCATCCTTAATATTAAAAAAATCAGAATCAATATCATTTACTACTTCACGATGTATTTTATGAATTAAATCATAATGCTTTCTTATGCTAATTTCTTTTTTATTATTTTTTGATGATTGTTGTAAAGTAGTATTTTGATTTTGTAAGCGGCTTAAAAGTGACACATTCTCACCCCTTATTTAGTTTAATTATATCCTTCGACTATGGACATAAGGCTTTTAATATTTTTAGATATTTCTGCTTTAGGATTCATTCTTACAAATGGCACCCCTCGATTTAAGGAAGTAGTAACCAACTTACCATCACTAGCTATATCAGCCATAACTTCCATTTCTAATACTTTTTCAATTTCTACTGTGTCAATACCATTAGCACCCGTAGAACGATTAATAATTAATCTAGTTTTTGATAGTAATGATAAAGATTTAAGAATATCTATACTTTTTTTCATATTACTAATTGTTGGTAAATCTAGTGATACAACTAAAAGAATTAAATCTGAAGCCTCTAACGCAGCTAAGGTTTTATCATCTATAAATGAAGGAGTATCAATAAAAATATATTCGTGCATTTTTTTAAATAACTTAATAACCTGTTCAACTCCGTCTGGGGTTACCAAATCCGCAAATTCTGGTTTGTTAGGGGCAGCTAATAATTTTATTCTATTACTTTCATAAAGATATTCTTCTAATATCTCTTGAGTTAAATCCTCCTCTAGTACTAGTTCAGAAAATGTTTTTTTAGGGTTAACATTCAAAATTACACCTATATCACCAAATTGAATATCTAAGTCTATTAACCCTACTTTATTTTTATATTTTTGGGCTAGTGCTACAGCTAAATTAGAACAAACTATGCTTTTGCCTACCCCACCCTTAGTTCCAAATACACTTATCACCTTAGGATTTTCAATTTCTATATCAGGACTATTTAAATCTTCCTTACTATCTAAAAAGTCATTTTCTTGTTCCTCGATGTTATTTTCTAAAACACCATTAGTAGACTCTTCACTAATTTCAACCTCAGTAGAAAGCGAATTAGTTTCCTCCTCACGTTTGCCATTTAATCCGGTAATGTTTTTCACAGCAGATATTATACTGCTTTTAGAAATAGGATTTTTAAAATATCCCTTTTCTTCTTTAGTAGCAACATTTTCTTCAACTTGATTATCAGCATATATATGTTTGTTTTGTGGAATATTTTCCACAGTGTAATCAGGTATAGTCTTAATTGCTTCTTGGGTAGAGTTTGTAGGGGCATCCTTAGAAACACTTAATTCATCATCAAGTTGATTTATATCTACTCCTAGTCTTTTACGACTAAATGTTGCAACTGTTTTAATAGCCCTAATTAAATCATTTGGTACTATCGGCTTAATCAGATATTCTTTAGCCCCTGCCTGCATGGCCTCTTTAAAGTAGTGTCTTTCATCATTTATGGAGATTAATATAATGTTTATATCAGAATAATACTGACTAATTAATCGAGTAGCTTCTAAGCCATCAATAACAGGCATGCCCACATCCATTACAATTACCTCTGGCTTTATAACCTTTATTGTTTCTAAAACTTCCTTACCATCTTGGGCTTCACCGATAACACGGATAGCATTATCTGATTGAAGCATTTCTTTAATAACAAATCTCATATACTCATTGTCATCAGCTAGTAATAATGTTATTTTTTCCATTTTAAAAATGCCCTCCCAAATGAATCACTACCTTAACTACTAGTTTAATAATTCTTCTAATTCAAATGCCGGTAAGGTTACTGTTGAATCATCAACTGGTGAACGTAGTAATAATCTTAAACTTCCTCTTTCAGACGCTATTACAAGTTGCTGGGCATCTGTAGGTAAAACTGCTAATGTAATAGTTTCCTCAGAGCCCTGAGAACCATCAATGCCTGTAGCTAAAACTTCAATATCCTGTAATGTAAAAACACTATAAGTAGTAGGTTCTATATCTACTGTAGCTAATATATCTACACTGTCTCCTGGTCTAATAAAACCAGATACACCACTAATACTATTTATAGGGATGGAAACAGCACGCTTAGATTCCGGAACTGTATAGGAAAGTCTATCTACCTTGTCTGTAGATGATAAAAGCTTACCACTAAGCACATGCTCTCCAGTAAATATGTCATTTACTGCTATCATTCCTACAACTGAATCTTTATCTGCAACTACATCGGAATGAGTAAATTTAGCTGGCACCTGCTCTACAGTGACTTGTGAGCTGTTTATTACTGTATCCTTTTCGATGTTTTCTACAGCTGTTACTACATCTATTAAATCATCTGGTTCATAACGCACCTTTACTTCTTGAATATATTGATAAGTTAGAATTGCGGCTAAAAATCCGCACACAGCTGCAATTATCCAATATTTTTTCGATCCTTTTAACAACTTGTTTCCCTCCCTTTATTTATAAAGCTCAACTCCATATAGTCCAAAATCCAATCCATTAGGATCTATATCTCCAAGTGTTACATAATCTATAAAAGTCCCTCTTATTTCCTTAGGTCCATGATGATATTGTTCAACAAAAAACGCGGCAAAGCTTAAAACTCTAACTTTTTCAACTTGCCCTGAGGAATTAACTTGCTGTATATCAACTACAGGAACAATCATAATACGTGAACAGCCAGGTTTATGTGATTCGGGTGTACATCCATGATTACAATCAGCAACTAAAGTTTCCACACTTTTCATTGTTGACATATTTACTCCTCGTTCTCCATCTATAACATCAGCAACCTCTATTGTTCCTGGATATCCCTCTTCAATATTTTGTTTAATTACTGAAGTTCCCGTTCCACCTAGTTCTAATAAATAACACCATGAACCTTCACTCGCATTATCAGGCCTTAAAACTGTGGGTTCTCCTTTTTGAATATTAGACCATAATACACCAAAGGGTCTAATACCAGCTGTTCCTACCAAGGGTCCTGTTCTCGCTGTTGCTGTAGCTGGAACTTCAGCAGAATCATAGCCTAATACCCTTGCAAATAGCAGATTAACATCTCGATTTGCTGTCCCTGTAATTTTTTCATCTCCATCTAACTCAAATGTAAATTCACCATCAGATAACCCATTACTACGTGCATAGTTTTCTGCAACTTGCAGAGCACTAGATGTATTATTGGGGAGTTCTTGTGCTCCCGCTAGTACGGCACTATCCAAAGCATTTACTAATTTAGCCCGATTAACATATAGTAACCCTGCATCAGTTACTAATGCAGCAAAGCCACAAAAAGTCATCATAGCTGCAGCAACCAACACCAACACTGTACCCTTTTCTTCTTTTACTAGTCTTAAAAAAATGCTCTTCACTTTATACACCTCACTCTAACGCTCTACTCGCATAGTATAGTTTGCTGATAGTGGAAAAGGATTAGGTAATACCCCAGAAATAAATGGCATTATAATAGGAACTGTATAATCTACATTAACTTCTAATGCTTCCCCTTTGCTTCTCTGAGAATAGGTAGGAGTTATAGTTATGGTCACGTTTTCTTCATCTAACCAAGTAATGTTTTCATATATAAGCTCTTCTATTTGGGTATCGTTATTACCAACAACACCATGCCTTACTCCATCACGAGCTAAGTTGTTTATAACCATTAAAGAGCCAAATATTCTGCCAAACTCAAAAATACCCATAAAGAATAACAACAATATGGGTATAACTAATGCCATTTCTACTAAAGCCTGACCTTCTTCTCTTTTTGTAAATTTTTTTCTTATCTTTTGTATCATTTTACCACCAGCCTTTAAAAAAGGTTGCTAGTACACCTAACCCTATAACTACACCGTAGGGAAAGTAAATTCTATTTTGTTCTTCCCCATTTATATCTGTTATTTTGGCAACACCAGCACGAGCTAAAATAGCTCCTCGATAGATTCTATTTAATGTTTCCTTCAATCGATTTTTAAAGAGTAATAGTATGATAGCTACTACTCCACCAAATAATGCAGTCCATAAAAATACGTTAAAAGCAAAAACACTACCCATTATAGCTCCTATCATGCCTAAAAGCTTTACATCACCAGCCCCCATACCACCCATAGCAAAGGGCAAAAACATTAAAACAATACCCGCCGCAAATCCTTTTAGGCAAAACAGGAACCCAGCTAAGCCATCTGTATATATATGAAAAGACAACGCAAAAACCAAACCAATAACTATTAACCAGTTAGGTATACGTCGTTCTTTAATATCAAAAATCATCGCTATTATAACTAAAGCTGCTAATACATAAATCAGCATCATCATTCCCCCAAAAGAGAAAAATAAAGCCCTACTTTAGGTGAAGCAGGGCAAGAACATAATTTAACTCTATTCTCCTTCTCCTGATAAAGTTTCTGCTACTCCAGTAAATGTGTCTAAGACTCCATCACCAATCAATTCTAGTGCTCCAATAGCAACTATCGCTACCAACGCCAAAATCAACCCATACTCAACCATACCCTGACCTTCTTCTTCTTTAAATAATCTTTTAATTATTTCCAACATTTTGTCGCCTCCTCAAAATAAATGGTATTTTTTATCTTGATTTAATGATAATTGTAAATAGATGAAAAAACTATCAACTAGAAGTTTCATTTTTTAACCCAAAATAGTCTCTATTAACACAAAGGAACATGGTCCTGTATTGTTAAACAATACAGGACCATGTTCCTTTGTGTTGTTTTATTATTAATCTTGTACTGAAAGGAAATTTGGTAGTTTGCACTATAAGTAAACTACTTTACTAAAAATCAAAATCCGATGATTTAAAACCTTGTCCAAACACTTCAGAAGATTCACTTATAATCATAAATGCTTCATCATCAACTTGTAAAACCATTTCTTTTAAACGGGGTAGTTGGCTCCTACCTATAGTCACCATTATAATATGTTTTTGGTCTCCTGTGTAAGCTCCACTTCCAGAAATGTATGTACAGCCTCGATTGATATTTTTAATTATTGTATTAGCAATATATTCATATTGTTCAGAAATAATAAAAACTGTTTTGGATTTTGCTGGACCTGCCTCAACCGAATCTATTACTTTTGAGGTGACTAAAATTGATATAGCTGAAAAAAGGGTTAGCTCTAGACTAGCAGTAAATAAGAAAAGTAATATAACTAATAGATTAGTTACAAAAAAAGTATCACCTATAGCATAACCTCTAAAGCGTTTAAATAGTACAGCTATAATTTCTAAGCCACCTAAGGAGCCTTTGCTACGAAAAGCTAATCCGATACCTAAACCTGCTAATGCACCTCCAAAAATAGAAGCTAGAAAAAGGTCGGTTATGTTAAAGCTAAAGGGTTCGGTTAGCGGTAAGAACAATGATAAAGATAAAGTTCCAATAAGACTATATAATGCAAATCGCCTACTTACATATTTATATCCAGCAATAAAAATAGGTACATTCAGGATTATATACCCTAACCATACACTTAATCCGGTTATATATTGAAGTATAATAGCTACTCCTGATATACCTCCGGTTAATAATCCTGCAGGTATTATTATGGTTTGAATAGCTACTGCTAATAATAAAGCACCAGCTATTATTAGCAATATGTCTTGCCAATATATTCTTTCTATATATACTCTACTTTTTATAATTGTTGTTATCTCCTTTCTATAAAAGTACAACAATTATAAATAGTATTTTAAAAAACTTATATTTTTACACCGTTAATTTGTCTATTTATCGTTTTTTTGTGCGTGCTCCCCTAATTCCTGCAGTAGTTTATTCATTTTATTTTCTAAATTCTCTAGTCGCTTGTAATTTTTGCTCAACCTTACCTTTTGTTTTTCAATAAACAATGGATCTGCTTTTTTAGCCTTTAGTTTTTCTATATTTTCTAAAGCAACAGGAATATTATATTGCTTTAAATCTTCTATTTTTTTATGTGTTTGTCTTAACACTTCCAGTTTTTCTTCTTTGTTCATTTATATCACCTCGATAATTATAACATTTAGTTAAAAAACTAATTCTATAGTTATATTGTTTTTCTTATCAATAGGTTTTATATTAGATAAAGCATTTTATTATTAAAAATTTACCATAACTACTTAGCATTTGCTATTAGTTTTAGATTTTCTAAACCATGAAAGTTATGCTTTAATCGTAAAATGTAAATTTATTTACATAATATAAGGTGTTAATATGAGGTTTAAAGGTGATTTGGAAAAAGATAATATAGGAAAACTTCTACTTACATTATCCTTACCAGCAATGATAGGTATGACAGTTAATGCATTATATAATGTTGTGGACACCTTTTGGGTAGGAAAGTTAGGTCCTGAAGCTATAGCTGCATTAACTATTGTTTTCCCCATCCAAATGATTATGGTAGCAATCGCTTCTGGTACTGGTATAGGGCTTACTTCATTAATCTCGCGCCGTTTAGGTGAAGGTAGAAAAAATGATGCTAGTAACATTGCAGAACACGGAATTTTATTGATTATTATATATGGATTGATTATACCTATTTTAGCAATACCTAACGCAGAAAATTTAGTAATATTTTTTGGCGCCACTCCAGAATTAATAGAACTTGCTTCAGATTATGTTGCAATTGTTTTAGCAGGTAGTGTTTTTCTTTTTTTTGCTATAATGTCAGGCTCTATGATACAAGCAGAGGGTAATGCAGGAACACCTATGAAATCAATGGTAGTTGGTGCAACAACCAATATGATTTTAGATCCTTTTTTAATTTTTGGTATAGGTCCCTTTCCTGCTTTAGGTGTGCAAGGTGCAGCTACTGCCACTATTATTAGTCAATTCATAGCATGTTCAGTTAACTTTAAATATTTATTCTTTAATGAAAGCCATGTTAGGCCAGCATTACTAACCCTTAGGTTAAATCCATACATTATATTAGATATATATAAGGTTGGTTTCCCTTCAATGGTAATGCAAATAATGAATAGCGTAATTGTCGTAATACTAAATTGGATACTTGGTGCTTATGGTTTTATTGCTATAGGTGCAATGGGTATATTTTTTAGAGTACAAGCATTAATTTTTATGCCTATAATGGGATTAGTTCAAGGTTTTCTCCCTATTGTCGGGTATGCCTACGGTGCAAAAAGACTAGATCGAATGAAGCAAGCTATCAAAAAAGCTTCCACTGTAGCTTTCATTATTATGACTATAGGTTTTTTAGCATTTCAATTAATACCTGAAACTTTAGTTACTATTTTTAATGATGATCCCAATTTAGTAGATATTGGGGTTGAATGCATGCACTATATTAGTATTTTGTTACCATTAGTTGGTCCAGCAATAATTTTATCAAGTACATTCCAAGCTGTAGGTAAAGGATTTACTGCTATGTGGCTTTCTCTTTTAAGACAGGTAGTACTCTTAATACCATTTCTATTTATATTACCAAATTACTTTGGATTAAAAGGTGTGTGGATATCATTTCCGGCATCAGATATAATTTCAATAGCAGTAACTGTACTAGTAATATATCTTTTCCTAAATAAATTAGAAACTAAAGGTTTTGAAAAAGTCCAAAACACAAAAACTATTACAGTACCTAAACGTTGATCACATAAACAAACGATAAATTTAAAAATATAAAGGGGTATTCCATGAGTAAAATAGAATTTATTGCAACTGCTGCATTTGGATTAGAATCAATAGTAGCTCTTGAACTTAAAGAACTCGGCTATAATGATACAATAGTCGAAAATGGAAAGGTTACCTTTACTGCAAATAAAGATGCTATCGCTCGTTGTAATCTATGGCTTCGATCTGCTGATAGGTTACTAATCAAAATAGGAGAATTCAAAGCAACCTCTTTTGATGAACTATTTGAAAAAAACCGAAAACTACCATGGTCTGATTGGATTCCGGAAAACGCCAAATTTCCAGTAGAGGGTAAATCTATTCAATCTCAGTTGTTTAGTGTTTCAGATTGTCAAGCTATAGTTAAAAAATCTATAGTAGAAAAGATGAAAGAAAAATATAAACGAAAGTGGTTTAAAGAAAACGGACCTGTTTATAAAGTCCAAGTAGCACTATTAAAAGATGTGGTTACATTAACTATAGATACTAGTGGGATGGGACTTCATAAAAGAGGTTATAGAAAGCTTTCAGCAGAAGCACCTTTAAAAGAAACACTAGCAGCAGCCTTGGTTAGAATTAGCCGTTGGAAGCCAGATAGAGCATTAATTGATCCATTTTGCGGTTCTGGCACTATTCCTATTGAAGCTGCAATGATAGGCCGAAATATAGCACCTGGAATTAATCGGACATTTGCTGCTGAATCCTGGAACCAAATACCTTTAAAAATATGGAAAACTGCCCGAGAAGAAGCAAAAGACTCAATAGATAATTCACAGCCACTAGGCATCCTAGGTTTTGATATAAATAAATCAGTATTAGATTTGGCTCGATACCACGCACAACAAGTTGGCCTTAAAAATGTTTTAACTTTTCAACATCAATCAGTTAATGATCTAAAATCTAAATATAATTATGGATATATAATTAGTAACCCTCCTTATGGGGAAAGACTTTCAGAAAAGAAGGATGTTGAAAAAACTTATGCACAAATGGGTAAGGTTTTTGAAAGTTTAGAAACATGGTCATACTATATTCTTACAGCACATGAAGGTTTTGAAAAACATTTTAGAAGAAAGGCAAATAAGAAAAGAAAGCTTTATAATGGTAGAATACAATGCTACTATTATCAATTTTATGGACCTAAACCTACTGTATTAAAAGGGCCTTTTGCTAAAAAAGACTAAAGTTTATTTAATAATATGGTTCTGCTAAAAAATTTAACTATACTTTTTGCAGCAGAACCATAATCAAATTTTTTCTCCTCAATTTGCATATCAATAATTTAACAATTCTTAAATTTTATCTCCAAACTTATAGAAATCTTCTTTTATAGCCATACTAATAAACAAATTATAAATATATTAATTTAAATATCACTTAATTATTTATTCCTAAGGAATAAGGTTATACAACAAGGCATAAAATAATTTGACCAGTATTGTGGAGGTAAAAATATGATTTCAGTTATACTTGCTGGTGGCAAGGGTCTTAGATTATGGCCTGAAAGTCGACAAGTTCGACCTAAGCAGCTTTGTAAATTTATTGATAATCGTTCTATGTTAGACCATACAATTGACAGATTAACATATGCTGGCTCTGACAAAATAATAATCATAACTAGTGAAGACCTTCAGGAGAGTATTGAAAGTGTAATAAATCAAAGACCCGATTCACACAAAATAGAAGTTTTAAGTGAACCGGAAGGTAGAAATACTGCTCCGGCTGTTGGTCTTGCCCTTTCAAAATATGCCACTATGACTGATGAAGTTATGGGTATATTTCCAGCCGATCATCATGTTATGGATTCTGATGGATTTAAAGACACACTACAAAAAGCAATTGAAGCTGCTAGAAAAGGCCATTTAGCTACTGTAGGAATATCACCAAATCGGCCAGAAACAGGTTATGGCTATATTGAAAAAACCAAGTGGGAAATTGGACAGATACCAGATGTATATGAAGTAAAATCCTTTTGTGAAAAACCCGATATTGAAACAGCTCAATCGTACCTATCAAACGGAAAACATCTATGGAATGCCGGTATATATATCGGCTTAGTTGACACTTTTGTTAAAGAATTTGAAAATCACCTACCTGATATCTATGGCAGATTTTCTTCTGGGTTAGATAATTATTTGCAATCCTATTCAAACTTACCAGATATAAGTATAGATTATGGGATAGCTGAAAAATGTAAGCGTATGGCCGTAGTTTCAGGAAATTTTGGTTGGTGTGATTTAGGCAGTTGGACCGCTTTAAGCGAATTATACGAACCGGATAATGATCAAAATATATGTACAGGTGAAGACATTATTGTTTTGAATAGCAAAAATTGTATAGTTAAGCAGCAGGAGAAAACAGTTGTATTATATGGGGTAAATGACCTTTTGTTAGTTGAAACAGATGATGTCATTTTTATATCAGATAAAAATAAATCTCAAGAGGTACGTTCCATTGTTAACAACCTTCAAGAACAAATGCGACACGACTTAATTTAAAATAGTCGTGTCTAAATTTTTTATTCCAATTTATAGGAGGCGATTTTTATTAAGAACATTTTTAGGCAATATGATATAAGAGGAATAATTGATCAAGAGCTTACTGATGAAACAATACGTAAAATTGCTAAAGCTTTTACTTCATATGCCAAAAAACATGGACAAAACACTATATTATTAGGAATGGATAATCGTTTCTCATCTCCTCACGTAAAAAATTTAATTTGTGATGAAATAATAAATTTGGGTTCTGATGTTATAGATTTAGGACTTGTAGTTACACCTATATTTTATTTTGCTTCCAAACACCTTAATATTGAAGCGGGAATTATGATTACAGCTAGCCATAATCCTTCTGAATATAATGGATTTAAAATGCTACTTGGAGATGGAACTATACACGGCGACCAAATTCAAGAACTTAGAAATATGGTTGAAAATGAGATTTTCATTTCATCAACTACAAAAGGAACATATAAAGAACATGATATTAGTCCTGCATACTTTGAAATGATAAAAAACAAAATTAGCTTAGGCCCGAATATTCCAAAAATAGTCGTCGATTGTGGTAATGGAGCTGCTTCTTTTTTTGCACCAGAAGTATATCGAAGTCTAGGTTGTGAAGTTGTAGAACTATATTGTAAGTCAGATCCCTCATTCCCTAATCATCATCCTGATCCAGTTAAACCAGAAAATATGACTGACTTAATAGATACTGTACAAAAGCATAATGCTGATATAGGAATAGGTATTGATGGTGACGGAGATAGAATAGGGGTTGTTGATGCAGAAGGCAACCTAATCTGGGGTGATATGTTAATGATTTTATTCTGGCGTGATATCTTACCTCGTTACCCTGGGTCAAAAGCAATTGTAGAAGTAAAATGTTCTCAAAGTCTAATCGATGAAATTGAAAGATTAGGGGGAGAGCCAATAATATTTAAAACTGGCCACTCGTTAATTAAAGCAAAAATGAAGGAAATTGATGCAATATTCACAGGTGAAATGTCTGGACATATGTTTTTTGCTGATGAATATTATGGTTTTGATGATGCTTTATATGCCGGTGCTCGTTTAATTTCTTTACTTTCTTATAGTGATCAAACAATAACTCAGATGCTGTCTGATGTTCCTAAATATTTTTCAACCCCTGAAATTAGAGTAAAAAGTACTGATGAAGAAAAATTTGAAATAGTAGATAAAGTATTAAAACATTTTAAAAATAAATACGAAATTATTGATGTAGATGGAGCTAGAATACTTTTCCCTGAAGGATGGGGATTAGTAAGAGCTTCAAATACTGGACCAGAACTTATTGTTAGATGCGAAGGCAAAACACCAGAAGCACTAGAAAGTATTAAGGAAGAACTTTTTTCATTATTAGATAATTTGCTAAAAGTACCTATGACTGCTAGTAAATAGTTTGGCATTATATGGTAAATATATGTATGAATTATATTAGCAGGTGGAACAATAATTGTTAGAACAAAAAACAAGGAGTGATTATATGGCAATTGTTAATCTAGGAACTTATCCTCCTAAACAATGTGGTATTGCAACTTTTTCAAATGACTTACGAAACAGCCTTACTATACATGATAACGATGTAAAGGTAATTGCAATATCTGATAACAGTTATTCCTATCAATATTCCGAAGAAGTTATTTTTGAAATTAACCAAAATCAAAAAAAAGACTATATTAATGCAGCTCACATGGTTAATAGATCAGATGATATCGAATTAGTAATTTTACAACATGAATATGGCATTTTTGGAGGAAAAAGTGGTCAATATATCTTAGAATTCACTAAACTACTCAGAAAACCATATGTTTTAGTTACTCATACAGTACTACCAAAACCAGAACGCCATAGAAAACAAGTGCTTAAGCAAATATCTCGCAAGGCTTCAGGAATTGTATGTATGACCGAGCAGTCAAAAGAATTATTAGTAAATTTATATGGAGCAACACCTGAAGTAATTAGTGTTATAGGTCATGGAGTTCCAGAATTTAAAGGTGGCTCTCAAGCAGAGTTAAAAGAAAAATATAACCTTACAGGAAAGCAAGTGATAAGTACCTTTGGACTAATCGGTCCAGGAAAAGGACTAGAATTAGGCATCAAAGCTGTTAAAAAGGTAACACAACAATATCCCGATGTATTATTCTTAATTTTGGGTCAAACTCATCCAATGCTTAAGAAAACTGAAGGAGAAAAGTATCGTGAAATGCTAGAAGATTTAGTTGAAAAGCTTGATCTAAAAGATAATGTAAGATTCGTTAATAAATATTTAACAGATGATGAAATAGGCGAATATTTATATGCTACTGATATATATTTAAGTCCATATCCAAATAAAGACCAAGCAGTTAGTGGAACTTTAGCTTTTGCTGTAGGTTGTGGTCGGGCAATAGTTGCAACAGCCTATTCTTACGCTAAAGAGGTTCTTTCTGATAATCGAGGTTTAATGGATGAAAAAATAGACCCAGATAATTTAGCTAGATTAATGGTACAAATTTTAAGTGATGAGGAGCTTAAAGAAACATTACAAAACAATGCATTAGCACTTGGCAAGGAATGGACATGGCCAAGCATAGGGATGAAATATACGGATATGTTCCATCAGATAATTAATGGTGGTAATAGACAGGAGGGTTACCGATACAATTATGCAGAATTATAGACATTTACTAGAAATGACCGATGAAACAGGTATGCTTCAATTTTCAAATATAGACATACCTAATCCAGCTAGTGGCTATACTCTAGATGACAATGCTCGTGCATTAATGGTTGCTATAAATATGGGGCCTTCTGGAAAAGAGTATGCCCTAAGATATGCCAACTTCTTATTTAATGCACAACAACAAGATGGAAGCTGGTCTAACTTTTATATTCACGGTCAATTTCTTCCCTATTTTGATTCACAGGATAGTGTAGGACGCGCACTTTTAGCATGTGCTTTAGGTAGATTAAGTAAAATTCCTGAGATTAAAAAGTTATGTGGTAAAATGCTAGAAAATAATATTCCGAAGGTGCATGAATTTAATTCACCAAGAGCAATTTCTTATGCTCTTATCGGATTATGCAAAGGAAAAATTCCAGGCTATTCAAAGAAAAAGCTTAATGATTTAGTATTACAGCTTTCTGATCAGCTTATAGCGATGTACCAAAAAAATAACACCGATGAGTGGCATTGGTTTGAAAACTATTTAACCTATTGTAATGGTATCTTGCCCAATGCAATGTTTAGCGTATATGGTTTTAACGGAGATAAGAGAGCATTAAAAATTGGACATGAATCTTTAAGTTTTCTAAATAACATCCTATTTGAAGAAGGTTATTTAAATATAGTAGGTAATAATGGGTGGTATCACAAAGGCCAAGAATTGCCTAGGTTTGATCAACAACCAGTAGATGCCGCTTCTATAGCATTTGCCTGTTTAGAAGCTTACGAAACTATAGGAAAAAAAGAATATCTTGATTTAGCTAAATTAGCCCATCAATGGTATTACGGCAAAAACTACCATAATATCCCTCTATTTAATGAAAAAACAGGAGGCTGCTATGATGCCCTTACTGAAGAGGGAGTAAATCTAAATCAAGGAGCCGAAGCTGTATTATCACTACTTTTAACCGATTTAGCTATAGAAAAAGCACAAAATGTTCAATTAAGCGAAGAACAACCAGGGTAAATTTTTCTTAATTGTAGTAGGGAGACATTCGTTTCCCTTTTTATTTTTATGAAAGTATAAAATACGCAGACAACACAGATGAGTATTTTATTAGAAAGGTTGTTCCTAATAGCAAAAAAATAACCCCGTAACCTTAAAATGTTACGGGGTTTGTTTTTTAGCGTTATATTTGAGGTATTCTAAATTTTTCTGGTATCATGTCTGCTACAGTTCCGGTAGCTACACCTATACTTGTATCAGCAGCACCATAATAAACTAATACTAAATCATCATCTTCGAGTATTTCCTTATCAGTACCGGGCACTGCACCACAAGTATATACAACGTTTGGAACCCATGCTCCACTTAATCCTATTTCATAATCCTCTTCAGGCTCTAAAATAGGATTTGGTGATCTATATAGAATCTTTTCAGGATCATTTATATCTGTAAGTAGAACACCTAGCCTATATACATAGTTATGGTCTACTCCATGATATACTAATAACCAGCCATACTTAGTTTTAATTGGTTGTGCACCAGCTCCAATTTTCAACGAATCCCACATGCGACCTGGGCGTGGGCCTATGATTATAGCATGTTTTTCAGTACATGGGAATTTTACTTCATCCATATAAGTTACCCATATACTTGGATCAATTCTATGATATATAGCATATTTACTACCATTAACCCTTTCAGGGAAAATAATAGCATTTTTATCCCAAATATTTTTAAAAGCAAGACCTTTTCTTTCCCATTTATCATAGTATCCAGCTTCAAAATCTTTCACCTTTATAGAGGCGGCTGCTATTTGTGCAATAGTTCCATCATAAGCTGTATATAACATATATATATCATCTTCAACAATTACTAATCTGGGATCTTCACATCCCATACTTTCCTCTGGAGTTTCAGGTGATAATACAGGATATGGTAACCTTTCTAAGACTTTATATCCATCAGTTATAGCTAACCCTATATATGAAATATCATCATCACCAACAGCTCTATATAAGAGATATACTTTATCTTTTATTCTAAGTGCACCAGGGTTAAGAACATATTTACATTCCCAGCTATGTTCAGGAATTACTTCAAGCATCGGGTTTCCTTCATATCTTTTTAATGTTCTACTTGGCTCACTTGTAGTTTCCTGAATTACCACAGTTACATCTTTAGGTCGTGCTGGTAACAAAGTATCTAGTAAATTGGTATTACTTTTACCTGCTTGAATTAGTCTCCAAACTGTGTGTATTATTTCATCTAGATCATACCCTAACTCTTGATATAGGGCTTCTAAAAACTCATGATTAAACCATCTGGCTTCAACGCTCGTTGTTGCTGGTGTTGGTATTTTTAGTCCACCCTTAAAACTGTAACTTGCCCAACTCCATGCTGTACAAGTTAAGAATTTTTCATTTTCAAGTAGTTGACTTACTCCATATCCATCTGCCATTAACCTGAATAGTTGTGCTTGTTCTCTGTTGTTGTTTTTATCTAATTTGTCAGCAACTGCCCTTAATCTGTCAACAAGAATACGATGATTGTAATTTTCGAAAACGTTATGAGCGGAAAAGTCATCTCCTTTTTGTAAACTAAGAAGTGAATTCCTAACCTTTTGACCGATGTTTTTCCTCTCTCTAACAGTTAGTCTGAATAATTCTGAATAGTTTTCCGCTACTATTAGTCTTCTAAGAATATTCAAAAAGTATCTAAGTTTTGGATATTTTCCACCTTTATCTCCATCTAGTGGTTTTATCGCTATTCTAGCTGTAATTCTATTTAAGTTTGAGATTTTAGTATAAGATAAAACTCCGAACCTTAAATCATCTTTTAAAATAATTGGCTTAATCTCTACTTCTTCGAAGCTTTCTGGTTTAAGATTGTCCACTAACCATAACAAATCACGATCTGAATACGTCCAGCTTTCTACCAAATTAGCATAGGTTACTGCATCACGTGGATTCATGTTTTCTATTAAATCATTAGGACTATAATAACCCATAGGAATCATTAAATTAATTGGTGGAAATCTCATTAGCATTTCACGTAAAATATCTGATTTTATAGTAAACATTTTTTCATGTGGAACTAATTCTAACAAATTATTTACAAATTGCTCTAAACCTTCTTCTGTATACAAGTCTCCAGGAAGTAGACTATCTAAAGATTCTTCAATATTTGCCATAAAACTTTCCATAGAATCTATTATCTGTGCAGGCTTAGAGTCAAATGGGAGATGTAACCCTTCAGTTAAAAATTGATTAAATCTATTTTCATAACGTTGACGTAGCACTTTAAATATTCCATCTGTATGAACTATTCTTTTATCCTTACCCACAATTTGCTTAGGAATTACTACTGGCTTGTTAGGCACATATTCCATATAAGCTAATGGTACTAGTGGTGGTTTAGTTTGTTCTTTTTTGGTTAGCCAAGCCTCACTAAAATGACCTTTCATACTCCAAAACTTATTTGTTAAACGCTTATTAATAGTTTCCATTTTATTTACTAAGAATTCATCTTTTTCTTCATGAGAAAATTTATTTATAACATCATTTATAGACGTCATTTCTAATGCATAGCTAGCTACTCTTCCATTATAAACTGCAGTAAGTGCTTCGGTTATATTTTCATGTGACTCGGAATGATAAGTATAAGCCAAAGCTAAATTGTAAATACAAGATATCCATAGCTCATCACTAAGATAAAAGCCTTCATTAGGAAATTTTTTTATACGGTCTAACTCTAATCGATGTTTTAGAGGAAGATATTCGTTTAATAACCTGCTATGTTTTTCACAGCCAGATCTAAAGCTTGTCAGTAAATCATCTATAGAATAATGAACTATATCCGGTTTTTCTATATCACTTTTTGCTAATATATCCGCTACTTTAACTATCAATCTATCCTGAAGCCATATTGCACTATCGCGTTTAATTCCTTCAAAAACAGTTAGAGCAATTTCTGAAAATTTTTGATTTCTTTTTTCTAAGTCATAAGGATTTATAGAGCCCCCCAAATTCACTTCACAGATAGATTTGTTTAAGCATACAGCTCGTGTAATAAGCCAAAAATCAATTCCATATCCCATAATCTTATCTGTCCAAAACTTTGTTTCACTAGCAAGCTCTTCGACAAAATCATGAGTAATAGCATAAATTCCACCTAATGGATCAGTAACCTTGCTTCCATAAAAAGCTTCCAGTATAGGAGCAGCAAACATATGCGTTATACTATCAACTGCCATATGACGCCTTCTACTACCTATTACTAAATCATACTGACCTTGAATAGGACTTAATAGGCTATCTAACCATAAGTAATCAATCCCCGTTCCTGTTTCACTAACCATATTAGCATCAAAAAGCAAAACATCTGCTTCTATTTTTTTAGCTATATTAAGTATAGCTTTAATACTCATACCTCTACCCGATGCTTCTGCAGGCATATTAAATGCAATGTGTGGATGCCTTAACTTTAAATCTTTTACGATATTTAAGGTTTCCTCCCCACATCTTCCATCCCCAACTCCAACAATCAATTGCCTTGTACCAATCCAAGATTGTAATACTTCATCAATAGAATTTAAAAGTTTAGCTAAGTTTTCTTTTTCATCACAAAAAGGGATGCCAATTACAATATCATAATCACTGTATTGGTCTACTTGTGGACTAATCTCTCTTATTTTGTCATCAAATATAGATTCAATATTTGAATGGGTCACTTATTAAAACCCCCTTAAAACTTTGTGTTCTTTAATAATTATGCTCAATATCCAATCATTATATTTAAGGAGATTTATATTTTATTAAAAAATAAATTTTTGCATTAAACTAAACTTTGATTCCACTGCAAAAAGCTAAACTTAGACTATGGAATCGGATGAGCAAACATGTTTATCACGCCACTCATCAGTCTTTACCTCGATTTTAGCTTAGCACTTATTATCTAAAATGATTTTTTATTTATACTTAGCTGTGATCTATGCACCACGCCTTGCTATTCGGGACTTAGATAAACATGTTTGCTCAGCCTTAAGCTTGTTTGTAGTTACTTTTTGCAGCAGAATCAACTTTGATAAACATTTCATCTAATTCCTCAACCAAATTTCCAAATTGCTCTAAAGCAAGCTCAATAGGTTCGGGTGTAGTTAAGTCTACTCCGGTGTTTTTCAAAAGGTTCAAAGGATAATCAGAGCCTCCTGCTTTCAAGAAGTTAATATAATCTCTTAAAATATTAGGTTCACCTTCAATTATCTTTTGTTTTATAGCACTAGCAGCAGAAAAACCTGTTGCATATTTATACACATAAAAAGCTGAATAAAAATGTGGTATTCTTGACCATTCAATTCTTACCTCATCATCTATTACCACATCAGGCCCAAAATAAAATTTATTCAGTTCATTGTAAATGTTACTTAAAAGCTCTGATGTAATCGCTTCACCTTTTTCCGCCCTTTCATGCATAAGCTTTTCAAATTCAGCAAACATAGTCTGTCTAAAAACAGTCCCTCTAAACTGCTCTAAATAATGATTAATTAGATTCATTTTTTCTTTAATATCTGTACTATTTTTCAGCATATAGTCGCTTAATAATAGCTCATTAACAGTAGAAGCAACTTCTGCAACAAATATCGTATATTGGCTATTAACAAAAGGTTGATTTCTATTTGAATAATAACTATGCAGTGAATGTCCTAGTTCATGAGCTAAAGTAAAAACATCATTTAATTTATCATCATAATTTAGAAGAATATAAGGATGGGTGTCATATGAACCCCACGAATATGCACCACTGGTTTTGCCTACATTTTCATAAACATCAATCCACCCAGAATCTAATCCTTGTTTTAATATATTTAAGTAGTCATCTCCAAGTGGTTGTAGTCCAGCTAATACTATTTCTTTAGCTTTCTCATAGGGTATCTTTACTTTATATTCTTTAACTAAAGGTGTATAGAGATCATAAATATGTAGCTCATCTACTTCTAATACTTTTTTTCTAAGATTCATATATCGATGCAAATGGTGTAAATTGTTGTGAACTGTTTTTATTAGATTTTCATAAACATCAACTGTAACATTATCTTGGTCAAGGGATGCTTCTAATGCTGAATTATATTTTCTAGCTTTGGAATAAAAAATATTTGTTTTTACACTACTACTTAAAGTAGTTCCTAGGGTGTTAAATAATTTATTATAACTACTATATAATGCTTTAAAAGCATCTTTCCTTACCCTACGATCACTACTCTCCATAAAACGACCAAAGTTTCCTTTGGTTAGTTCAACATCATTTCCCTCTTCATCTTTTATTACCGGGAATTTAATATCAGCATTATTTAACATAGTAAAAATGTTAGATGAAGATGTGGCAATTTCTGCAACCATAGCCATTAGTTTTTCTTCTTCGGGAGATAAAATATGTTCTTTTTGTCTTGTTATAGTATCAATAAAATGACTATATATTTTTAAATCATCATTATCATTTAAGAATTTTTGCAACTGTTCATCAGAAATACTTAAAATCTCAGGCACTATAAATGCTGATGCACTTTTGGCTAAAACAGTTAAACCTTCTGCTCTATCAAATAACGTCTTGTATTTATCATTGGTATTATCCTCATCTCGTCGCATTTTAGCATAAAGAAAAAGCTTACTTGTTTTCCGGTCAATTTCATCTGATAACCTTAAAACTTCTAGCAATTGCTCTGCCGAATTCTTTAAAGTATTTTTATAACTTTGTATTTGTTGAGCTAATTCTTTAACTTGATTGAAATCTTCTTCCCATAAATTTTCATTAACATAAATATCCTCTATATCCCATTTATATTTTTCATCAATTTCTTTTCTTGTCTTAGCTTTACTCAAAATAATATCCTCCTTATACAATATAGTTGTTGTTATGAGTCAAGCGAGTCAAAGGGGACGGTTCCTTTTGACTCAGGTGAATGAGTCAAAAGGAACCGTCCCCTTTGACTCGCTTGACTCTCTTTGACTCGCTTGACTCTCTTTGCATTACATTATGCTTCATTATAATATTCCTCAATTGTAGCATTTATATTTAGATAAAAATATTGTACTGCTTTTTTAAGGGATTAATTTACTGTAAACTAGTATTTGACAAATGAAGTTGGAAAATTAAATAGGAAGTGATTTAGTGACAGGCTTTGTTTTTTGCCCTTTTTGTAATGATCCTTTAAATAAAGGTATTATAGATAACTACGAGCGTAATTATTGCTCTAGTTGTTCATATGTTCATTATATATATCCAATACCTGCAACTGCAGCTATTGGACAGCTAGAAAATAAAATTTTACTCATAAAGCGTGGAATGGAGCCCGGAAAGGGCGTATGGACATTTCCTTCGGGATTTATGGAAGCTGGGGAAACACCCGAAGAAAGTTGCCTACGCGAGTTGTTTGAGGAAACAGGTATGGAAGGAGAAAGCCTTAAACTAATAAATGCTTATCATGAATACTCCCAAATGTACGGTGATCTCCTTCTTTTAGTCTACCATGTTATTTTAAAGCCCGGCATTCCTTATCCAGGCGATGATGCTGATGAAACTGAATTAGTTCCTATCGATGATATAACTGATTTAAAATTTAGGTGCTTTAATTTAGCGTTTAAAGAATTAAAAAAACCTAATAATATTTAGATCACCTATCCTTTATAGGTATATAATCTTTTTGTTCAACTACACTCTTAAAAGCAGGCCTTATTATTTTTCCTGCATTTACTAGCTCCTCCATACGATGAGCACTCCAACCCACAATCCTTGAGATGGCAAATAATGGTGTATATAGTTCAATGGGGATATTTAGCATCCTATAAATAAATCCAGAATAGAAATCCACATTAACACTTACACCTTTATACATTTTATGCACCTTAGCTATTACCTCTGGAGCAAGTTTTTCTACTTTTGAATAGAGCTCAAATTCTTCCTCTAAGCCTTTTTCCTTAGCAAGCCTATAGGCGTACTCTTTTAAGATAACTGCCCTTGGATCAGATATAGAGTATACAGCATGACCTACTCCATAAATTAATCCAGCACGATCAAAAGCCTCTTTATTAAGTAATTTAAAAAGGTAATCTTCTATTTCTTCGTCTACATCCCAATTTTTAATTTGTTGCTTCATATCTTCAAACATTTGAACAACTTTTATGTTTGCTCCACCATGTTTGGGGCCTTTAAGTGACCCTAAAGCTGCAGACATAGCAGAATAGGTGTCAGTACCTGTCGATGTAGTGACACGTGATACAAATGAAGAATTGTTTCCCCCACCATGCTCTGCATGAAGCACTAATGAAAGATCTAGTATTTTTGCCTCTAGCTCAGTATACTTACTGTCAGATCTAAGCATATGCAAAATATTTTCTGCTATACTAAGTTCTGGTTTAGGACTGTGAATATACAAACTATTTCTTCCATGATAATGTGAACATGCCTGATATCCATAAACAGCAAATGCTGGCAAACAAGAAATTAACCATAAACATTGCTTTAATACATTATTAATTGATATATCATCAGCTTTATCATCAAAGCTATATAATGCTAAAACACTTCTTGCTAAAGCATTCATTACATCTTTACTTGGCGCCTTTAAAATAATATCACGCGCAAAATATTCTGGTAAATTTTGATAGCTTCGTAATACATCTTTAAAGTTTTCTAGTTCATTTTCGCTTGGTAATTCACCAAAAATTAATAGATAGATAGTTTCTTCAAATCCATAACGATTATCATTTAAAAAACCTGCAACAATGTCATTAATATCAATACCTCTATAAATTAGCTTACCTGGCACAGGTACTAAATCTTTTTCGTCCATAATATATGAACGAACTTCCCCTATTTCAGTTAAACCTACAAGCACTCCCCATCCATCTATGTCACGAAGACCAACTTTAACCGAATATTTAGAAAACAACTCTGAATCTATCTTTGTGTTTTTTTCAAGCAGATTAGCATGATCATTTATAAATTGTTTTTCAAATTTTCCGCCAAAAATGCTTTCCATATGGCTCTCCTCCTTTGTCTTATATTATCTTTATAACCTAAAAACTTTAAAAAATAACTAGGAAATATCTTCTATAATTATATTTAATAATACATTAAGTCGGCTGTAAATATATTACAGTACATTATGTTTAGATTAACAACTTTTAAAAAACCCTAATATTATGTGTATTACTCAATATTACATCTTATATATAGAAAGTTTGTCAATATTCATAATAAATTAAAATAACTTAGGCAGCAAACTATTCATTATTGGCTCATACAATATTTAAGGGGATTAATTTATGAACAAAAACCAATTTACACCTAATTACTACTATTTTGGTAGTAGAAAACTTAAACTTGAATTCCCTTTTATGAAGGGGAATGATATAAAGATTTTGCAATCATTATTAGGATTAATGCCAAATTTTATTGTTAGTACAAAAATTATGACTAATGGATTATTTGATACTAATACGCATAAAGCCGTAAAAGAGTTCCAAAAATATTTTAAGTTAAAATCAGATGGTATTGTTGGAGTAAATACTTATTATGCTTTAGGTCATCGTATTAAAAAGTTTTCCCGTAATGAACCAGTTTTTTCTTCCCAATTATTAAAAGAAGCAAGCTCTGGAGCAGATGTTAGCATACTTCAAAACAGATTAGCTGCATTCCGCAAAACTTATCTTAATCGGCCCGCAACGGGCAAGTTTAATGTAAACACCAAATTGGCTGTTAAACGATTTCAGCATGATTTTCCCGATTTGACCCCTGACGGTATTGTTGGCCCCGAAACGTTTAATAAAATTTTTTTATGGGCTCCTTTAGGTGGAAGAATACTACACCAAGGTCGTAATGGACTTGATACTTATTGGTTGCAACTCTATTTGTTTTATCTAAGATATTTCAAACAAAATCCTAACGGTTTTTTTAATGCATATACTGCAAAATCAATTGAAAAGTTTCAAGCCGATGCTAATATCAAAGTGGATAGTGTAGTTGGTCCACAAACATATTTAGCACTAGGAACTAGTATTGCTTTTCCTCAAAATGAATACTTTTATATGGTAAAAAAAGATGATTCATTATTTAAAATAGCTTCCCTTTTTGACAAAAAAAAAGAAGAAATTATAAAATTAAATAACCTTAATCCTTCTGATTGTACTATACATCTTGGGCAATTACTTCTTATACCTCCACCAATTACATTTCATGTTGTCAAAAAAGGTGAAACCTTAGGAACAATTTCAAAAAAATATTCAATATCAATAGAAAACTTAGAATTAGCAAACTACTTTTCACCAAAAATTTTTTTACTACCAGATGAACTTTTAGTCTTACCAGGCTATCATCATAAATTTAAAGGAAAACTAGTCTACATACAAGTTAATAATATGTTAAGTGAATTAAGAGTTTTTAATTTAGAGAAAATGCAATATAAAACACTAGATTTTATAAAAAATTTAAAAACCCCTCAGCTTTTTTTAAGTAAAGATAGAAAAAAACTTAGTGTTATTATAAGTAGAGATGGTATTGACTATATCCGCAACTACGACATTCATACGGGTGCTTATAATGAAATAAAAGCACCTATAGATATAGAGTATCTTGATTGGTCCTATGATTCTAAAAGTTTAGTAATAAATAAGGCAATGATAATAAATACCAAAACCGGACAAGAGTTATTTAACTTTAAAGGAGAAATGCCTCAATGGTTTACAGATAATAAAAATATTTTATATTACCGTGATAATGCTTTTAGAAAAATAAACTATCAAACAAATGTAGTTAGACATGTTTGCACTTCACTAGACAAATCTATTTGGTTTTCCCGTTTAAAAACTAATGATAATAATAAGTTTTTCTATTTTGCTTTTCTTCCCTCTAGAAGAGTTACATGTACATTCATTTATGATTATAAGAAACGTCTTGTTAAAAATATTAGTCGAAATGACTATTTTGGCACTTGGTCAAGAACATTAAATTATCTTATATTATCTGGTAGAGACTATTATGGAAATTTCTTCCCTTGGTTTTATATGAATATAAAGCTATTTAACCAAGAAGGTAAATTTTTAAATAATCAGCTATTTGCTAAAGGAATCGACCTCAATGATAACAATTTTGATATAAATGATACTTCTTTTTTAGCAGTTTTATATAATCCTAGTAAATTCTATTCAATACCAGTTATTTCAAGAGATATTTATTTAAAAGATATACAAACACAACTTTTAACTAAATTAACACTGTCAAAAAATGCTTATAATCCAATTTTTTTATAAGAATATTGCTAAATCCCCTTAAGACTTGGTTTTTAGTACAATATCTAATATAATTTATAAATAACATTTTTTTCCTTGAAAGGGGCGGATATTTTGAAGCGTATTACTTCACTTTTCTTAGCAGGACTTGCAGCATTACTACCAATTGCTATTTCTTTAGCAATATTTATCTGGCTATTTAATTTTATTGACAATATACTTGAACCTATCTTAACTTATTTTTTTGGACAAGCTATACCTGGGATCGGCTTTTTAATTACAATTGTTATTATTATATTAATTGGTTTTGTAGCAACTAGCTTCATTGGCCAAAAATTACTAAAATTTGGTGAAAAAATACTATTTAAAGTGCCACTTTTAGGAAAAATATATGGCACCATAAAAAAAATAATTGATTCAGTATTTTCATCTGGAAAAGATTCTTTTAGGCAAGTAGCATTAATCGAGTTCCCAAAAGAAGGGGTATATTCTATAGGTTTTATTACTAATGAAGATTTTAATTTTGGTGATGATAACTGTTATTCTATTTTTATCCCCACAACCCCAAATCCTACTAACGGATTTTTTATTCTTGTCCCTAAACAAAAGGTTAAACTATTAGACATAAGTGTTGACCAAGGTATTGAGTTAGTTATTTCTATGGGTATGATTAAAAATGAAGTAAATGGTTCATAAAAATTTATATTTTTATCACCATTTAAGTCTTTATTAAATAAGAATAGAGTATATTAGATATTTTATTGCATATTATTTATTTTAAGAATGATTTTGAGAGAGGAGTTTAATAATGAAAATAGATAAAAAATATGTTGAATATGCTAATGATTTTCTAGGTAATTTGACCAAAGGTGCATTTCTTACTGTAAAGCATAATGAAAAGTTAAATACCATGACTATAGGTTGGGGATCCTTAGGTTATATGTGGCAAAGACCAATAGTCATGGTAGCAGTTAGATATTCACGCTATAGTTATGAATTAATAGAAAAAGCTAACGAATTTACTGTAAGCATACCACTTAATTCTGATCTTAAAAAAGATTTAGCAATAGCGGGAAAAAAGTCAGGTAGAGATATTAATAAGTTTAAGGAATGCAATATAACTGCACAAGATAGCAAAACGATTAATAGTCCTATTGTTGATGAATGTGATTTGTTTTTTGAATGTAAGGTTGTTTATAAACAGGCAATGGAACCCGGTACTTTAGATAAAAGTATACGTGAAAAATTTTATGCCACCCATAATTATCATGTTTTATATTATGGGGAAATACTTGACTGTTATAAAAAGTAAATCTAAAATACTACGTATATTATTTACCTCTAATTAATTTATAATAGTATTTTAATTTTTCATTAGTTTTATAAAGGGTTATTGATAATAGTTATCAATAACCCTTTATAACATGAGGAAGTGAGTCAAAAGGAGCCGTCCCCTTTGACTCATTTTGGCTTTTTTTGAGTAGGGGGTTTATATGTTTTACAGTATCCTATTTACTACACAGGAACAACACAGGGCGCCGCGACAAACAGAAACGCCGGCTTGCTTCAAGGACTTGAACCTTGACCAAATATTTACACCAATCTTGGAATCAAAAAAGAAATTTGAGCTAGAGAGTTTCTTTTACACCGCGTTACATGACCCAGAAATCATTATCTACCGGCAGAATGTAATGCGGGAGCTAGAAGATGACAAACTCTGTGCCCTGTTCACAGAATTTTCTAAAACAGTCTATGACCTAGGCCAATACATGAATAAGATCCGTTCTTCACTGAACTCCAAAGACATTTGGCATAACAATTATCTTACACGAGGACAAATGTTGGACTGCGCAGACAGGTATTGCCGCGCGATTTCCGCGCTTTCGGACGGGCTTTCCAAACTGACGCTTTATTCAGCAGGACTTCGCAATTTTGCGGAATATCTCTCCGCATACTGCGCGTCGGAAGGCTACACGGAGCTTCACTCTCATGTAAAGCGACTTCGTGACAAACTTTCCACGGTGGAATACTGCATGCTTATAAAAAACGGAACCATTCGTGTACGTAAATATGAGAGACAAGCCGACCACTCCAAACAGATACTCGCAATCTTTGATAAATTCAGACAAGGTAATGTAAAGGACTACCGGCATGAGCTCCCGGAAGAACCCCATGCAACTCACGTGGAAGCCGCCGTGTTAGATATGGTCGCGGAACTCTACAAGGATATTTTTGCTGTCCTAAATGACTTTTGTTCCAAGTATTTTCATTTTGAGGACGAAACAATTTTACGTTTTTCCCGTGAGATACAGTTTTACCTTTCTTGGCTCGATTATATCCGTCCTCTCAGAGGAGCGGGACTGCCGTTTAACTATCCAAAGCTTTGTAATACAGCAGAGCACCTTTATAATTTGGATATGTACGATCTCGCACTTGCCGCTACAGCACAAGAAAAGATCGTAACCAATAACTTCGAGCTGAACGCACCGGAGCATATCATTGTTGTAACAGGCCCCAATCAAGGCGGCAAGACCACCTTTGCTCGTGCCTTCGGTCAGGTACATTTTCTTGCCTCGCTTGGCCTGTGCGTACCAGGCCGCGAGGCGGCGCTGTACATGTTCGACGATATTTTTACCCATTTTGGACGGGAAGAAGATTTGTCTACACTGAATGGAAAATTAGCAGACGATCTTGTGCGGCTCCATGAGTTGCTTTCTAAATCTACAAGCCGGAGCGTTATAATCATCAACGAGATTTTCGCTTCCACAACACTTTCCGACGCGCTTTCCCTCGGCGGGCATATGATGGATGCTATCTCAACGCTGGAAGTTCCCGCTTTAGTAGTAACTTTTCTCGATGAACTTGCTTCCTATGGCTCAAATACGGTTAGCATGATGAGTACGGTTAAAGAAGAAAATCCGTCTCAGCGAACTTATAAAATAATCAGGAAGCCACCTGATGGTCTTGCCTATGCCATGTATATTGCCGGGGAACACGGTCTGACCTACGAAAAACTTAGCAGGAGGCTTGGAAGATGAAAGCATATTTAATGTTTTGCGACAGGGACTTTGATATAAAGACCGAGTTATGCTTCGGGAAGGAGACACTAACTGCCGATCTTGAGCTAAAACACATACTTGCAAACATGGCACAGGACGATAAGGCAATCCATGATGCCTGCGAAGCCGCGTTATTTCGTCCGCTACAATCTACGGAAGAAATTGAATACCGTCAAAAAAACCTGTATGATGCACTCCAAAACCCTGATACCGTACGGCAGCTCTATGAAATAACCGTTAAAACTGAAAATAAAAGAAGAAGCTCACTGTATTGGCTATCTTCCGCAAATTTGTCTAGCACCTTTTCAAGTGCTATCGAGCTTTTGAAGATATATACCGAAATGCTTATGGAGTTGCGTTTAGTTGCGGACAGCAAACTGTCTAGCTTTCAATCATATGGTTTTCGGAATCTACTTACTATGCTTCAGCGAGAACTAGATGACGATTATTTCGCCGAGGTGCGTGCTCATTTGAATAACCTGAAGGACGATAAAGGTACGCTAATCAGCGCCACGCTCGGAAACTATTTGCAAGGTGTTGGCTATGTGCTTCGCCAAAATAACCGCAAGGGCTTCTGGCGGCGCTGGTTTTTTGCACCGTCATTTACTATTGCAGAGCGCGACCATGCCGGAGTAACAGACCTTGGCAAGCGCCGTGACCGCGCCATTAATGAGGTGACGAACGCGTTGGCGCAGGCCGCCGAGCATCTGGAGAGCTTCTTTGCTATGTTGCGAAGTGAATTAGCGTTCTATGTCGGGTGTCTCAATCTAGCTGATAGCCTGCAAACACTTGGTATGCCAATCTGCATCCCAAGCCTGCTTCCCTCGGACAGCAAAGACCGTTATTGTCGAAGACTTTACGATGTGAGCCTCGCGCTCACAAAAAATACCGTCGTTGTAGGTAATGAGCTGGACACCACTGCTAAGCAGCTGTACCTTATCACCGGTGCAAATCAGGGCGGCAAAACTACATTTCTGCGAAGTTTAGGACAGGCACAGCTCATGGCGCAAAGTGGGATGTTTGTAGGAGCAGATGATTTTTTTGCGCCCATCCGTCGCGGTGTATTCTCCCACTTTAAGAAGGAGGAAGATAATGCCATGAAAAGCGGCAAACTGGATGAGGAACTTGCTCGCATGAGCGAGATAGCCGACCATCTAGAAGAAGGCGCACTGATGCTGTTCAATGAATCCTTTGCCTCCTCTAATGAGCGTGAAGGCTCGGAGATTTGCCGTCAAATCACGCAAGCGCTCGTCGAAAACGGTGTGGAGGTGTTTTCGGTGACGCATCTGTATACCTACGCCACTGCATTCCTTGGTGACAAGAATACGCAGTATTTACGAGCACAGCGGTTGGAGAACGGTGAGCGCAACTTTAAGCTCGTGCCAGGCGAACCTTTGCAGACAGCCTTCGGAGAAGACTTGTACCAAAAATTTTTTGGCCAAAGCGAAGTATCTGAGAGGGATCGGTAGAGCTAGAAAGACAACAAAAAATGATGAGCTTGTTAGCTATAACAGCAATCTGAAATACTACCTTTAGAGCAGAATCGAGGATATCATGAATCAGCCTTATACGCTATATGATTGTCATCAGGGGACTAGGCAACGGATTTAACTTCTTCCGAAACTACATATAAAAACCCCCCCGTATTTAGGCTGTGCACCCACTAAATAGATTTGACTTGTTTTTTATTATTTTTCTCTAAAGAATTATATAATTTGTATGGTTAATTAATAATATATTAATACTAAAGAAGATTAATAACATAATAAGGAGCTGTTTTCTATGACAGTTGTATATGATTTAAAAAAGCTCAAAGAAGTTTTAGATGATACACAGACAATTGCAATTGTAGGATTGTCTAAAGACGAATATAAACCTAGTTATAGAGTGGCAAAATATTTGAAAGAGAAAGGATATAAAATTGTACCAGTAAACCCCAATATTGAAGAAGTACTAGGTGAAAAATCATATCCTAATATCGCTTCTATTCCTTTTGACATTGATTTAGTAAATATTTTTAGACGTATGGATAAAGTATATCCATTTATTGAACAAGCGGTTGAAAAAAAGGTCAAATATATTTGGTTACCCTTTGCCGTTTTTAGTAACGCGGGTTTAAATTTAGCAAAAGAAAATAATATTTTTATGATTCAAAACCGCTGTGTTATGGAAGAGCATCGTAATTTGTTTAAGTAATAAATTTTCTCAGAGTTAGAAAAAATTTAACCAATATTTTCTAAAAATAATCGAAATACATTAGCTCCACCTATCATTGTTCCTAAGGTACTACCTAAGTTTGTCAAGACAACTATGAGCAAAATTCTAGTTAAGTTATTTCTCCAAAAACCTTTTACGGTCAATACGTCCTCTGCGAGCTTTTCAAAATCTTCTACCCTTGGGCGGCGGATAATTGCTTGAACAATTCCAGCAAACCAACCTGCTGCCATTAAAGGATTTAAGGAGCTTAGTGGAGCTACTATAAATGCTGTGAATATGGTGATTGGATGTCCAAGTGCTAATGCAGCACCTGTAGCTGATAATAGTCCATTCCATAATATCCAAGTTATTGTCTGATCTACTCCAGCAGACGGATTAGTATAAAATGTATATCCAATAATAGAAATAATTAATAGTGGTATTGCCCAAGCAATTATTTTAGGAGTTTTGGATTTGGGAGGAAGTTGGTCTAATGCTTTTAAATCCTGTTCTTTTTTAATTTCCTTTTTTATACCCGGGACATGAGCTGCCCCTACGACAGCAACAACCTTATTACCAGAAGCTTTTTTAATCTTCTGAGCTAAGTACTGATCCCGTTCATCGACCAAAGGAATCTTTAACTGGGGAAAGACTTGAGTAAATTCCTCTAGCATAGCATTAAGCATATCTTGAGATTTCATTTTTTCCAGTTCTTCTTCAGTAATTTTTTCATCACTAAAAATACTTAAAAAGATCACAAAAAGTAGTTTTAATTTCCCTAAAAATCCAATATTGTGCCAAACTCTAGAAAAAGTTGTCTGGATACTTCTATCAGCTAATACTAGATTTGCACCTATTTCTTTGCTTGATTCAATACCTTGAATCATTTCTTGGCCTGCTTGAATACCTAATTGTTTTGCTAATCGCTTTTGCGTAGAAGATATAAAAAGATTTATTAATAGAAATGTGGATCTTTTTTCTTTAATAACCTTAAAAATATCCATCTGTTTCCAATGGTTAGGATTGATAATAGATTTATATCTTTGCTCATCTAATTCTACACAAACGGAATCAGGTTTTTCTGTTTCAATTACTTCTTTTACTTCTTCTGCACTTTGTTTAGATACATGGGCAGTTCCAATTAGGATAATCTCCTTGTTATCCTCTAAATATAGTCTAGATATATTTTGAGACATTAGTTACCTTCCTTTACAGTTGTTAGTGGTTTGATTTTAGCAATTATATTTTACCAAAGTAGAAAAGGGTTTGTTGTTTTTTTCAACCTATTACTACAGTTTTTCACTCAGTCACTATTCTATCAATAAGTTCATTAATACCATATCCTTTAAGTGCAGATATATAAATTGTGTTTTGATTATCTTGGTTTTCCCCATTAATCAAATCAGCTTTATTAAATACTGTAATAACATTTTCCATATTAGCACCTAGCTCAACAAGAACTTCTTTCACTACTTCAATTTTATCTAAATAACTTTCATCGGTAATATCTACAACGTGAAGTAATATATCAGCTTCTACAGCTTCCTCTAGTGTAGATTTGAAAGCTGCGACTAAGTGATGAGGTAAATTTTGTATAAAGCCTACTGTATCAGTTATTAACAATTCCTGTCCTGCTAATGATATTTTTCTAGTAGTTGTATCTAAAGTCTTAAAAAGCTTATCATCAGCTTCTACCTGGTTTTTTCCGCTAGGATGAGATTTAACACATAAAGTATTAAAAAGTGTTGATTTACCAGCATTAGTATAACCTACTAAAGAAACAACTTTTATTCTTGAACGTTTTCTTTGTTTTCTCTGTTGCTCCCTACTCTTTTCAACTTTTTTAAGATTATTTTTTAAATCTTGAATTCTCTTTCTTAAATATCTCTTATCTAATTCTAGTTTTTGTTCACCAGCACCCCTTGTACCTATGCCACCCGCAAGCCTACTTAGCTTTGTACCTTTACCAGTTAGACGAGGTAATTGATATTCTAAACTTGCTAATTCCACTTGAAGCTTACCCTCTCTAGATCTTGCTCTTTGACTAAAAATATCGAGTATCAACATAGTTCTATCAACTATATTCCTCTCGAGTAGTGTTTCAAGATTCCTTATTTGTATAGGACTAAGCTCATTATTAAAAATAACCGTATCGACTTCTTTTTCCTCACAATAATGAATAAGTTCCTCGATTTTACCTCTACCTATATAAGTAGAACGCTCTGGCTTAGTGCGGACTTGAGTTATAGTTCCAAGCACCTCGGCTCCCGCAGTATGACACAATTCCTGAAGCTCTAATAAAGAACTTTCAAAACTAATGGTATCATTTTGGGGAAGTTTTAATGCTACTAAAACAGCTTTTTCTTTACTTGATTTCTTCATTATTAATCTCCCTATTAATTTCCTTTATTTATAGCTCCTCATTTAGCTCATCTATTTGTAATGAAAGTTCTTCCCACTCATCATATTTTACATTATATTGCTCTTCAATTTCATGATAGTAGAATGTATAGGATTTAGCTTTTTCTTCATTGTTATAAGTATCTGGATCAGATAATACTTCTTCAATTTTTGTTTTTTCTTCTTCTATTTGAATAATTTCTTCCTCTATAAGATTTAGCTTTTCATTTAGCTTGCTAACTAATTTTTCTTTTTCCTTTTTTTCATTTCGTGGCTTTGCTACTTTTTTTTCTGCTTTTTCTTGTTTTTTTAATAGGGCTTCTTCGTTTCTAATGCGATTTATCTTTTCCTGATAATATGAATAATTACCTGGAAAGTACTCGATATTTCCATTTTCCATACTTAAAATTCCGTCAGCTATTTGATCTATAAAGCTACGGTCATGAGATACAAAAAGAATTGTACCTGGAAATTCTGTTAATAATTCTTCAACTAATTGACAGCTTTCTATATCTAAATGGTTGGTAGGCTCATCAAGAACTAAGAAATTAGCCCCTGATATAATTATTTTTAGTATAGCAATACGTGCCTTTTCACCACCACTTAGTTGATCAATAGTTTTAAATACATCATCACCACTAAATAACATTTTACCTAAGTAGCTTCGAGATTCTTGAATAGTTATATCAAAACTAGTTAAAAGCTCATCTAATAAAGTATTATATGGATTTATTGTTTCATACTCCTGTGCAAAATAAGCTAATTTAACTCTATTGCCTATCTTAATTACTCCATTTTCAGGATAAATTTCTTTAATTATAGTCTTTAAAAGTGTAGTTTTACCACAGCCATTCGGCCCTATCAAAGCAACTTTCTGACCTTTGGTAAGTTTAAAATTTATATCCTTAAAAATAATATTATCTTCAAAAGTTTTTTCTAACTCTATAACTTGTAAAACCTCATGAGCACTATTATTTGTGATATTTATTTGCCAATTACTCATTTGTTTTTTTCTATCAGCTTCTAATCTCTCCATACGTTGTAGCTGAAGCTCACGTCCCCTAGCCTGTTTTGATTTTATTCCCGCTCTGTATTTTCTTATAAATTCTTCAGTACGCTTTATTTTTTCCTGTTGTTTTTTATATGCTCTTGCAAATGTCAAATCTTCTTCTGCTTTGAGCTTTAAGTATTTGGTATAATTTCCAAAATAAGAATTTACTTTATTGGTATTAAGTTCTAATATTCTAGTACAAATATTATCTAAAAAGGTTCGATCATGTGAAACTATCAATAAAGTGCCTGAATAGTTATTTAAAAAATCTTCTAACCACATTATAGAGTTTATGTCTAAATGATTAGTTGGCTCGTCTAATAATAATAAATCTGGATTTAATGCAAGTAATCTTGCCAAGTTGATTCTAGTTTTTTGACCACCACTAAAATCTTTATAGGGTTTATTAAAATCTTCTTTGTTAAACCCTAATCCTATTAGTATTTTTCGTGCTGTAGATTCACAGGAGTATCCATCTGCACGTTCATACATTTCTGTAACTTTAGAATATTTATTTAGTAGTTTTTCTAGTTGATTTTCTTCGGCACAAGCAATTTGTTTCTCTAATTCGTGCATTGTTTGTCTATATTCAATTAATTCAGAATAACTTTCCATTACTATATCCCATGTAGTTGTATTATTGTTTTTCTCGGGCAACTGCTCAAGATAGCCATATTTTATCCCATTTCCGATTATTACATCACCAGAATCTGGGGGCATTTCTCCAGACAAACACTGCATTAGTGTAGACTTACCCACACCATTAGGTCCTACTAATCCAACACGCTCGTTTTGGTTTATAGAAAAATTAATTTCATTCAATATTTTAATGTCATTATACGATTTAGTTATTTTATTAGCTTGTATAACTATCATTTTTTCACCTACGATTATTTAAATAAAAATTTATTATATACAGTGACTAATTTACCATGGTAATTCAAATAATAAAAGATAAATCTTATATAATTATAGAAAGGATGTTAATTTTGAAAGCATGGGATAATTTTAGGCCTGGATTATGGATGCACGAAATAAATGTACGTGATTTTATACAAAAAAATTATACTCCCTACGATGGTGATGAAAGTTTTTTAGAATCACCCACTGAAACTACCAAAAATTTATGGGACAAATGTACAGAACTCCTTAAGGAAGAACGCCAAAAAAATGGAGTTTATGAAGTTGATGCTGAAATCCCTATTAATATTACTAGCCATCCACCTGGATACATTGATAAGAATTTAGAAATAATATTTGGATTGCAAACTGATAAGCCTCTAAAAAGAGCTATAAATGTATATGGAGGACTTCAACATGCAGAAAAAGCTTGTCAAGCTTATGGTTATGAGATTAACAAAGATATTAAGGAATTTTTTCAAAAACATAGACGCACCCACAATGATGGAGTATTTACTGCCTATACAGAAGAAATGAAATTAGCTAGAAAAGTAGGTATTATTACTGGGTTACCTGATTCTTATGGTAGAGGAAGAATAATAGGTGATTATAGAAGAGTAAGTCTTTATGGTGTAGATTTTCTTATTGAGGCAAAAAAACTAGACCTGTCATTATTAAGCAAAGAAATGAACGATTACAATATTCAGTTGCGTGAAGAAATTTTTGATCAATTACAATCCTTAAATGAGCTTAAAGAAATGGCCTTAAGCTATGGTTTTGATATTTCAAAACCAGCAAATAATACTCATGAAGCAATTCAATGGTTGTATTTTGGATTTCTAGCTGCGATTAAAGAGCAAAACGGAGCTGCTATGAGTATAGGAAGAATTTCTACTTTTCTAGACATTTACATTGAAAGAGACTTAAAACAAGGTCTTTTAACCGAAAAACTAGCTCAGGAAATAATTGATCAGTTTGTAATTAAATTAAGATTGGTAAGGCACCTACGCACACCAGAATATAGTACTCTTTTTGCTGGAGATCCCAACTGGGTTACTGAAGCTATTGGCGGAGCTGGTGTTGATGGAAGACATTTAGTAACTAAGAGTAGTTATAGAATACTCCACACTTTAGAAAACTTAGGCCCTGCCCCAGAACCCAATATGACAGTACTATGGGCAAAAAATTTGCCTCGTAACTTCATGAAATATTGTAGTAAATTATCTATTAATACATGTGCTATTCAGTACGAAAATGATGAAGTAATGAGACCATATTACGGTGATGATTACGCTATTTCCTGCTGTGTATCAGCTATGCGTTTGGGCACTCAAACACAGTATTTTGGAGCACGCTGTAACCTAGCAAAGCTTCTACTATATGCTATAAATGGTGGAATAGATGAAATAACTAACCAACAAGTAGGAGTTGAAATGCCCGTTTATGATGGAGAATATCTTGAATTTGAGGAAATAATGAGACGGTTAGAGATTCAAATGGATTGGTTAGCTGGATTATATGTAAATGCTATGAACGTAATCCATTATATGCATGACAAATACGCCTATGAAAGAATTGAAATGGCATTGCATAACACCGATATAGACCGATTTATCGCCTTTGGCATGGCAGGTTTATCAGTAGTTGCAGATTCCTTAAGTGCAATAAAATACGGTAAAGTGAAAGCAATTAAAGATGAAAGAGGATTAATTACTGACTTTGAAGTAGAACAAGATTATCCTAAGTTTGGAAATGATGATGATAGGGTAGATATGATTGCAGTTGATTTAGTTAAAAATTTCTTGCGCAAAACACAAAAATACCCTACTTATAAAAACGGAATTCACACACTATCAATCTTAACAATAACTTCTAATGTAATGTATGGTAAGCATACTGGTACTACTCCTGATGGTCGCAAAAAAGGTGAACCTCTTGCTCCAGGAGTAAACCCACTTCATGGGCGGGAAGAACATGGAGCTATCGCAGCGTGTAATTCGGTAGCAAAAATACCATTTGGTTTTGCTCGCGATGGTGTTTCTTTTACATTTTCAACCGTTCCTTCATCACTAGGTAAAACTCTTGACGAGCAGACAGATAATCTAATCGGCCTTATGCATGGTTATTTTATACAAGACGCTCACCATATAAATGTTAATGTAATAAATATAGATACCTTAAAAAAAGCTATGGAGCAACCAGAACAATATCCCGACCTAACTATCCGAGTATCAGGATATGCAGTTCACTTTACTAAACTTAGTCGTGAACAACAGGAAGAAATAATACAACGCACTTTTTATAAGAGGATGTAGTTATGACTGGGAAAATCCATTCAATAGATTCTTTTAGCACCTTAGATGGTCCTGGTATTAGAACCGTAATATTTATGCAAGGATGTAACCTAAGATGCAAATACTGCCATAACCCTGATTCTTGGGACCCAAAAGCTTCTTCAGCTAAAGAATATACAGTAGAAAGTCTAATGGAAATAATTTTTAAATCTAAACCATTTTTTGAAGCGTCAGGTGGAGGTATAACCTTTTCAGGGGGAGAGCCTTTATTGCAAGACGATTTTATTAAAGAAGTTTTTGCAGAGTGTAATAATAATAATATTCACACTGCTTTTGATAGTTCACTATACGTATCTAATAAAGCTGTACTAAATGTACTGGATAATACCGATACAGTTTTAGCTGATATCAAACATATTGATACAGAAAAAAGCAAATATTTAACTGGGGCAAAAAACAATTTAAATATAGAAAACTTAGAAATAATAAATAAAAGAAGTATTCCTATTTGGATTCGATACGTTGTAATACCAGGTCATACTGATGATATAGATGATATAAAAGTAATGTCGGAATTTTTAGCTAATCTAAATAGTGTTGAACGTATCGATTTATTACCCTATCACACATTGGGTAAACACAAATGGGAAGTTTTAGGATTAAGGTACGAACTTGAGGAAGTTGATCCACCGTCAAATGAAAATTTAAAACAAATCCAAATAATAATTAAAGAAATAACCAAAAAAAATGTAATCACACAGGAATAAAGTCGATGCTAGCTTAATAAGCATCGACTTTATTCACATTATCTTTCTAGCTTAATTCTTCTTTTATTAATTTCTCTATCTCCGTTTTCTTCGGTGCCTTCCCGGATACCTTGACTTTATCATTTATAACTAACGCAGGAGTTAACATAACTTTATAATCCATTATTTTATTAATATCTTTAACTTTTTCTACATCTGCAGCTACATCCATTTCCGCTAAACAATTAATAACATCCCTTTCAAGTTGATCACACTTTGCACAACCTGTACCCAAAACTTTAATTTTCATTTTTTAATTCCTCCTTATGATTTATTTTCATTCGTACTAACCTCTCATGTTCGCAGAGATACAAAAACTTAAACAAAAAACGTTCCGTAAATCCATCCTGTTATACTTGCCGAAATAACAACACAAATAAAATATGCACCAGTTTTTCTAAGTCCTAATATTTGATTAACAACTAGTAAGTTAGGGATACTAACTGCAGGTCCTGCTAGTAAAAGAGCAAGAGCCGGTCCAGGATGCATCCCTAAATCCATTAAACCTCTTACAATAGGCACTTCCGTCAAGGTAGAAAAATAAAATAGTGCTCCCACCAATGAAGCAGCTATATTAGCTGTAACGCTATTATTTCCAACATAATTGGCAATCCATTCTGGTGGAAGAACTGCTGTTACCATACCAACTATAAAAATACCAATCAATAGCATTGGTACAACAAGTTTTGCTAAACTCCATGTTTCACTCATCCATGAGCGAAATTCACCCGGCTCAAAATATCTTTTTACCATATATGCTACAACAGTTATTAAAATTATATCTAATGCAGCCTTAATCCAAAAATCTATATTACTAGTACTGATTATAAGAATAGCTACTAATGTTCCAAAAAATACAGCTAAAAAAGAAATCGGTTTTTCGCTTTTTTCATCTGGTATTTCAAAATCTACTTGTTCTCTAAACTGCTCTTCCTTACTAAACACAATTGCCATTATTAGTCCAATAACTATAGCAAATGCTACAGCACCTATTGCACGTGCTGCCCCCATATGCCAACCTATCGCTACCCCTGTTAAGGAAATTGCTAATATGTTTATAGCTGGTCCAGAATACAAAAAGGTTATTGCTGGCCCTAACCCTGCCCCCATCCTATATATACCACCAAAAAGTGGCAGGACAGTACATGAACAAACCGCTAATAAAATTCCAGATACTGAAGCTACAGAATAGGATACAATTTTTTTCGCTTTATGCCCAAAATATTTAATTATTGCACCTTTTGTAAGAACAACCGCCATAGCTCCAGCTATAAAAAATGCAGGAACTAAACATGATAATACATGATAAGAGAGGTAGTCAAAAAGCTCGTTAAAACCACCTTGAATCAAAGTATATAATACTTCCATAGCTTTCCCTCCCTTCACTACTCAATATGAGTTAATTGTATAATTATATTATTATATATGCAATAAATTTTTTAAACACCTCATAATTTTTTTATTTGTAATTTTATCAAAAATAGTTAATTGAATTATGTTCCATGGTTTTTGTACACATAAAAAGACTGCAGTTTACTACCTGCAGTCTTAGGTATTATCTAATACTATTGTTATAATTCCACTTTATTTTATTTTTACTCTTGTATTAGGGGATAAATCTATTCTAGTATCTGTTATAACTTCATCACCAAGATTTAATCCTTGTTTTATTTCAATATTGTAATTATCAGATAAACCAGTTTCAACATCGTTATATACAACTCTACCATCTTTTACAAATCTAACTTGTTTTTCTCCATCAGATAAACTCATAATAACCTCTCTAGGCACCTTTAAAACATCTTCTTTACTTTGTGTATAAATAGTTACAGTGGTTTCATAACCCGGTTTTAGGTTGCCAGTACCTTCTAAGGAAATGATGACAGGGACTCTGCGCTGCGCTACTCCTAATGCAGACATCTTTTCTTCCGCCCTTGGATATACTTTTGTTACTTTTCCCCATAAGCTTTCATCACCTAATACAGGGGCAGTTAGTTCTACTTTTTGCCCTAATTCTATTCCTCCTAATTCATCACTTAATATGTGGGACTTAATTTCCATTTGTTCATCAACTGCAACTGTTGATACTATTGCTCCTGGCATTAGTACCTGCTCCTTACTTATAGGAAGACTCATTATTGTTCCATCAATAGGACTTGTAATAGTTAAATCTAGTTCATTAGTTCCTAACTCTCTATATGATTGATTTAAAACATCAACTTGTTCATTGGCTGCACTGAGTTGCTCATTTGAGTTTGTAAGACTTTGGTTTATTGTATCTACAGCTAAAACGGCTTCATCATACTCCACCCTGCTTATGGCATTAGCTATATATAGTTCTTCCATTCTGTTTAAATGTTTTTCAGCTTCACTTAGCTCACTTTGCAGGTTATCAATAGTAGCCTTAATTTTGAGCTTAGCACTTCTTGCCTGTGCTAACTGGCTCTTTATATTACTTTTTTGTATAGTTATGTCGGAATTTGATAATAATGCTATTGTTTGACCTTCACTTACATCTTGACCAACTTCTACTAATATATCTGCAACTCTACCCCCACTTATAGTTTGGAGGTCGTAGTTAGTCACAGATTGTACTATACCTGTATCGGTAACTGTACGTTGAATATTACCTTCCTTAACAGCTATTGTCTCAATACTTACTGCTGAGGTACTTATAGCTATTACCACTACTAAAATAATAGCTATTATTCCTGCTCCCCATAAAAACTTCTTGTTTTTTAACATAACTACTACCTCCCCTAATCTCTATTCTTTAATACTTCGACCAAATCTAACCTTTTAATGCCTCTAACAGCCATTCTATGGGCAATTATCACAAATAAAATTGTTGCAAGCACTGACATTATATAAGTTAGAGGATATACAACAATTGGGAAACTATAAATGTCTGTATTCATTGACTGCATAAATGCAGCCGCAAGCATCCTACCAAAAGGTAAGCCAATTAGTACTCCGATTATCACTTGGATAATATTTTCTTTAAATAAGAGATTTGAAACTTCCTGATTAGTATAGCCAAGAACTCTAAGTGATGCTATTTCACGCTCTCTTTCGGCAAAGTTAATTACAGATGCATTATAAACAATAGCAAAACCTAAAATTAAGGCAAATACCACCAAAATACCTACTGTAACAACCAACATTTCCATCCATTCATTAAAGTTTTCAAATTCTTCGTATATATTAGATATTACTGAAATAGTAAGCATTTCACTTAATTGATTTTCAACCGAAGTTTCCATGCCTTTTTCAATTTTTAACATGGCACCAGTTACTAAATTATACTCACCTAGAATTCTATTAACATCATCTATGTTCATATATGAACCAGAACCTAGTAGTTGTCTATTGTGTCCTACAACTTTTACTGATTCTTTTTTGTTTTCACCAACACCGAGAGCAGTTTCTACTATGACTTCATCTCCTGTTTTTACTCCCAATCTATTTGCTGCTCTTTCACTCACAATTATCCCTTGTTTAGGAACAGTAATTATTTTTTCATTACTATCGACAAGTTTTCTCATAGTTAAATCTTGTGGATAACCTGATATTAAGTCATCTTCAATCTGACCTTGGTAATGTATCTTAGCTGGCAAATCAAAAAATGTTTCTACTTTTAAAATCCCATCTATATTATTAAAAACTAATAATTCGTTTTTATTTATTGGAGTTTCGAAGCGCACCATAATATCATAATTGTTTTCTTCAATATAATGTTTATTAGATAACTCATTAATTGAATCATTCATAAAAAATGATATTATTAATAAACTTATAGCAAAAATAATACCTATAACAGTTACTGCAAAACGTCCTTTGTTTTTACTAATACTTCTTAGACTCATTTTCCAACCTGAATTCAATTTATTCCATAAGAATGGGTAGTTTTCTAAAAAGCTTTTGGAGCTTGCTTTTGGTGGTTCAGGTTGCATAGCTTCTGCAGGTTGAATATTAATAATTTTTCTAACTGCAGACCAGCTAGCAAAAACAGCAATTACTATACTTAAAACAAAGCCATTTATCACAGCTGTCATATTAAAAACACTCATTTGTTCAGGAAAATTAAAGAACATAGCAAATAAGTCAGAAATTATCCCTGATAAAAAGATAGCAATTAAAGCACCCAAGGATGCCCCTAGTAGTGCAACGGCCACTGCATATAATATATAGTGCCACATTACTTGATTACTGTTATAACCAATAGCTTTTAAAATACCAATTTGTGACCTATGCGTTCTTACCATTCTTCTAAGTATAATAAATTGTATAGCTCCAGCTATACCTAAAAATATTACTGGCATTGCAGTAGACATTGATTCTATTTGCTCTAACTCAGCTTCTACCATTGCATGACTTAATTGGTCATCAGCAGGATAAGCTGCTAATCTACCATAAGGATCTAATATATTTTCAATCTCTTTTATTACTTCTTCACGGTCGGCTCCTGAATTAAACTCAACTATAATTTGGTTTATTTGTCCATTCATATCAAAGATGTGCTGGGCTTGGTAGTAAGGTATCATTAATACACCGAAATTAAGTGGATCTGGAAGTAAACTAGCACTATCTTTCATAGGATAAACAAATTCAGGACTAGTAGCCGTACCTACCACTGTTAAATCAACTTTAGTTGCTTCAGCTATAATAGAAATAACACTACCTGAAGATAACTCATTAGCTTCAAAAAATTGAGGCTCAACAAGTGTCTCAATTAACCCACTAGTAGAGTGTTCTTCAAACATACGCCCACTAAGTACATAAAGACTATTAAGTTCTTCTTCCATAGGAAATGAATAAGAAGTTATACGGGCAGTTGCCCTTTGATTATCTTCTCTTAAAATAGAAACATCTTGCTGAATTCTACCAGTTACTTTACTAACACCTGATAAGTCTTGAATTTGCCTTTCAATATTTTTAGGGGCTTTTACGACATGAAAATAATGGTCTGCAAAATTATGCTCTTCATAAAAAGTTTGTTGAGAAGATTCTAGTCCATAGTAAGCACTACTCATTGATACATAAACTAAAATACCAACAGCGATTACTGCTGCAACCGCTAAAAACTGCCCTTTAGTAGCTATAATTGTTCTTAGCAGTTTTTTAAGAAAAGTCTTATTCATTACCACTCTATCCTTTCTGGGGATAGTGGTGACTCATTAATAGTTATTTCAAATATTTCCCCATCACGCATTCTTACCACTCTATCACCCATGGCTCCAATTGCAGTATTATGGGTTATTACTATAACAGTACAACCTTTTTCAACATTAATTTTTTTAAGTAATGAAAGAACTGTTTTACCTGTACTATAATCAAGTGCTCCAGTAGGTTCATCACATAATAAAAGACGTGGGTTTTTCACTAAAGCTCTAGCTATAGAAATGCGCTGCTGTTCTCCTCCACTCATCTGTGAAGGAAAATGATTCATTCTATCGTATAGTTCAACATCTTTTAAGCATTCATTTACTAATAAAGGATTATCAACCAAATCTGCTGCAATTTCAACGTTTTCCTTGGCAGTTAAGTCTGGAATCAAATTATAAAACTGAAAAACAAAGCCAACTTCTTCGCGTCTAAATCTGGTCAGAGAAGCTTCGCTAGCCTGAGTTAAGTTTCGATTTTTATAGTAAACTTCACCACTACTAGCTTGATCCATCCCACCTAATATATTTAGTAAAGTACTTTTTCCCGATCCACTAGGACCTAAGATTACTAAAAACTCGCCTTGATAGACTTCTAAAGTGGTATGTTTTAATGCTTCTACCTTAACCTCACCCATAGTATAAACTTTACTAACTTTATCTAAATGCATTAATACATTTTCACTCAAATATTCGTCCTCCCTCCCCAAAAAAATAGAGGAGTTTTCTCTACTCCTCTATGATACAATATGGTTTATAATATTTAATAGTATTTATTTTAAATTATTAAAGAATTTATCAAAAATACTTTAATATATTGTCAAATACGTTATTATTTTATTTAGCCTACTGCTAAGAAGCTAGAAATAAGCACCAAACCAAACCATAGACTAAATAAGAAAATACTAGTTGTTTTTACTTTTGTTTTCATTGCAATTGCTGAACCTAATGCAACTAAATATAAGGACCAAATATAAAAGGGATCTAAACTTTTTGCTACTTCCGCTATAAATAACGGAGTATCTTGAGGTAATAGGATATATAGACTAGTTAAAAGTTTATCCATATCAAAATTCTCTACAGAAGTAAAAAATATAAAAGGAAATTTTAAAATATCCGAAAGTAAAGAAGGAAAATACGCATAAACACCTACTGCAAAAAAGCGTTTCAATTCTACTGTTCTGCCATCAAAAAGGTTATACAATTTAAACAAAACACCACATATAAAAGCAAATCCAACAGGGGCTAAAATTGCACCTATAATTCCAGCAGCTAACATAAAATTTCGAACAGAGTCAGCTATTACATCTGCTTCATAATTTAATTCAAGCAATACGTACTCATTTATTATTGAGAAAAGAGGAAAAATTAAAAATAAATTAACCAAAATAATTATTACTAAAGCAGAAAAAATATTTGGTTTTTGATAAACATCTAAAAAGACCTCCTTAGGGTTTTTAAATATCCCTATTATCCTTTGCTTTACATCCATTGGTTCATGTTTTTCATACTGTAAATCCACAAAATCCCCCCATATATTAACAAGTATTTTAGCATACACCTTTGTCGATATAAAGCACCAGTCTATTATTAAATTTTAAAGGCCAGGCAAATGCCTGGCCTTTAGTATGTTTGTTTATTCAGCTTTTTCTTCAGAGTTTTCTTCTTCACTTTGTAATTCATCTATTACTTTTTTAACACCTGATTCTGTGGTAGGTAACAAACTTCTTAATTCCATTGGTAATGGGAATAATACAGTTGTATTATTTGAATTTGCAACTTCTGAGAGTGAGCGTAGCATTCTAACTGTTAATGCACCTTCCTGTTCGGATAGCATACGACCTGCTTCTGCAATACGCATTGCTGCTTGGCTTTCCCCTTCAGCTTGAATAATAGCAGCTCTTCTATCTCTTTCTGCTTGAGCCTGTCTAGCTAAAGCTTTTTGCATTTCATTTGGAAGTACTACGTCTTTTATTTCAGTAGCTGTTACTTTTATTCCCCATGGGTTAGTAGTTTCATCTACTATTTGTTGCATGGTTTGATTAAGCTTATCTCTTTCTGATAAAACTTCATCTAAATCTGCGGTACCTACAACACTTCTTAAAGTTGTTTGGGCTAATTGATTGGTTGCTTCATGATATCTTTCAACATTTACAACCGCTTTATCTGATTCAACAACCCTATAGTATAATACTGCGTTTACTTTACAACTAACATTGTCTTTGGTTATAACTTCCTGTGGTGGAACATCAAAAACTATAGTACGTAAAGATACCCTTTCGATTTTATCAATGACTGGAATTATAAAAAATAGTCCCGGTCCTCTTACATCAACTAATCTACCAAGCCTAAATAAAACTGCTCTTTCATATTCAGGGATAATCTTTACTGCCATACTTAAGATGACAAAAATAAGCACTAGAACTACTAAGTAGTCAAACAAAATAGCCATTTCTATACCCTCCTATTTATTATTCTTCTTTATTACTTAATGGTTCTACAACCACAAGCATCCCTTGCCGGTCAACTGCTTTTACTGATACTCCTTCTGATATAGTACTACCATCACTTGATGTAGCACGCCAAATTTCACCCTGTACCTTAATAAGCCCTTTGGGATTTAATTCTTCAATAACAACAGCCTCATCAAAGCTAAATTCTTTTTTTCCATGCACTACATTCTTCTTTCTTAAACGAACAATATTAGTTAATATAAGGAAAACAAAAAGAGCACTAATTAAACCAATAGATACTGCAAGTACTCTAAAGGTTCCAAACCACTCATTTGGCATCATAGGCTCCATCGGCAAGAAAACAATCCCCAGAACAATACTTACCACGCCTCCTATCCCAAGTATTCCATAAGCTGGTGTAAATGCTTCTGCTATTAAAAGAACTAATCCTAAAAGTATCAATAAACCCGCTAGTAAGTTAACTTCAAATAAACCTAAGCCATACAAGCCTAAAAGTAGGCTTATTCCTCCAAGTACCTCTGGTACAAAAAAACCTGGGGAATTAAATCCTATAATTAGCCCATATATTCCAACCATCATTAGGATTACCGCTATTTGTGGATTACTAACCAAATGAGTTATTTGTTCTACCGCATTTTTTTCTAATGCTATTATTTCTGCACCAGCTGTATTTAGTGTTATTATTCCAGCTTGGGTTGTAACCTCACGTCCATCTACAATTTCAAGAAGCTCTGGTAAGTTATTAGCTACTACTTCGATTATTCCCTCTTCAAGTGCTCTATTATAAGTAAGGCTAAGATTTTCAGTTACAAACTTTTCCGCAATATCTCCAGGCCTTCCTTTTTCTTCAGCTATACCCCTAACATGCTCAGCTAACAAATTAATAGTTTTTTCATCTGCTGCCTGAGTAGATTCAGTTGCCCCTCCCATAGTAACAGGCATAGCAGCTCCACATGTTGTACCTGGTGACATAGCAGCTATATCACCACTAATTAAAATAAATGTTCCTGCTGAAGCAGCAATTGCTCCTTGAGGGGTTACATATGTTATTATAGGAATATCTGTATTAGTTATGTCTTCAAGCATTTCTAAAGTAGCATTAACTAATCCACCTGGAGTGTTTAGTAGTATTACCACAGCCTCAGCTTCTTGGGCCTCAGCAACTTGAATAGCCCTTGATACCTGTTGTGCAGTACCTGCAGTAACTGTGTCATCTACTGTAACAGTTATTACCTGAGTTTGATTATTCTCACTATATGCTATAGGTGGAAATAATAGCATAAGTAAGAATAAGAATAATATTAATTTAAAAAATTTAAGTATAGATTTATTCATAATTTTCACCCACTAATTCAATAAAGAAAAAAGATATTTTTACCTTCAATGCTAATTTTATGATAAACTGCATTCTTTAGCAATTAACTTCATTGATGAATTGCTAAAATAGATGTTACCCCCAATATTGATAAATGATCATTTGTTCAGCACATTCTATACACATATCAAGACCATGCTGACTTAATTCTGTTAATTGTTCTTCATCAATTAGGTTGCTGCACTGTCTGCACTTGTAACTATTATCCATATCTAGCATACCTCCTATTTAATTTTATACCTTTATTATCTAATAAACCAATAATATTATACTATTAGTTGATTCTTAAAAAAGTAACTACAAAAAACATAAGGCCGAGCAAACATGTTTATCTAAGTCCCGAATGGCAAGGCGTGGTGCATAGATCACAGCAAAGTAATAAATAAAAATTCATCTTAGAAAATAATTGCTATGCCAAAATAGAGATAATAGCTTTTCGCAGTGAAACCTTTAGTTACTTTTTGCAGAATTTAAATAACTGTCAATAAATAAGAAAGTACCCTATAAAGCTTAACTTTATAGGGTAGCTTTTATTATCTCCTCTAATATTGACAAATTATTATTTCCTCAGCACATTCCATACACATATCTAACCCATGTTCACTTAATTCCATTAGTTGTTCTGGCTCAATTGAGTTATTGCATTGATTACATCTGTTCTTATTATCCATTCTATTACCTCCTAGTTAATTTTTATAAGTTTATTATTTATTAAACCCAATAGTATTATGCTTTTATTATATAAAGACTTCATAACAAAAAATTATTTTATTTCCATCTGATATCAAAAAAGGATAAATATACAATGTAAAAATAAAAGCGCATATGGAAACAATACTAATACAATATTTCTAGGAGGTTATTAAAATGATTGGAACAGTTAAATGGTTTAGTAATAGTAAAGGTTATGGATTCATTCAAAACGAACAAGGTGAGGATGTATTCGTACATTTTACAGCTATAGATTCTTCAGGCTATAAAAGTTTATCTGAGGGACAACGTGTAGAATTTCAGATGACTAATGGTCCTCGTGGGCAACAAGCTGCTAATGTAAAAGTTGTTTAAATACTTTTTATTAAATAACTTTATATTAAATAAATTAACAGCCCCAATAAGATGTTAGGGGCTGTTTTATAATTGCGAAAACCAGCCTGTGGCTCGGCAAAGCTTCGCAAAAACAACCGGTCTTTTTAAGTCTATTAGTAGAAGTGCTATTTCAACAAATTAGTCCTCTATTTGTTTTTTGGGGTAGTAATTATATATATCATCTGATTCTAATGCATATGCAAATCGCTGTAGCCACTCATAAAATATAAATGCCTTCTCCATATCTTTTAAATCTTGATTAACTTCTTCTTTCACCCTATCAGATTCAGGGTTAGTAGCAATTTCTTCAAGCAAAGGCTTTACTTGTTCAGCTGCCTTCATATAAATATTTCTTTCTTGGCGCATGTTATTAACAAAAAATGAAATAAAATTTTTAAAAAAATCCTTTTCTGCGATGTAATAATCTTTCCTACTTCCTTTTTCCCAAACCTTAATCACCATATCCAACTCTAATAACTTGCGCAAACCATTGCTAACACTCCCTTTACTCATAGCAACATTTTTAGCTATACCATCTAAGGACATTGGTTCACGAGAAAAATACAAAACTCCATAAATTCTACCTATAGAAGGTGTAACACCGTAAACAACCATAGTTTGAGCTAAAGCACTTATCATGATATCCCTAGTTTCCTCTATTTGTGTTAATTGATTTTTTCCCATAGTAATACCCCTTCAATTTATTTAATTTATTTTAAATGTTTTACACAATTTGTTTTATTTTAAATTTTTCCCTGAAAATATGCAATTATATTTTAATAATAAAAAATACGAGGATAACCCTCGTATTTTTTATATCATTATATATACTGTTTATTTCATATGCTCTACTTATTTATTATTGCAACCAGCTGTTAACAATATCTTCATTTTCAGCAACCCATTCTTGTGCAGCTGTTACCGGTGTAGCACCCTCATCTTGGGCTAAATCCATAGCTCTTGCTAACTCTTCAGTTTCAAAGTAGACATTATCAAGAAATTCTACAACCTCTGGTTGCTCATCCCCATAACCTTTACGTATTATGGTATCAATATGCTCTTCATCAGTAAAAGAGTTCTTTGGTTCATCAAGGAATTTTAAATCAAATCTACTAAACTTCCAATGGGGGCTCCATGCAGTTATAACAACCCACTCTTCTCTAGCTATTTTACGATCTAACTCAGCAGTCATACCTGCATCACTACTTTCAATAAGTTCAAAATCAAGGTTATAGTCAACTATAGCATCTTCAGCATTAATCATAATTCCTGTACCAGCTTCAATTCCAACTATTTTTTGATCAAATTTGTGTTTGTAATCATTCATTTCTTTTACTGAATCAATAGTCACATATTCTGGTACTCCAAAGCCTACTATAGCACCCTCCATATTAGGGCCTAGGTTCTCGAGACTATCGGCATGACGTTCCACATATTCTCCATCTGTAACTGGTAGCCAAGCACAAACTGTTACATCAGCATCTCTATTAGCTAGCGCCTCATATATAACTACATTTGAACCTACAGGTATTAATTCAACATCATACCCCATTTCACTTTCGAGCACTTCTGCTACAACATGTGAAGCTGCAGTTGCACATGACCATTCAACATATACAATTTTTACAGGCTCTTCATCTTGTGCAGTAGTACCACATCCAACTACACTAAAAGCTATTAAAGCTATAATTGTTAATAAAGCTATTTTACTTCTCATTTTTAGCATTTTTTAATTTCCCTCCTATATGTTTTAACAGTTTGCTATCTATTTTTTGCCAAACACACCTCCCCATTGGCTAGTTTGCAAACTCTTTTATACTACCTTTTTATTTATTTAATTGTTGAAAAACCTCTGCGATGTTGTTATCATCAAATTTTAATTCATCTGGCTCTGTCCATTTCCAAGCTTTATAATTTTTTCCGTCTAGTTTTTTAATAAGTTCTTTTGTATCGTAAACCTCTATTCCATAAACCCAATTAGACATTATAAGAATAGAAGACATGTGTGCACCAATGTTAGTAGTTGAACATATATCTTTAACTAAGTTAACTTGGTAGTCATTGGCAAAAGCATCAAATACGCTAGTCATTAAACAACCATCCGTTACTAAGCCTCCAATGATTAAATGCTTTGTATTTAAACTTTTTAATGTAAGATCTAGGCTTGTTTGGTAAAAACCACTCCAACGATGCTTGTCTATTACTATATCCTCTTGCTCCGGCTTTATTTCATCAAATATTTCTATACTATCTGTATTTGAATTATAAAAAATAGGCTCACCATTTTTATCTAATGGATCTTTATATGCAAGACCAACACAGTCTTGCCTGTTAATATGACGAGTGTAAATAATAGGGATTTCTAATTTTCTACATTGGCTAATTAACTCCTTAGTATTACTAATTACATTATCAAGTTCTAATAAATCATATTTGGTTTCTTTTTGTAGGTCTATTAGTAGAAGTGCTGTTTCATTTAATTTCATTTTTTATTCCTCCATTTTATATATTTAACTATTATATTTGTTTAATTTGTTTAAAATATTTTAAACGTTTTGTATATAATATCTTTAAGTGTTTTCATGTGCAATTTTCATATCATTAGCTGAAATAAAAAATACGAGGATATCACCTCGTATTTTTTATTTGGCTTACAAATACTTTTAAATAGTCATAAATACTACAGATTAAATATAATTTTATATTTTATTATTTCTCACCTAATGATTTACGCAGTATTTTTATAAAATTTAGTACAACTCCCAATACGAACCATTTACTAGCTGGCTCATCTGGTTCATGTTGTTTAATGTCTATTAAACCTATTTCACTAGCTTCTTTCATTATATTAACTTTCCATTCAGGTACACTCACATTATCCTCTCCTTTTTTAAGGTCATTAAACAATCTATCCCAAGAAAAATTTTCACCTGGGCAGTTAGGTCGGTTTACACTATCAATACGATAGTGGCCAATAATATGATCTCTTGTAACTGGTATCTCCCACTTATCAATTAGCTTATTATGAAGCCATAAAGTAGCTTGGTATTGTTTTTCAGTTAATGACTCACCTGCTAAAGCTTCATGCTCTATAGTTAAAGTATAGGCATTAGGATTAGTACCATCATATAAAATCCAGCTTGGTTGGTTTACCACTCCATTAGTAAAGGCTGTATCCTCATCCTTGACTAATTGAAATATCTCTCCATCTTTAGTTACTAAATAATGAGAACTAACTCTTGCATTAGGATTTTGCATCCAGTGTAAGGTGCCTGGGTATAATCCATCAGTTATATGATTTACTATCGCTATAGGCTTGCGCCCATTTCTTCCCTTTCTATAATTTGGAGTTCCCACCCATTCAATTTTAAATTCTGCCATTTTCTCACCTCTATATAATTATATGAAATATACTAATTTTTGTTGTCTTGCGGAAATTTAAAAAACTGCTGCTATAAATTTAGTAAAATATAAAGGATGATTACAAAATAAAAAGTAAGTAAAATTATAATAAATAAGAAGTGACAGAACTTATTTTGACCATGGTTTAAATAAAAATTGAGGCTTTTCCTTAATATCTAAGAATTTAATAAACCCTGCCCCAAATTGACTCTGTACTAATATAGCTACTGCCACCATAATAGCAGCATTAGTTCCAAATATAGTAGTTGCTAAACCTATTGCAATAGCTAAATTTCTATGTGCAGTACTAAATACAAAAGCAATAGCTTCTTTTCTTTTGAAATACAGCTTACCTATTATCATCGATATTAAATAATTCATTGTATAAAAAAATACTTGCACAAAAAAAGCAAGTATTAAAATACTAGGTTGATTAATTAATGTGTGTGAATTTAAACTTATACTAGAAAAAATAATATATACCATTCCCCATGCGCTTATAGCTGGAAATATAGGCTTTATTCGTTCTTCAAAATACTGTTCTGTAAACTTTTTTAAAAGAATATGGTAAGTTATTAATCCAAGAATTAGGGGAATAAGTATAACTAACCCTATAGTTTTTAATATAGCAAAAGTATCTATTAGCACATGATTTCCAACCATAACCAGTAAATACCATGGAGCTAATATAGCACCTAAAATAATACTAAAAACCATAATCTTAATTGTAGTGGTTACGTCTCCACCCGCAATTAATGTATATACTATAGCCATATTAGATGTTGGTAGTATTGCAAGTACAGCTAGTCCAGCAAATAGCTCTGGATGATTGAAAAGAAAAATACTTCCTATAAAAAAAGCTGAAATGGGTATAATTACAAAATTCATTACCAAAGATGCTACTAGCAGTAATTTATTATTTAGGTTTAATACTTCATTTAATCTAAAACCAATCATACTAGGGAAAACCATAAGCATAGTTATGGGAATAATAAATTGAGTCAAAGATGTAGTATCTATAAATAACCCAACATTAAAACCTAAAACTAACGTAATAACTACAGATAAAGCAATATTATTTTTTGGAGCCATTATTATTTTCATCTGACATCACCAGTTTTATAGTTAAGTTAGGTTTTGTTATTAAATACTAACTATGTAAAGTAAATAATAGAAATAATCGTTTTTTTATAAAACAAATAAAGGGAGACTAGCAGTGTCTCCCTTGTTCCTCAAACTATTTTAATTTAATCTTTTATTTTAATTTAATCTTTTCTTTAAATATTCCCTATTCTGTAAAACATTTTTATTATTAGGAACATATTGTGCAGCTAACTCATTATGTTTATAGGCTAATTCATATTGTCCAAGCCGATCGTAACAAACGCAAAGCTGTATATGAGGAACCCACGTCCATGAAGCATGATCTATATAACCACGAACTTGTTCTGGCTTTTCTAGTTGAGTAGCCAACTTATACCAAAATATAGCTTGTTTATAGTTTTCTTTTAGACTAAATAAATTGCCCAATCTACAACAGAGCTCCGCCCTAGGAGTATCATATAAAAATGATTTAAAAATATAATATTTAGCTTTTTCATGGTCACCAAGCTTAATAAAACAATCTACTAATTTTCTACATGCTGATATGTTATCCTCTACCCACCCCTGTTCAGTTTCTAAAAATTTCTGATACCATTCTATGGCCTTTTCATACATTTGATGATCCATTAATTCATTAGCATAATAATATTGATCTCGTGGGGAAAAATCTTCACCATTAACTAACCGTTTTTCATAAATTCTAATATTTCTTTTTGAATCATGCGACTCTCGCTTATGTGTTATAGCAATATCACTATCCAAAACTTTACCATGTACTGCTAAATATTCATGTACTGCTCCAATCCATTTAAAACCTTTAGAACGTTTTACTAGACGGTTTCTTCTAAGACTACTAGTTACATTTCCATTTTCATCAAATGAAAGATTATAATTCATAGTAACCGAATCATAAACAGGATCTAAATTTTCTTTTAAGGAAAGTAATTTTAGGCCGTCTTCTTCTGTTAAAATATCATCAGCATCTAACCAAAGTATATATTCCTTTGTAGCAAGACTAAAAGCAAAATTTCTAGCAGCGGCAAAATCATCTATCCAAGTAAAATCATATATTTTTTCTGTGAAAATTGAGGCTATTTCTTTAGTTTTATCAGTTGAACCTGTATCTACAATAATAATTTCATCTACAATATTTTTAACACTATTCAAACAACGCGCTAAAACTTTCTCTTCATTTTTTACTATCATACATAAACTAATTGTTATAGGAACCCTCATCTTTAAAAGATAATCTGTTATATTAAATCCCCATTTATCAATGGCTTTTTGTTTGTTTTCCTTGAGTAGTTTATTAAAATAATCTATATCAGCTGTAGGTAGAGATAGTGGGTTGATATAATAAACAAAAGAATCGAGTGCTATATACAAAGTATAATCTTTATTGATAGCTCGTAAGCAGAAATCATCATCTTCGTAAGTTCCAATACCAAACCGTTCATCAAAACCACCTAGAGCTAAAAACACTTCCCTTTTAACCAGCATACAATGACTTAATAATCTAAAGGTCTGTTTAAAAAGCCCTAGATTTTGATTGTGATTTTTTTCTGCAAATGAATCTATTTCTATTATATTTTTAGATGGTAATTGAATACATTGATGTCCACTGACATCATTACTTACTGGCCCAACTATTCCCGCATTAGGCTGAGTTGTTATGCATTGCATCATGTTACTTAAAGAGTATTTAGTTAATATACTGTTTTGACTCATAAACAGTATATAGTCTCCGCTAGACAACTCAAACCCCTGATTATAGCTCTTTGCAATGCCTACATTTTCCGAGTTAAAAATAGTTTTAATATCCATTTTAGCTTGCAAATATTCTATAGTTTCTTTTGGTGAACCATTATCAACTATAATTAATTCGTATAAATCAGCATACTTTTCAATACGCTCAAGAGCTTTTTGAATCATTTGTAAATGATTATGTGTTAATAAAACTAAACTTATTTTCATAAATTCACCTTCAATAAATATTCGTAACTAGTTTATTAATAAAATATGTGAATAATGAAACCTTTTTAATCTAATAAATATTTATATTAATGGGCTGCCTTGAAAATACAAAAACAGCCCCTAATGAATTAGATTTTAATATTTAAATGTAAATTGCTATTAGAATATGACAGCATTTAATGCTCTAATAAGTGCTTGTGCACTGTCAATATTTGTACCGGAAACTGTAATTCTTATTTCATACGTTGTGGTACCAGCTCCAGGTAAATCAACCCAAGTTAAATTAGGAATTTCAGATAGAACTCGCACTACTCCTGCCCCACTGTCATCTTCTCTTTCAATTGTTAAAGTTGCAAGAGCATTAGTGCCATCGTGTAAGATATAAGTTATTGTATAATCATAAGAAGTACTGGTAGTTGTTGTTACTTCAACTTCCACAATGACAGCCCTTAATAAAAAATTTTTACCAGCTTTCTACAACCCTAAATACTGCATTCACTGTGTTATTACCACTTGCACCTATATCTGCTACTGCTAAAGTAACTGTTGCATCAATAGGTAAAGTAAAATCTAATAATTCAGCAGTAGCTACAACTCTACTAAAGAATCCTCCTCCTGCTGTAACACCCTGGAAAACCACTTCTCCACCTGTAATAGTTTCAGAAGTTCTATTTACTAAAAGAGCAGTTTCATCATTAGGAATATTAGTAGTAACAGTCGGAAACGTCTCAAATGCACCATCTATAGTACCACCTAATAAAACCTGATAGGATAATTCTGTTGTAGAAATAATATTAATTTCTTCTAATTCAACTTGAACCGAATTAGGCCTACCTGTAGCAGGAAATTCTGCCTTTCTAACAAAAGATATAACAGGTCTTAGGGTAGATGTTACATTAGTAACAGTCCTTCGTTCTGAAGTCACTCTAAAAGTAGGGGTGTATTTCCCTATAATAGTATATTCTCTACCACCAACAAATAAATCAAAGCTTTCACTTGTACCATCATTGTCAATCTCTGCTCTTAATGGTTGATTAGGATCTATTATACTTGTTAAGCCAATCGGAACATATCGATGTACAGTAATTACTTTTTGAGCTAATGTTGTAGGATTAGGAAGTACTACCTGAAATTCAATTGTTCCATATCCGTACCAAGTAAATAATATTTGATAAATATTTCCTTCACTTAAGTCTAATGTAGCCCCACTTGGCCCTGTTCCATCTAGTGGATCAACATTCCAAGCAGATCGTGGAATCTCAGTGTCTACTCCACCTCTACGAATAACCACAAAAATATCATTACTATCAACTCCAAAAAAGAAACCATTTTGATTATCAAATAAACCCCATCTTGCAACTTGATTTCCTATTGGCATGTTAGGAATCCTCACACCTATGCCAGCTTCTCCTGCAAAACCCGGTTCATATCTGCCCCTTAATGCACTTTCAAGAATAGCTGAGTCTGTTCCATCAGCAGTTGTACTTACTACATATTCAGTAGCATTATTTGTAACTGTTCCACTACCAGTTGTAAAAACAACATCTCTTAAATTTGATACTCCGTAAACCGAAGTCAGTTCCACAATAGGAGTTCTTTTAGCTACTCTTAATTCATTAAACTGTGAGTTAACTGCTGGACCAATATTAGCTATTATTATATCTGACACCAGTTGACCTCCTCTCAATTAGAGTATAAATATATAAATTACCATTCTTCAGTAACCCTAAATACAGCTGATACAGTATTACTACCACCTGCTAAATTTCCAACCGCAAGTGTCACAATCTCATCATCAGGGAGTTCAAAGTTAAGCAAACTAGCTGATGCTAATACACGGTTTATTCCACGAGCACCTGCTGCTAATCCTTGCAATATCACTTGACCACCTGTAATAATTTCAGAAGAGGTAATATTAACAAGTAGAGCTGTTTCATTATTAGGAATATTTGTAGTAGCTGTTGGGAAGGTCTCAAAAGTGCCATCAATAGTTCCACCTAATATTACTTGATAAAAAATATCTTGGGATGTAACTAAATCGATCCCCTCTAAATCTACGCTAACAGAATTTGCTCTTCCTGAACCTGCAGGAAATTCTGCTTTTCGTTGAAATGAAACAACTGGTGTAATAGTTGCTGCAGCCGTTACAGTTCTTCTCTCTGAAGTTATTCGGAAAACAGGCCCATACTCACCTATTATGCTATATTGCCTACCTCCAACAAATAATTCTATTGGAGTCTCAGTTCCATTGTTAGAAACTTCAGCACGTACTGGCAGATTTGGATCAGCTAAACTAGTTTCTCCGCTTGGTGTGAATCTGTTAACTGTAATAACCTCTTGAGCTAAAGTTGTGGGATCTGGTACTACAACTCTGAATTCCAAAACACCATATCCATACCAAGTAAATACTAGCTGGAATATATTTCCATCTGATAAATCAAGCGTCGCTCCACTCGGTCCTGTTCCATCTAGTGGGTCAACATTCCAAGCAGATTGGGGAATTATGGCATCTACTCCTTCTCGTCTAATAGCAACAAAAATTCCATCGGCAACACTTTGACCAAAGAATAATCCGTTCTCATCATCAAATAAACCCCATCTAACAACCTGATTACCAACAGGAGCTACTGGAAGTCGTATTCCTATCCCTGCTTCTCCTGCAAATCCAGGTTCATATCTACCTCTTTCAGCAGTATCCAAAATAGCACTATCTGTACCATTAGTTGTTGTACTTAATACAAATTCTGTACCATTATTGTCTACCTCTCCTGCTCCTTCAGTAATTACAATATCTCTTAAATCAGATAATCCATATACAGAAACTAATTCTATTAAAGGGGTTTTTTCTGCAGTTCTAAGCTCATTAAATTGTGAGCTAACATCAGGTCCAACATTTTCTATAGTTGCCTCTTCATCAAATGTCCCCGTTGCGCCTGTTGCTCCGGTTTCGCCTGTCGCTCCGGTCTCTCCGGTTGCACCTGTATTACCGTCTTCTCCGTCTTCACCTGTTGCTCCAGTCTCTCCAGTTGCACCTGTATTACCGTCTTCTCCGTCTTCACCTGTTGCTCCAGTCTCTCCAGTTGCACCTGTATTACCGTCTTCTCCGTCTTCACCTGTTGCTCCTATTTCTCCGGTTGCACCAGTGTTTCCATCCTCGCCTGTTGCTCCAGTCTCTCCGGTTGCTCCAGTGTTTCCGTCTTCTCCGTCTTCACCGGTCGCTCCTGTTCCTCCAGTTGCACCGGTATTTCCATCCTCACCTGTCGCTCCGGTCTCTCCGGTTCCTCCAGTGTTTCCGTCTTCTCCTGTTGCACCAGTCTCTCCAGTTGCACCAGTATATCCATCTTCTCCGTCTTCACCTGTTGCTCCAGTCTCTCCAGTTGCACCAGTATATCCATCTTCTCCGTCTTCACCTGTTGCTCCAGTCTCTCCAGTTGCACCAGTATATCCATCTTCTCCGTCTTCACCTGTCGCTCCGGTCTCTCCAGTTGCACCAGTATATCCATCTTCTCCGTCTTCACCTGTCGCTCCGGTCTCTCCGGTTCCTCCAGTGTTTCCGTCTTCACCTGTTGCTCCTGTTCCTCCGGTTGCACCTGTATTACCATCTTCTCCGTCTTCACCTGTTGCTCCTGTTTCTCCGGTTGCTCCAGTATTTCCATCTTCTCCGTCTTCACCTGTTGCTCCAGTCTCTCCAGTTGCACCTGTATTTCCATCTTCTCCGTCTTCACCGGTTGCTCCTATTTCTCCGGTTGCACCAGTGTTTCCATCCTCGCCTGTTGCTCCAGTCTCTCCGGTTGCTCCAGTGTTTCCGTCTTCTCCATCTTCACCGGTTGCTCCTGTTCCTCCGGTTGCACCTGTATTTCCATCTTCTCCGTCTTCACCTGTTGCTCCAGTCTCTCCAGTTGCACCTGTATTACCATCTTCTCCGTCTTCACCTGTTGCTCCTGTTTCTCCGGTTGCTCCAGTATTTCCATCTTCTCCTGTTGCTCCTATTTCTCCGGTTGCTCCAGTGTTTCCGTCTTCTCCGTCTTCACCGGTTGCTCCTGTTCCTCCGGTTGCTCCAGTATTTCCATCTTCTCCGGTTGCACCGGTCGCTCCTGTTCCTCCAGTTGCACCGGTATTTCCATCCTCACCTGTCGCTCCGGTCTCTCCGGTTGCTCCAGTGTTTCCGTCTTCTCCTGTTGCACCAGTCTCTCCAGTTGCACCAGTATATCCATCTTCTCCGTCTTCACCTGTTGCTCCAGTCTCTCCAGTTGCACCAGTATATCCATCTTCTCCGTCTTCACCTGTTGCTCCAGTCTCTCCAGTTGCACCAGTATATCCATCTTCTCCGTCTTCACCTGTCGCTCCGGTCTCTCCAGTTGCACCAGTATATCCATCTTCTCCGTCTTCACCTGTCGCTCCGGTCTCTCCGGTTCCTCCAGTGTTTCCGTCTTCACCTGTTGCTCCTGTTCCTCCGGTTGCACCTGTATTACCATCTTCTCCGTCTTCACCTGTTGCTCCTGTTTCTCCGGTTGCTCCAGTATTTCCATCTTCTCCGTCTTCACCTGTTGCTCCAGTCTCTCCAGTTGCACCTGTATTTCCATCTTCTCCGTCTTCACCGGTTGCTCCTATTTCTCCGGTTGCACCAGTGTTTCCATCCTCGCCTGTTGCTCCAGTCTCTCCGGTTGCTCCAGTGTTTCCGTCTTCTCCATCTTCACCGGTTGCTCCTGTTCCTCCGGTTGCACCTGTATTTCCATCTTCTCCGTCTTCACCTGTTGCTCCAGTCTCTCCAGTTGCACCTGTATTACCATCTTCTCCGTCTTCACCTGTTGCTCCTGTTTCTCCGGTTGCTCCAGTATTTCCATCTTCTCCTGTTGCTCCTATTTCTCCGGTTGCTCCAGTGTTTCCGTCTTCTCCGTCTTCACCGGTTGCTCCTGTTCCTCCGGTTGCTCCAGTATTTCCATCTTCTCCGGTTGCACCGGTCGCTCCTGTTCCTCCAGTTGCACCGGTATTTCCATCCTCACCTGTCGCTCCGGTCTCTCCGGTTGCTCCAGTGTTTCCGTCTTCTCCGTCTTCACCGGTTGCTCCTGTTCCTCCGGTTGCACCTGTGTTTCCATCTTCTCCGGTTGCACCGGTCGCTCCTGTTGGTCCTGTCGTTCCTGTTGCACCAGGTTCAATTTCGAATTCAATAACTAACCTTGGCCATTGAGAACTATCCATAAATCTTGTACTGTAAAAGCCCACTAGATTATTCATTACTTCGTCACCAGTTAAAAGCATTCCATTATTTACTATAGAGCCATCTATCCAACCTTTTACTAAGTCTGTTATATCCATTGACACAAATCCTATTGGTGTAGTATCTGATATTATAACTGTACCATCAGGAATAATACTAAACGGTGGCTGATTATTCCAGGTTACAAGGTTTTCGTTCCAATTAGCTAATGCTCTAAGTGCGTCTACTGGTATACTTCCGGTTACTTCATTACGATACATAAATAATTGTAATTCTGCTGATGTTACGTTAATTGTTGTTGGTATATCACTGAGGTCAAACTGTATTAATGATCTATATATATCTTCGGGTAATTGAAAGTTACTTGCAAAAAGAGAATGACTAGTAACAAAGTTGTCATTTGGAAACCATTCCGATATATACACATCTTGAAACGGTATTAATGTTATTGAGGACATAATACACCTCCTTATTTTTGAAAATATAATTTAAGGACACTCTATACTATATGAAATAAATGTCATTTGGGTTAATGTTAATGCTTATTATTGTTTCTGATGCATTAACATGAATTAGACTAATAATACTTTTATTTATGAATATCTAATGCTTGAATAAAAGAATGAAGGCAGGGGTATAGACATAACTCATACCCCATAAAGATTTGCTAAAATTAGGAAAAGAGTTGATGAATGCTAATTTCCTAAATTGAATATGAATCTAATAAAATCATTCTTATAATTTTAAAAGAAATTTTATTAAGGAATTACTATATTACCAACTATTTCAAAAACATCTAACGTTAGTCCTATAGGAGCACCAGTACTAAAACCAATGGGGTAATTAGGATCTACTGTATAGCCTATACTTCCCCAAGGCTGTGCTACATCAAATGTATTAAAAAAAATTTTAATTTGTTCAAAGTTTGGCTCTGCACTTCCTCCGAATCTATAATCCAAAAGCACAGCTAAGCGATCAATGTTTGGATTAACAATAATGTTTTCTTCTATTATTATAGAATTAAATTCAGCAAAATTAGCTATTGGAAGGAAAATTATAGAACTTCCACTTCGGTCTTCATGATCTATTTGGTTGTTTTTAACCAGTAACTGCTCTATGTTTTCCCAAAGGAATGTATTAAACAAAACAAATTGTGTAAATCTTGTAGAAATGTTATCTCTAATAATAATTGTTCCACTAGTAATTTCATTGCCTCCAGTTTCGTAAGTGATAGAAGCTAAGCTATTTTCATCACCTTGAAATGTATTACGTGATATTAATGTATATCCTTGAGTAGCAACAATATTTAAAGAGTTTCTGTTTCCAGTATGAATAAATTTACATCCAACAATAGATAAGTTTGAAGCGTATATAAATCCATTTCTTCTTCCGCCTTCAATAATACAACCACTTATTGTAATGTTTTCGTAAAAATCTGAAGGAAATCCTTTTAATGATATTTGAAAAAGCCAGTTGTCACCAGTTGTCATTGTTGGCCCGATTAAATGAAGATTTTGAATAATAACATTATCAGAAGCAATAATAAGACTTACTATCAAAGAAGAATCAAATTGTATTATTGTATTGTCAGCTGAATAACCCCGAATGGCTATTGGTTGAGTAATCTGTATCTGAGTCCCTTGTGTATAAGTTCCTGGAAAAATAATTATTTCGTCAAATGGATTTGATGCTACTATAGCAGCATCAATATTAGGATAAAACATTAACTGTGTAGCGTTATAAATAGTGTTAACTATAAGACTAACATTGTTTCTAATAGTTATATAAGTTAAATCTTGATTATCTGCAAACTGAATTTGTGCTCCGGGAGCTATTGATTGAACACTAACTGCGGTTGTTCTAGACACAGCAGAACCACTTAAATCATATATACCTGGAGTCAAATTTATATTGCTAATGTCATTATTTTGAAGTGCTGCTAACAGTTCTGGGGACGTACTTACATTGACACTCGTTTGTTCATGCAATCTTTGTATAAAAATTGAGCTTGTTACATTAACCGCACTTCCTCCCTGTTCCGTTTGCAGAGCAACAGTAGTATTTGATACATAATTTCTAAGGTTTAAAATAGATGTACTAAAAACTGATAAGATAACCTGACCAGTATTTTGTTGATTAGTATTTCCTGAACCATAAATTGTGCCTGGTACAAGTGAATTATTGAGAAATAGCGCAAATTGGTTAATATCTGCCCCAGTTATAGAAAAAGTAACAAGATAGTCACCTGGTGTAGAAATTACAATATCATCTGATCCAATAAGGTGTCCTATTCCACCCAGCATTATACCTTTAGTATCAAAAGCTACATTATTATTCACCTCTACAACTTGATCAGTATTGTTATAAATATAGGCATAATCTGTAACAAATGCATCAGCCCCAGTAGCCCCGGTCTCTCCTGTTAATCCTGTTACTCCCGTTTCTCCAGTTGCACCTGTTGCTCCGGTTTCTCCAGTAGCACCAGTCTCTCCTGTTGCACCTGTTGCACCTGTTGCCCCGGTGGCTCCGGTCTCTCCGGTAGCTCCTGTTTCACCAGTTGCTCCAGTGGCTCCAGGTTCTATTTCAAATTCAATAACTAACCTCGGCCATTGAGAACTATCCATAAATTTTGTACTGTAAAAGGCGACTAGATTATTCATTACTTCGTCACCAATTAAAAATATCCCATTATTTACTATAGACCCATCTATCCAACCTTTTACTAAGTCTGTTATATCCATTGAAACAAATCCCATTGGTGTAGTATCTGATATTATAACTGTCCCATCAGGAATAATACTAAACGGTGGCTGAGTATTCCATGTTACAAAGTTTTCGTTCCAATTAGCTAATGCTCTAAGTGCGTCTACTGGTATACTTCCGGTTACTTCATTACGATACATAAATAATTGTAATTCTGCTGATATTACATTAATTGTTATTGGTATATCACTGAGGTCAAACTGTATTAATGATCTATATATATCTCCAGGTAATTGATAGTTACTTACAAAAAGAGCATGACTTGTACTGAAATTATCATTTGGAAACCATTCCGTTATATACACATCTTGAAACGGTATTATTGTTATTGAGGACATAATAAACCTCCTTATTTTTGAAAATATAATTTAAGGACACTCTATACTATATGAAATAAATGTCATTTGGGTTAATGTTAATGCTTATTATTGTTTCTGATGCATTAACATGAATTAGACCAATAATACTTTTATTTATGAATATCTAATGCTTGAATAAAAGAATGAAGGCAGGGGTATAGACATAACTCATACCCCATAAAGATTTGCTAAAAAGAAATGCGTTATATGACATTTATTATAAATTGCTATCCTATTTTCTTTAAGCTATTTGTATGATAACAAGATGTGCTGAAACATCTCTCGTTCCTCCAGCTAAAGGAGTAATTGTTAGTGCTCCTGGATTGCCTGCAGGATTTTGCACAGTAAGTATTGAATTTATGGCTGTTGTTTCCACAAGGGCCACTCCTACTATTTGAGAAGTACCTGTTGCTCGCCCGACCACCGTATAGTCTAGGTCAGTTCCATCGAGTGTTAGAATTAATTGACCCGCTTCACTCACACTCACCTGAAACAAGACTTGATAAGTGCCAATTTCAGCTAAATTAAATGTGCTAGGACCAGTACGGAAAATAATAGTCCCGCTAGTAGGTCCATCTTGTGGAAATTCTACATCTCCACCGACAGCAACTGTTGCTGCATTATCGGGTGGCATTAACGCATAAAAATCTGCATAGTTTAATATTTCACCGGTTGCTCCTGTCGCCCCAGTCTCTCCGGTTGCACCTGTATTTCCATCCTCACCTGTTGCTCCAGTCGGTCCTGTTGGTCCTGTGTTCCCATCTTCTCCTGTTGCTCCGGTCTCTCCTGTTGCACCAGTGTTTCCTTCCTCTCCGGTCGCCCCAGTCTCTCCGGTTGCACCAGTATTTCCATCTTCTCCTGTTGCTCCGGTCTCTCCTGTTGCACCTGTATTTCCATCCTCACCTGTTGCTCCAGTCGGTCCTGTTGGTCCTGTGTTCCCGTCTTCTCCTGTTGCTCCGGTCTCTCCTGTTGCACCAGTGTTTCCTTCCTCTCCGGTCGCCCCAGTCTCTCCGGTTGCACCAGTATTTCCATCTTCTCCTGTTGCTCCGGTCTCTCCTGTTGCTCCTGTATTTCCATCCTCACCTGTTGCTCCAGTCGGTCCTGTTGCTCCTGTATTTCCATCTTCTCCTGTTGCTCCGGTCTCTCCTGTTGCACCAGTGTTTCCTTCCTCTCCGGTCGCCCCAGTCTCTCCTGTTGCACCAGTGTTTCCTTCCTCTCCGGTCGCCCCAGTCTCTCCTGTTGCACCAGTGTTTCCAGCTTCTCCTGTTGCTCCGGTCTCTCCTGTTGCTCCTGTTGCTCCGGTTTCTCCAGTAGCTCCGGTTGCTCCTGTTACTCCGATCTTAAATATTGCCTCTTCTATTGTTCTAACTTCTTTCTTAATTTCTTTTAATCCATATACTGGATTTGTTAACTCGTTTTTTATATCTTTCTGGTTATTTAATATTTTTCTTAATATTTTTATTCGTACACCCTTTTTCCTTTTTTTAACTTTCTTGTTTTTTGTTACTTCACGTTCAATAATTCTTATTTCTCTCTTAATTTCTCGCAAACCATAAGCAGGATTACGCAACTCATAATTAATTTTTTTTAACATACTAAGTTTAACATCTGTTTTAGTGCTTTTACTTTTTTTACTCTTCTTAGACTTTTTGTGCATTAAGTTCTCCCCTTAAAATAAGTTTATATACTTTATGCAATTTAAAAGGCTAAAGTTACTTTAACAAGTGAATATGATTTCTCATCTGGCAGTATGATATATCTCGCTCTAAGTGCGTCTACCGGTATACTTCCGGTTACTTCATTACCATCCGGAAAAGGTATTAAAGTAGTTGTGGGCACAATACCATCTACTTATTTTGAATAATAAAATTAATATAATCTAAGATAAAAAAGGTACTTTTATAAAGAAATGAGCATATTGTAACATTAGGTGGAAAAATAGATATTGATGTTTATTATAACGAGATAAAAAGGATGAATGCTATGAAAATACTAGTACTCGGAGCTACTGGTATGCTAGGACATAAACTGTTTATGCATCTTTCAAGTTACAAAGATTTTAGTGTATTTGCTACCGCACGAGACCCTAATATCTTGCATAAAAATATTCCTACTAAGATGCAAAAAAATATTATACAAAATATGGATGCCAAAAATGTTTATAGTATTACTAATGTAATTAAGTATTTTAAACCTAATATAGTAATAAATTGTATAGGAATAATTAAGCAAGGATCATTAGGAAGTAATAATATAGCAAATATCGAGATTAATGCCCTTCTTCCTCATAAAATTGCTACGGTATGCAATGGTATTGGGGCTAGATTAATACATTTTAGTACTGATTGTGTTTTTAGCGGTAAAAAAGGTAATTATGTAGAGACTGATGAGCCTGATGCTAAAGACTTGTATGGAAAAACTAAAATGCTAGGTGAAGTAGATTATCCCCATTGCTTAACCTTACGCACATCAATTATAGGGCATGAATTACAATCAAAATTGGGCCTTATTGAATGGTTTTTGTCTCAAGAGGATATCATTAATGGCTATACAAACCATATATATACTGGCTTTCCTACTATAGAACTTGCAAATATTATTGCCAAATATATTATTCCCCACGAAGAACTACACGGTATTTATCATCTTTCTACAAATCCTATATCCAAATATGAATTACTTAAATTAGTAGCAGATATTTATAAGAAAAAAATCACTGTTAAACCATATGATGCTACTAGTTGTGATCGTTCACTTATCTCAAATAGATTGCAAAAAATAGTGGGGTATTCTCCACCATCTTGGCGTGATTTAGTTGAAAAGATGTATCAAGACTATTTGGTTTCATCTTATAGTAATTATTAGGGGGCACTTTAAATGTCACTTTTCAAAAATAAAGTTGTACTTATAACAGGTGGAACCGGTTCACTCGGTAAAGTTCTTACACGTCGCTTATTATCAAATCCTAATGATCTTCCTAAAAAAATTATAATATTTTCTCGTGATGAAGCTAAACAGCATGCGATGAGGGTAGATTACAAGCAGAAAATACAAGCTACTGATGAAATTATTTATGAGGACTTTAAAAAATTAGTTGAATTTAGAATCGGTGATATTAGAAATTATCATTCAGTTTGTGCCGCACTCGATGGAGTTAACATCGTTATAAACACCGCTGCATTAAAACAAGTTCCTACCTGTGAATACTTTCCTTATGAAGCTGTTCAAACAAATATAGGTGGCGCAGAAAATATTGTTCGTGCTATACGAGAAAATAAACTAACAATAGATACTGTGGTAGGAGTTTCTACTGATAAAGCCTGTAAGCCAATTAATGTAATGGGAATGACTAAAGCAATACAAGAAAGAGTCTTTATAAATGCTAACATTAGTATACCTTCAACAAGATTTATTTGTGTTCGTTATGGAAATGTATTAGCTTCACGTGGATCTGTAGTACCCCTGTTTCGTGAGCAAATAAAAAATGGTGGACCAGTTACAATTACAACCACAGATATGACAAGATTTTTATTGTCATTAGATAAAGCAGTTGATACCGTTATCGCTTCAATTGAAAATGCATATCCCGGTGAAATATATATTCCAAAAGTTCCATCAGCACGTATTTTAGATGTGGCAACTGCACTGATAGAAGATCGTAATATAGAAACAATTATAACTGGTATAAGACCAGGAGAAAAAGTGCACGAAATATTAGTTTCTTATGAAGAATCACAGCATACCGTTGATAGAGGTATTTACTATGCAATACAACCTATGCTCCCTGAATTGTTACCATATATCACCAAGCGCAACATGCTACATAAGGAATACAGTTCAGGGGATTCGGTTTTAAATTTAGAAGATACTAAACAACTACTATATGATCATAAGCTTAATATAGATGCCCCTTTTAATTATGAAGGAGAATTTTTGCGATGAAAATAATGACTATACTAGGTACTCGCCCTGAAATTATTCGTCTTAGCAAAATTATTCCTCTTCTAGATAAATATTATAATCATGTATTGGTCAACACAGGACAAAATTTTGACCCAAAATTAAATGACATCTTCTTTAATGAACTAGGAATTCGCCAAGTGAATTATTCATTAGATTGTAATTATAAAAAAGGTATAGAACAAATTTCTTATATATTAACATCCTGTGAAAATATTCTATCTTTAGAAAAACCTGACCGTATACTAATACTTGGTGATACTAACAGTGCACTATCAGCAATAGTAGCAAAGCGAATGGGTATTCCAGTATTTCATATGGAAGCAGGAAATCGCTGTTATGATGATCGTGTTCCAGAAGAAATAAATAGACGCATTGTTGACCATTGTAGCGATATTCTTCTTCCTTATACAGAACGTAGTAGGGCAAATCTTTTAAGTGAAGGTATACCAAGCCATAAAATATTTGTAACAGGTAATCCAATTAAAGAAGTGCTAGATTATTATGCAGTAGATATTCAAGCTAGTAAGGTACTTGAAAAACTAAATATTAAAGCTAAACCCTATTTTTTAGCTACTCTACATAGAGCTGAAAATGTGGATGTTTCTTATCGATTAAACAAGTTCATGGAAGCTTTACACTTATTAAATCTTGAATATGAAATACCTGTAATTTGCAGTTTGCATCCTCGTACACGGTCAAAATTAAACAAAAATAATCAAATACTGAACAGAAATGAAATAACTTTCATTGAGCCTATAGGCTTATTTGATTTTATTAAACTTCAACAAAATGCACATTGTGTTTTAAGTGACAGCGGAACAGTTCAAGAAGAATGCTGTATTATGGGTATCCCAAATGTGACTTTAAGAGATGTTACTGAAAGACCGGAAACAGTTGAAAATGGCAGTTGTATTATATCTGGATGTGAACCGGCAGATATAATAAATGCTGTAGAAATAGCTGTTAACCTTGAAAATACATGGAGTATTCCTGCTGAATATACAAACAATCAAGTTAGCACCAGCGTAGTGAAGATAATTTCTAGTGCTTTACCACAGTAATATGGAGGTGGAATATTTGGATAATAAACATTTAATAGATCTTAGTAAACATAATGGTCTAATTTGGCATGAAGACTTTATCGTACACCTAGCTAGTATCGTACGGCCGAAGGTTTATGTAGAGCTAGGATTATATAAATGTGCTCTTTTTAATAGAATTATTCCTTATGCTGATAAGTTGATTGGAGTAGATGTAAATCCAGATGCACAAAACTATATGCAAAAATCTGATAAAACCTATTTTTTTAATACTACTACTGAGGATTTTGCTAAACAATTAGAAAATGAACCTTTGCAAATAGATATGTTATTTATAGATGCTAATCATGCACGTGAAGCTGTATTACAAGATTTTAGGTCATACTTACCCTTTGTTGCTCCACATGGTTTAATACTTTTACATGATGTACACCCAGGACAGCAATATCTTATTCAGCCTGAATGGTGTGGCACAGCCTATCTTGCAGCAGAAGAACTATCTAAACACCGAGATGAATATGAAATGATGACTATTCCAGTTTCACCGGGACTTTCAATTTGTAGAAAACGTAAAACTCAATTATCTTGGAAAGAGGAAGAAATTCGTAAATCATCAAAACAGTACAAAATTGTATGTATATGCCAAATATATAATGAACTGATTAAAGGTAATTTAGAAAGATTCGTAAAATATATAAATCCATTAGTTGATGCTCTTGTAGTATACGATGATGGCAGTACTGATGGTAGTTATGAATATATGTTAACTCAAACACCTTATGTTATAAGAGGTAGTAAAAATGACTTTGTAAACGAAATGAGTCACAAACAAATTTTGTTGGAAGAAGCATTGAAACTATCTCCGGATTTTATTTTATGGTTAGATGCAGATGAAGTGCTAACAACTGATGATAAGGAAAAAATACAATCATTATGTGCACTTTGTGATGAAAAAGATGTTGATGGATTAGTATTTCATGAGTTAAACCTGTGGCGAAGTAATACATGGAGAAGAATCGATAGCCTTTATGATAGTGGTTGGTTTGTACGATTATGGCGCGTAACACCTAATATGCAATTTGAAAAACCACGTCCAGGATTACATCAAAGACCTTATCCACCTAGTATTCGAAGATTATACTGGTCAGATTCTGTTAAAGTTTTACATTATGGTTTTTCTTCAAAACAACGATTGGCACACAAATATCTTGTTTACCAAGCTCATGGACAAAAGGGTTATGAAATGTTGGATCGATTAATAAGTGAAGAACAATTAGTTTTAGAAAAAGTACCACAAGAGTTATTTCCACAAGGATTATGGGTGGAAGAAGCAAAACCAGAACCTTTAACCTGGGAAGAATCGCTAGCTTATGTAGAATCATATCGAGAAGAAGTTTTCAAGCCAGCTTTTTCTATCATATGTTTAATTTACAAAAGTATTGGCTGGTTAAAATTTGTATATGAACAAGTTCATAAATATACAGATATGAAAGATAAGGAATTCTTTTTTGTAGCCAATGATGCTACTGACGAAGTTTTAAGTTACTTACGTGAAAATAATATACCTCACTATGAGTTCAATAACACTAAAGAACAACAAGCAGAATGGTACGTAAATAATGTCTATCGAGCATATAATTTTTCAGCAACAAAAGCCAAAGGTGATTTTTTAATATTCATTAATTCTGATATGGCTTTTAGTCCAGAATGGTTTGACAATTTATTAATCACTTATAATGGTAAAAATTGTGTATGTTCACGTTTAGTTGAATCAGGCAAATTACCTAGTGGTTTATACGGTATTGAAAATGATTTTGGACGTACCTATGACACATATCAAGAAGAAAACTTCCAAAAATATGCTCTTTCTATCAAAGAATCCAAAGTTGAAAATGGTGGTTTATTCATGCCTTTGTTAATTCGTAAAGAGCATTTTGAAATGGTTGGAGGTTACCCAGAAGGTCAAGTTCTTATAGGAAGTGATATATATAACCCGGTAATTGCTAAACCGGGAGAAGCTTGTGTCTCAGGCGATACTGTACTTATGCAAAAACTAAGAGAAGTAGGAATTATGCATCAAACAGCATTTAACAGTATTGTTTATCATTTTCAATGGGGAGAAAAAGATAGCTAATAAAATAAATTTAGAAAGGAAGAATATGAGCTGTACGGTATCTATAATCATAACCACATATAAAAGACCTCATCTACTTAAATGGGGTTTATATTCTTTAGCTAAACAAGCCATGCCCTATGATTATGAAATAATTATTTTAAATGATGGAGTTATTGATGAAACTGAATCAATTTGTGAACAGTATAGTGAAAGACTAAACATAAAATATATCTTTACTGGTCAAAGAAACATGAATGGTATTATGAAATGGCGTGTACCAGGTTTTGCGATTAACATAGGTGCGAAGATATCGAGCGGAAAAGTACTAATACTCTCCTGTGCTGAAATGTTTCATCTTAATGACTGTGTTATACAACTAACTATGCCAGTATTACGTAATGAAAAACTAATGGGCATACCTATTGCTAGGGATGATAGAGATGGTTCGTTTTTAAATAATCTAGAAATGACAAATGGAAGCTTTGACCGGACTGCCTTTTATAATAATTATATAAGATTAAATACTCACCTACCATTTCTTACTTCAATAAGTCGTAAAGAATTTTTTGCTATAGGTGGCTATGACGAAGATTTTACTGGTATTGGTTATGATGATAATGATTTAATGTTAAGACTTACAAAAAATGGCTGCAGTTATTATCAAACTGCAGCCGAAACTATTCACCTTTATCATGAAAGGATATGGTTCGCTAGAGAAAACTCCCCCGAAACTAAGTTTAATCGTAATTTGTTTTATAAAAAACAAAATCAAATTGTTCGTAATTCTAATAGGGTATGGGGTAAATTGTATTAAATTAATTACTAATATTATTCAAGTTTGAATTCATTTAACAGACTTCTTAGCTCACTTGATAATTTATCTAGTCTATCTGCCATGGATACAATGTTTTCTATAGCTGAAAGCTGACTTTGGGCTGTTGCAGTCACTTCTTGGGCTGAAGCTGCTGATTCCTCCGTAACTGCAGAGATGTTTTCAGTAGCCATAACAATTTCATCAACAGATTTCATTGTTTTATCAAAAGTACTTACTATTTCTTGAATTGATTCATCTATGCTTTGAGCACCAGCTTCAATTTTATTAAATGCAGTAAGTCCGTTCTCAAGAGAATCCCCTTGTTCTTTTACCATTTTTTCTACTTCATCTACCTCTTTCACCACATCTGCAACTTGGGTTTGTACCTCTTGAATTATTCCAGCAATATTTAAAGTTGCTGCTCCTGTTTCCTCAGCGAGTTTCCTGACTTCTTCAGCTACAACTGCAAACCCTTTACCTGCTTCTCCTGCACGTGCTGCCTCAATAGCCGCATTTAAGGCTAAAAGATTTGTTTGTTCTGATATAGAATTAATTAAATTAATTACCTCACTAATTTCTTTAGTTTTAGCGTCTAATACCTTTATTACCTGTGATACATCCCCTGTGCTCGTTACAGTGTTAGTCATTTTCATTTTTTGTTCATCCATTAAATCTGTAACTGTTAAAACTATTTCTTTAAAATTAGCAGTTTGCTCTGATATGGCCTTGGTAGTATTTTCTATATTTTTTATAGATGCTGCAACATCATGCGCTATTTCACTAGTTTTTTCTGCATCTTTAGCTTGGGCATTAGATGCTGAAGCCACTTGTTCAGCACTTAAATTTACTTGCCTAGAAGCTTCACCAGTTTGGTTAGCAGCACTTAGAATATCAGTAGATACCTCATTTAAATCTTTTGAACTATTATCTACTGCTTCAACAATACCTCTAAGGTTATTATTCATTTCACCAAATGAATTCATTAAAATGCCAAACTCAGATTTATCATCGCTATGAATTTCTTGGGTTAAATCTTTTTGAGAAAGAGTTTTTGTTACTCCAACCATCTCTATAATTGGCTTTATAAACTTTCCACTTATAAACCACATTATTATACCCAGTAATAATAGCACAACTCCGGTAGTCATAGCATTTCTTACAAACATATCGTTTAAAGTATGAGTGATTTCTTCTAAAGGAGCATTTACCGCTAAAGACCAACCTACTTGCTCTATCGGAGCATAAGCTATAAATCTATCTTCACCTTCTAAAGTATAACTAGTTACTCCCGCTTGCATTGCAGTCATTTGATCTGCTATTTCAGCCACTTCTTCCCCTTGGTCAAACATGCTTTTTTGTAAAATATAATCATGACTGGGGTGTACTATGTATTGCCCTTCCTTGTTTATCATATAAACATATCCAGTTTCTCCTAGCTGAATAGCACTAATCCTATCTATTAATTGATTAGCAAGCACCGCTCCACCTAAAACACCAACCGGCTCTCCATCTCTATAAATAGGTGACGATACTGGCACAACTATATTGCCAGTATTTCTAGAAACCACAGGGTCAGACACAGTCGCCTCACCCTCTAAAGCACTAATAAAATACTCTCTATCAGATAAATCTAAAGTAGAACCATCATCTAAAAAGGCTTCACCATGTGTATTGATTACAAATAAATTTTCATACTCTTCTCCTAAGACATTCATTTCTAAGGATAATAACTCTACGACCTCTTCTACTTCCATAGTTTTAGCACTATTTAAGTTGGCTAAAATTTGGATTTCTTGAATTTTGGAATCAATCCAAAACTGTATTTCACTAGTAGCTGCCCTAGACATTATTTCTCTTCCTTGATTTTGGGTCTGTTCTGTAAATAAACTTTTAGCGTTTAAATATGTAACAACACCTTGTGAAATAGCTGCTGTGAAACAAATAAACAAAATCCAGGCTAAAAATTTAAACCTAAGACTATCTGTTAATCTCATAATTAACCTCCCCTAAAATCTCCAACAGGCTATGATTCAATAATTAGTATAACAAAAAAAAGAGGGGGTTTTACTAAAATTTAATACTTTGTTGCAAAATATATATTTACGTAATTTTATGAAAATGATAAATCTTTTTAATAGTTTTAGCATGTATGTCTAACGGCATGAAAAGTTATTTACTTTAACAAGAATAAAGCCGTTATTTAACGGCTTTATTTTATATATGATAAAGAAGAGGTGGTTTTAAAAGATTTATATAGCACTTGGACGATTTTGTTCTAATATATTTTTCATTCTCATTTCAATAATTGGCTTGTATTCTGGATGAGTCATTATAAAGAACTCATCATCTTCTACAGCCTTAATTATTATTTCAACTGCTTTATCAGTTGCCATACCACCAGTTACTGATTGTTCCATAATTTGAGCTTTAGTTTTATAGTCTTCACTTTGATAATACGGATCTTTATTAGGATCATTTTGTAATTCCTGCGGACGGTGACGATCTGAATTGTGTAAATCAGATACTACAAATCCTGGGCAAAGTGCTGAAGCTCTTACTTTAGCACCTGCAAGCTGTAATTGTAGGTTTAAAACTTCAGTAAGTGTAACTGCTGCATGTTTACTACTTACATAAACAGGGGAGTTAGGTGAAACTAAAAGTCCTGCAACAGAGGCAGTATTAATGATACGACATTCTTTGTCCTGCTCTATCATTCTTGGCACAAATGATTTAATTCCATGCACAACACCCATAACATTAGTATCAAATGCCCATTTCCAATCCTTTAATGATTGTTCCCAAATATTGCCCACAACTGCTACACCAGCATTGTTGTAAAATATATCAACTGTTCCAAATGTATCATAGGTTTTCTTAGCATAGGCTTCCATATCTTCATAGTTTCCTACATCAAAAACTGCAGTTACAATTTCTGTACCTTTTAATTCTGCTACAAGGCTTTCTAGGTTTTTAGCATCTATATCAGATAAACTTAATTTTGCTCCTTTTTTGGCATATTGAATAGCTAATTCTCTTCCTATACCATTTGCAGCACCGGTAATTGCAATTACTTTTCCTGTATATTTACCCATTTTATTGCCTCCTTTAGTTTTATTACACCATTTTGTTTCTTATCATATAGCCTATTTGTTCATTAAGTGCTTCTACTGAAGCACCACCTATTGCTAATACCTTGGCATCTCGCCAAAAGCGTTCAACACCTGTGTCTACTATAGTGCCAACTCCGCCAAATATTTGTATTGCCTCTCTAGCAACATATTCAGATACTTCAGCACCTTTAACCTTAAGCATACGTCCTTCTGCTAATGCAAGATGGCCTTGGTCTTTTAAAGCATAAGAGCTATATACTAATGCTCTTAAAGTTTGAATCTCGGTAAACATCTTTACTAGTTTATGCCTTGTTACTTGCAGTCTATCGTACATGTTTTGCCCTTGTTGTTCTCTCTCTAGACTATAATTAAGTGCCATTTCATATGCTGCTTCAGCCATACCTAGTCCCATTGGTCCACAACTTAAAAATTCATCCCTTACACTTACAAACATAGCTCGTAGAGCACCATTTAAAGGACCAAGTAAGTTTTCTTTAGGTATGCGACAGTTTTTAAATGAAATAGTACCAGTTGATGAACCATGCCAGCCAAGCTTTACCTCAGGTTTACTTACTTCAAAACCAGGGGTATCAGCATCTATAATAAACGCACTCATACCTTCTCTAGTTACAGGGTCTACCTTATCGTCTGTAACTGCTAATACTACATAAGCATTAGCATAGTGAATGTTACTTATTAACACTTTCCCACCATTAATAACCCACTCATCACCATCAAGCACTGCTTTGGTATTATGTTCTATATGGTTAGAACCACCTGCAGACTCAGTTGAACCACAAGCTAATATAATTTCACCTGTTGCTGCTGGTTTTAGATATTTTTCTTTTTGCTCAGGTGATCCAAGCATATTTAGCATTCCACCAGCTAATAAGCTATGGGCTCCGATTGCTACTGCTAGTACAGGTGAACTTTTTGATAATTCTTCAATTATTAACGCAAGAGTTGTATTGTCTCCACCTAAACCACCAAATTCTTCTGGAAATGTTACTCCTAAGAAACCTAGCTCTCCAGCTCTCTTAAATAACTTCAATGGAAATTCATCTTTTTTATCAATTTCTAATGCCACAGGTTTTACTTCGTTTTCTACAAATTCCTTTGCAATATTTTGCATAAGTTGTCTTTCTTCATTCATATACCACATAATATATAACCTCCTATTAATGCACTTATCTGTTTGTAAGAAGAATTAAAGAAACATCCCCCCTTTGTCTCAACCTTAAACTTCATGGAGTGTTTATAAACGTCAATAAAAAAATGAACAAAAATGCAAATATTTTTATGTACAACTAATCTTCTTTTTGACCAACTTTTGATAGAGCTTCTGCAGTTCTATATGAACTACCAAGTATATTTACAATGCTAGAATGATGTACTAGTCTGTCTAAAATAGCACTAGCTAACATGTTATCAGTAAAAATATCGGTCCAATCTGATAAACTAATATTACTAGTTACTATGGTGCTTTTTTTCTCGTATCTACGATCAATAAGCTGGAAAAACATTTTTGCCTCTTGCTCACCGATAGGCAAATATCCGATTTCATCGATTATTAAAAGCCTATATTTAGCAAAATGCTTAATTCGATTTTCTAACTTGTTTTCTAGATGAGCTTTCCTAAGTTGTTCAATTAAATCATGGCATTTAATAAAATAAGTGCTTATACGTTTTTTAGCTGCTGCAATACCTATAGAAGTGGCCAGATGCGACTTTCCGACTCCGGAATTTCCGATCAATAGAATATTGCTGTTAGTCTCTAAGAATCTTAAACTTTCAAAATCTAAAAATTGTTGTTTATTAATTTTAGGTTGGAATTCAAAATCAAAATCTTTGAGTTCTTTTTGATGTGGAAATCCAGCTACTTTAACCATTGCATTGGTAGCATTAAAGTTTTTAACTTCTATCTCTTTAGAAGTAAGTTCGTATAAAGCATCTATAACGCTTATTTTCCCATCATTTATTTGGTCTAAATAATTATCTAACTTAATACTCATCTGGGTTAACTTAAGCTCTTTTAAATTGTCATGTAATATTTGATAATTGCTCATTAAATTTCTCCAATTCCCTTAGATGCTGTATAGCATATTCTTCAACCCCATCATGTTTTCTAAATGTTTGTTTTAACATGTCTAAATGATGCTGTTCTGTGTATGTTATTTTTTTGTTTTCCATGATTTCATGGACAGTAATAAGTTTTTTGTTATAATAGACATGCAAGTTATTTTCAATTATTTTTATTGTTACTTTCTTTCCAATTAAGGTTGAAGGAACTGAATACATTTTCTTTTTGTAAGAGAAAAGTGCATTTGTATTTACATTCACCTTTATGGAAGAAAGCTTATAGGAAGAACATATTTTTTCTTGTGGTAAAGGAAAAAGATGTTCTCTTTCTTTTTTGTACATAAGTATAGGTGGTATGCCTGTACTCTGACAAATTCTAGTATTAGCCTCGTTTGTTATCTGCTCTAATTTTTCATGTAATTGTTCGATATTATCTAACACTCCGTTATAAGTCATTATTTCATCTATAATTTTCATAGGATTCTCTACTTTTGCTTTAGTTTGAGGCCTTCCTTTAATACAAGGAACTACTTTAAATCCATAATCATCTGCAAATTGCTGAAATTTAGGATTAACAGTACCATCTGATAATTCTGTTCTAGCTTTTAACATCATTGTAGTAGCATTATCTATAACTAACTCCTTAGGCACACCCCCTATTGTTTCAAAAGCATTAGCTAAAAAGTCTACAACACAATCTAAGCTTGTTGATAAGTAAATAAGCCAAACTTTTTGCCTTGATGCTGATAATACTAAGCTTCCTACATTTATAATTATTTCTTCACTATTTCTAAACCTAAATTTAATTTTTTCTTTCCAATCAAACTGTGCTTGTTTACCTAGTTCTGTTTCTGTTTTAATTGAATTTGAATTACCTTTTGGTTTAAAATAATTAGCAAACTCTTCATGCTTTAGTATGTAGTAATTAAAGTTATTCCTGGTGCATTTTAATCCATGCTCTCTTTGTAAATATCTAAACAGATGATCTTTGTAATAAAACATTTGAGATGATTCATCAGATAGTAATTCTTTTATAATTTCATAGTAGTCATCAATCACAGATTTTTTCTTTTTTCTTTCCTTTTTATCAGCTCCTATGTAATATTTTTTAACTGTCCTTCTATCAACCCCCAAATTCCTTGCTATTTCACTAAAATTTGGCTTATCCAAGTTATTTGCCTCCACAAGTGTTTTAAGTTTCGGTAAGTCTTTTACTGAGTTAATTTCAATATCAGTAATTAATTTTATTTTCATTTCTCATCACCCAGTAAAACTATAGAAACTTATGTGATTTTTGTACATAGTTATTTTTGCATTTTTGGACATTTAAATATTAGCATTTATACCCAGCAAAGAAGAACAAATAATCGACAAGATTACCCATATCTATTCCGCCTATTATAGCCATCTTTATTCACCTCCTTGTACATTAGTAGGGTTATTAATGTCCTGTTCCTTTTTGTATGAGTAGTAAGCCACATCAGTATCTGAATAAACAACATTATTAAAAATTCCTGTAGCTGTTACGGTATTTTTATGAACTATGATTTTAATTTCTTTCATTGCATCAAGCACATTTTCTAATTTAAATTGAAGTATTATTTCTTTTTTAATTATAGTTTGCATCATTCTATTGATACTTTTTTGAAAGTTAATGGTTCCATTCGTATCGACTTGTTGAGTTAATAGCATTTCAGCTATTACCTGTACTTTTTCAGCTTCCGCATTAATTAAGTGTGCTAGGGCAGTTTCTTCTACAGCTATAGATTCCAGTAAATCTATTAATGCTTGCTCTTGTGTTACTTCAGGAATAATAGGAACACTCATAATATCACTTCCTTTCGGTTATACTCATGATATTATATGGCAAAAAATGATATAGTGTTACATTTATAACCATTAATGAAAATTGTTTCATATTTATATAAAAGTAATAGGATTGACATTATAAATTGACACAATTAAAGTTATAAAAAAGATACTATTTAGGGTGGTATATTTAATGTCTAAAAAAAATATAGTTTTGGATTTACACCCAATTTTTAATAAGGGATATGAAATAGATAAGGCGTTAAGTAATGCCTTTAATGAAGCTGAAGATATAAAGGCTAAAGAGTTAGAAATAATCTGTGGTAAAGGAAGCGGGCAGTTAAAGAAAAGAGTACTACGATTTTTAGATCAAAAACACATAAAAGAAAAATACCATCGCATAAAAAAAGACCCTAACAATTATGGTAGAGTCTTCGTTTATTTCCGTTGGAAGTAGTTTAGCTCATTATATAAACACTATGGAATAATGTCTAATATATATGAACCGAAAAAAACAATAAATAAAAAAATTAAAAAAAGCTTAAGATATACACTACTTTTATCTTCCTCAGTTTTAATTTCTTCAGAATAATCCATTCTAGAAGAATTATAATTATAATCATATTTATCTTCTTCAATCTCTAGATAAATATCTCCATTCAATTCATCACCATGCTCCATATGAGTTAAAATTTCAATAGCTTGTTCAAGTTTAGATGAAGGTACATAAATATCAATTCGAGTATTTATAGCTGAACCCATAAATACTTCTAAATAAGCACCAGCCCCAGGAGTCTTTCTCATTACAGGAATTCCTTCTTCATCCAAAATATTAGCAATAAGATTATATTCATCTATTGAAACTACACTTTTTAAAAATTCCCACTTGTTATTTTTCATAAAAAACTCCTTTGGAACATTTATTTAGTTATATTATTACTTATTAGTTTATTAAAAAATTAATACTGCTGCAAAATATTAATCCATGTAATTTTTATTTAGCCTAATTAGTAATCCACTCATCTATTAAATCACGATTTTCATTAACCCAAGCATTAGCACCGTTTACTGGGTCTTCTTCTTCTTCAATAATTGCCATTAAGTCACTAAGATTTTCATCTGTCATAAACCAATTATTCATCCATTGCACAACATCTGAAAAATCTTCTGCAAATCCTTCTCTAGTAATAAAGGCAATATCATCTCCATCTCCATATATGTTATTAGGATCATCAAGATGTTTTAAATCATAGTAAGCATAAACTCGATGGGGCTTCCATAATGTTACTGCTATAGGCTCTTTGTCTTCATATGCTTCACCTAAAGCTTCAATCATGGCAGGTTCGGATATTTCTACAACTTCAAAATCTAATCCGTATTCTTCTATTGCTTTTTCAGTAAGTTCATTTATATTTGAACCAGGTTCAATCCCAATAATCTCGTTATTAAGTATATCCTTTTTTTCATTTAATTCACTTATACTATTAACCTCTACATAAGATGGAACAACTAACCCATATCTAGTCTCCTTATACCACTTATCCTGAATGTCAAAATCAGCGCCATACTCCTCAATCAAGATATTATCTTGAGGAATCAAAACTTCCATCCCAATATCAAGATTGCCTTGTGCAACTCCTTGAAATAGCATCTCTTTCCCGACTTCAATTACTTCAACATTATATCCATTTTCTTGTAGTAATATTTGCCACATATTAGAAACTTCAACATCTGCTATCGAATCTTCTGCTATATTATTTACCCCTATCCTAATTGTATCATCTCTATGGTCAGCATCTGGAGCACATGCAGATAAGATAAAAATTGTTGATATTAATAATATAGCTAATAAAATTGAATTATTTTTCATTATTAAACCTCCAATAATTAGTTTTTTAATATTATTCTTTAAAACACCCCCATTAACTTTAAAAAGCATCAGCTATTTTGTATACTAAAAACATTTCGTTTATCATGTCAAGGTTGTGTATTAAAGCATATAATACAAATTTGCAAAATATCAGCATAGTATAAAAGAATACTTTAAAAGATTCACAATTTCAAAAAACAGGGGGCTTATAAAAAATTTATTTTTAATATTATTTTACCTATTAATATACAAAACATCCTAGTTTACCAGAAAAATAAAAAAGCCATGGTTAATCCATGACTTATAAGAACTGTATGGTGCGGTGGGCGGGACTTGAACCCGCACTCCTGTTAAGAACTAGTCCCTCAAACTAGCGTGTCTGCCCGTTCCACCACCACCGCATATCATTTTGTTGTTATTCTGACAAAGGACATTATACAACAGCGTTATTATAATTGTCAATTATATTAAGTTATTTAAGTATCTACACTTCTCCATTAGTGCTAGGTTTTTCATTATCATCTAAGGAAGGTTTTAATAACTCAACTTTATACCAGTCCACCATTTCTAAACCATTTAAAGTTAAGTTTCTTACGTTTTCACCTACTATAGCAGCTGACTCTTTTTGAAATAGCCATAAAAAGGGTGAATCATCAATAATTATCTCTTCAGCCCTATTGAGCAATTTTACCCTTTCTTGAACACTCTTAGTCTCTGCACGTGATGCATCAAGAATCTTATCTACTTGTTGGTTGTGATATCCTGAAAAGTTACTTTTACCTTTTTGGGAACTGTGAAACATATTATATAGAAAGGTATCAGCATCTGGGTAGTCGGCTTTCCAGCTTATTCTGAAAAAAGACAAGCTCATATTGTTCAGTTGTTTTTTATAGTAATCCCAATCCATTTCTTGTAATTGAACTTCAATTCCTAATTGAGCAAGTTGATCAATTACTGTTAAGGCGACCATTCTGTGGCCATCATTTTTGTTAATTGTTAAAGTTAAAGGACTAAGCCCTTCCCCTAAAGGATAGCCTGCTTCTTCTAATAACTCTTTCGCTTTATCTGGATTATAGCTATAACCAGGCATTTGATTATTATAACCTGGCAATCCAAAAGGAATAACACCTTTGCTAGCTCGATAAGAGTCACCTAAAACAGTTTCTATTATTACATCACGATCTATACCATAGTTTAATGCTCTACGTAAAAGATAGTTATCTGCAAAAGGAGCTTTATTGATGTTAAAACCTAAAGAATAGGTTTCATATAAAGGACGATTAATAAATAAATCTTTATATCGAGAATGATCTTTTAAGTTTTTCACTTCCTTTAGAGGAACTTGATTTAAGTAATCAAGTTTACCTGCTTTATAATCACCAAATGCTTGAAAAACGTCTTCATAAACGTCTACATTAATAGATGCTATTTTGGGTAGACCCCTGTGATACCTATCATTTATTTCTAGAATAATTTGACCAGATTCATTTTCTTCTTTAAATATAAAAGGACCAGTTCCTACAGCTGGTTCCACCTCATCTTGGGTATCAAAAACATAGAATAATGGATGAGTTAGATAGTGCATAAATGCAGCATTGGGCTCATTAAGTTCAATTTTTAATGTCCGTTTATCTATTGCTTGTATACCTGCTATATCTGCAGTTTTTCCCTCAAGCCTTTCTTTAGAACCGCTTATGGGCATTAACAGGTTAATATTATCCCAATCCTTTGTTGTTGAAAAATTATACTCCCAAGAATCTTTTACATCCTGTGCAGTCAATAATTTACCATTATGAAACCTTATATTAGTGTTTATGTTAATAGTAATTGTTTTGCTATCACCAGAATATTTCCAATCGGTAGCTAATAGCGGCTTTAATGATTTAGAGCTTTCATCATAATACACTAAACTTTCGTACATAGTTGAAGCTAAAATTTTTTCTTCTTGTGTAAATACATTAGCAGGTTCAAATGTTTCTACATTACCAACTAACCCTATATTAAAAGGGCGTGTATCTAGACTAGCTGTATATAATGTCTGATTTTTTATGTGAATAATTATACCAATTAATAATGCTAGTCCGATAATAGAAACTAGTAAAGCCATTTTCTTTTTATCTAAGAACATTGTAATTGTACCCTCCTCTACTCAACTTGTCTTAGGACATTATATTGAGTAAAGCGGGTAAATATTACTAATGTTAATAATAGTTATATATTGATTTTTTATAAGAATGAAAAACTATGAATTATATATGGCATGATATGCTTGGTAATTTTTTAATACGTTTTTTACATACTTTCTAGTTTCACTAAAGGGTATTTGTTCTACATTATCTTCAGTACCATCCCACTGCCCTACTTCAATCCAATTCACAACTTTACCTCTTCCTGCATTATAAGCTGCTATAACTATTGGTAGCTGTCCATCAAATTCTTTTTTAAGACTAGCCAAGTACCAACAGCCAAAATCAATATTGATCTCTGGTTTGTGAAGTTCATCTATTTGAAAGTCTTCAACACCTCTTTGCTCTGCTATCCATAATGCTGTATCTGGCATTATCTGCATAAGCCCTTTAGCTCCAACCGGAGATTCTGCAGTAGTTTGAAATTTACTTTCAGCTCGAATTATAGAAAATATTAGATAGGGATCTATTTGATACTCATATGCAGAAGAAAAGATTAAATCTTTGTGAGGCTGAGGATAAAAAACAGTTATCCATCTAGGAAAGGTAATTATAATAAATAAAAATATTAAAATAAATAGCCATATAAATATTGATGCTCTAGGCTTACGAAATCTAGACAAACTTATATCCTCCCCAACAAAAATTTATCTAATACAATTTTATTTTACAATTTTATAAAATTTCATTGTAATATTTGGTTGCTATTCTTATTGTTTCCTCTTTACCTTTCCTATTGTCAATAACCCTATTAGCTCTTTTTGCTTTTTCATCTAATGACATTTGAGAATCTATTCTTTTTATAGCTTCTTCCTCAGTAAAGCCATCACGTAACTTTAACCTTTCAATTTGGGTTTCACGATCAATCCATACTACCCATACCTCATCACATATATGCTGTATATTTATTTCATATAATAATGGTATTTCAAAGACTACTACAGCATTTGGTTGGCTTTTATTAATAGCTTGAATTTGGTTTTTAAAACTTTCTATTACACGAGGATGTGTTATATTATTTAATTTTTCTAATTTTTCAGGATTATTAAATACTAGTTTACCTAACTCATCCCGATTTATGGTTAAGTCGTCATTTAATATTTCTTGACCAAAGGTTTTTATTATTTCTTCATATGCGGGTTTATCGGGTTCAATAATTTGATGTGCTAGTTTATCTGCTTCAATAATTATAGCTCCAAGATCCTTTAAAGCATTAGCAACTGTACTTTTTCCACTAGCAATTCCACCTGTTAATCCTATTATTTTCATGCTAACACCGACTTTTCTGTTAAATTTAATTTAATCCAATTATACCAAGTATAATCAAGATTAAACCAGGTAAAATAGACGATACTATTTTTATTTTCTCATTTATCATTAGTTTACCTAGAAATAAACCTCCATTTACTAGTAAAAATTTGAGAATTCCTACACAAGTTGCTGTTAAGATTACATTAAATCCAGTCATTGCTGCTCCTATACCAGCACCAAAAGCATCTAAAGCTAATGCTACACCTAGAAAAAACGCCTCTTTAGCACTAATAACACCTGAATCATCAAAATCTGCTGTTGAAGGTTCTTTAAGTATATGTACTATTATTCCAAGAGGCTTTATATTAAATTCTAATAAAAGTTTTTGTTCATCTTCATCCAAACTATTTATTCTATCTTTTACTCCTTGAAATAAGAAATAAATTCCCATAATAATTAATATAACAGCACCTACACTAGCAGCTACCTGTGGACTGAGTAGGGATGCAATGCCCATACCAAATAACATAGAAATAGTTACTGCCAAAGCTGATGCCATAGCTATAACTATTAATGAAGCAAAAGGGATTTTTATATTCCTAACTCCATAGGCCAATCCTACAACAAAACCATCAGCACTAACAGCAACAGCAAAAAGGAACACTATTAAAAACTCCATATAAGCCACCTCTACCCATTGTTATATATATATCTACTATATGGATAAAGCTATTAAAGTGTTCCCTTGGTAGCCTGTCTAGTTTTGGCAATTATCACAATAGTGACTAGTTCTACCACCAATTTTTTCTCGGGTTAAAATCTGTGTACAAACAGGACAAGGTTCATTAGTTTTACCATATACTTTTAGGTAGTTTTGAAAATGTCCTGATTCATTATACCCATCTCTAAAATCTCTAAAGGTTGTCCCCCTATTTTCTATACTAGTATTTAAAACCTTTCTTATTGCATTTCTAAGTTTTTGGGCTTCCTTTTTGGTTAATGTGTTTGCGGGACGGTTAGGACGAACCTCTGCCATGTATAAAGCTTCATCAGCATAAATATTTCCTATTCCTGCTATTAGACGTTGATTTAATAATAGGTTTTTAATCGGTGTTTTTCTTTTCCTAGTTAATTCATAAAGATAATTTGCTGTAAATTCATCTGATAATGGTTCTTTCCCTATATGAGAGAAAAATCCTTCCATATCTTTAACTAACCATACTCCACCAAAACGCCTAGGATCTTGATATACTATCTTTGTTTTATTATTTAATGTTACCACTAAATGTACATGAGACTCGGCTATATTAGCATCGACATTCATAATGTAACATCTACCACTCATTCCCATATGAAGTATAATATACATATTTTTTTCTAAAACTATAATTAAAAACTTCCCTCGGCGGTTAATATCTATTATTTGTTTTTGAGGAATTTTTTCAGGTGAGTAATCTTTTTGCCTAATAATATCTTCTCGTCTAAACTCTACATCAAGAATAATTGTATTTTTAATTTTATCAAAAGATTTACGTATAGTTTCAATCTCAGGCAATTCAGGCATTATTTTTCCTCCGTTATTTCCATTCTTCCATCTCGTACCAATTACGTCCTATATTTAAGGATACTTCTAAAGGCACCTTTAAGCTATAGGCATTTTCCATAGCTTCTTTTACAATAGCTGTAGTTTCCTCAATTTCTTCTTTGGGAACTTCTAGCAGTAAGTCATCATGAACTTGTATTAATAGCTGTGATTTCAGTTTTCTAGTTTCGATTTCATCATTTATTTTTAGCATAGCTAGTTTTATTATATCAGCTGAGCTCCCCTGTATCGGTGTGTTAAGAGCCATTCTCTTAGCAAAAGACTGTACCATTTTATTTTTAGCATTTAAATCAGGTAAATATCTACGACGTTTTAAAACAGTTTCAACATAACCATGTTTTTTCCCAAACTCCACTATATTATCCATGTATTGTCGTACTCCTGGATAGGAGTCTAGATATTCCTCGATATACCTTTTGGCTTCCTTTCTACTAACTCCTGTATCTCTAGATAGACCAAAATCACTTATACCATAAACAATTCCAAAGTTAACTGCTTTAGCTCTACGTCTTAAATCTGAATTAACATCAGATATATCTACATTAAAAATTTCAGAGGCTGTACGTGTGTGTATATCTATACCTTTTTTAAACGTTTCTATTAGTGTTGCATCCTCGCTTATATGTGCTAGTGCACGAAGATCAATTTGAGAATAGTCGGCAGATATTAAGTACCAATCATCTTTGGCAGTAAATGCATTTCTTATTCTGCGCCCTTCCTCCATTTTAATGGGAATATTTTGCAAATTTGGTTCAACACTTGAAAGTCTGCCTGTAGTAGTTAGAGCTTGTTTGAAAATGGTATGTACTCTACCCGTATCAACATGAATAAGCTCTTGTAATGCATCAACATATGTTGATTTGAGCTTACTTACATGCCTATAATCTAAAATATAAGGTATTATCTCATGCTCATCGTATAGTTCTTCTAATACTTCAGCTCCTGTAGAGTAGCCAGTCTTTGTTTTTTTGACTACCCTTAAACCTAAATCTTCGAATAGCACTTTTCCTAATTGCTTAGGTGAGTTAATATTGAAACTTCCACCTGCAAGTTCATATATCCGTTCTTCATCTTTAGAAAGTCTAATCGAAAATTCTTCAGATATGGTTTCTAGTATTTTTTTATTCACTTTTATTCCTGCAATTTCCATTTTCCCCAAAGTATTTGATAATGGTATTTCTACATTGTATAATAAGTACTTTAAATCTTGGGGTAAGTCTTTGATTAATACTTGATATAAATCCTGAATTTTTATAACTAAGCACTCGGGATTATCTTCTGTAACAGTAACATTAAGATATTGTAATATCACATTACTTAAAGACTCATTTTGTATTTGAGAATCATTAATATAAGTAAGAAGCATGGTGTCACATTCTATACCTCTAAGCTGTATACCATATCTACTCAACAATACTTGTACAAACTTCTGGTTGTGGATAAGTTTTTTAATATCTTTAGCTTCAAAAAATGGTTTTAACCAGGAAATTTTATAATTAATTTTTTCTCCTATATTTAAGCTATACACTTGTTTACGAAACTCTATATATATTGATTTAAGATTACACCACATAGGGTGATGATAATCAGTTTTAAAATATAAGGATAGTAAATCGTCTTTACTTATCTGCTTTATAAGTTTTTCTACATCTTCTTCACATTCAAGCTCTATTACATCTATTTTTTCAAGCTCCTTAGCTGTTGATCCGGCTTTCTTGTTTAAAGTCGCTAAAAAATTATTAAACTCTAATCGTTTGTATATTTGAATTAAATTTTCATAATCTGGTTCACTCTTTTGAAATTCATCTATTTCAATATCTAAATCCATATCTCTAACTATTTCAGCTAGCTCACGACTTAAAAATGCCTTATCTCTATTTTCTGCTAATCTCTCTTTTAGTTTCTTCCCACTTACTTGGTCTAAATTTTCATAAATATTCTCTAACTTATTAAATTGTTTAATAAGTTTTATGGCAGTTTTTGCGCCTACTCCTGGAACACCAGGTATATTATCAGATGAATCCCCCATTAAAGCTTTAATTTCTATCATTTTTTCTGGTGGTACTTCCCACTTTTCTATCACTTTGTTTATATCGTATAACTGTATATCTGTAATACCTTTTTTAGTCATTAAGACTTTTACTGAATCAGAAACTAACTGAAGATTATCACCATCACCAGTAACTATAATACTACTCACACCTTGAGTTTCCGCTATTTTACTTATGGTTCCAATTATATCATCTGCTTCAAACCCTGGAACTTCAATGTATTTTACTTTAAGTGCCTTTAAAACATCCCTTAGCAATTGAAACTGAGGAGTAAGTTCATCAGGGGGAGCAGACCTATTAGCTTTATAATCAACAAACCTTTCCGTTCTAAATGTTTTCTTATCCATATCAAAGGCTACTACGATATGGGTTGGTTTTTCTTGCTCAACTATCCTATTATACATAGTTAAAAAACCATATACCCCGTTGGTATATATACCTTCTCTATTATGCAAAAGTGGAAGCGCATAAAAAGCTCTATACAATAGGCTATTCCCATCTATTAGCATCAATTTTTTATCAGACATCATCTACACCACCATATTTTATTTATCCCTATAAAATTCAATAGGACAGGAATTATTTCCTGCCCTATGATAGTATATCCAATTTTATTTGTCTTAATATATTTAAGGTTTCATTTCCTCTATAAGATAAACTTCAACAGTTACCATATTTACCTCTTTTTCTATAGCTTCTTTAGTATTTGCCCATTTAGCAATATCATTTTCTATAATTTTTAGCTTATTTTTTTCTTCCTCTGTTAGTTCATCCTTTTCAGTAATTTCTTTTTTCTGATCTTCCAATGAATTAATTTGTTCAACTGCGTTTTCATACTCCTGTGTAAGAACTATTTTATCACTAACCGAGGTTCCAACCTTACCTAATGGATCTAATTCCTCTATTACTTTGTCTTTCTTTTCTTCTTTAACTGTTATTGAAACTATTTTAACATTATTACTATCAAAAGCTTGCATAGTATTTCTATCAGAAGCTGGCAGATGATATTGACCAGTATTTGCTTCTGCTATTTTTATAACTTCTCTAATTGAATCTTCTATGTTTTCTACTCTAACTTTTGTTGTTACAACATTAACTTCCTTAGGTTCAGGTTCTTTTGCTATTGTTATAGGCTTATCATCTTCTTCATCTTTTATATCTTTAGGTTCTTCTTTTGTGCTTTCATCTTCATCAATTGTATCCTTATCTTCATCTGGTGTTATGGGTTCTTCATCAACTTCTCCCGGTATTATGTCCGAACTAGGGTCTTTATCTTTATCTTCGCTCATTTCCCATTGCAATTTAACTCGATTTATAATATCTTCTACTGCTATTTGTGGTTTTTCAGATTCACCCTCCATCCAGTCTTCTACTGAAGCCACAATTGATTTAAAAGGTATAAAGCTACTTGCATAGATACCTATAGCCAAAGCAACACCTGCAACGCTTGCTGCAACCCATCCTGGTCTTCTCGGGGTTTTAATGTCCTTATTTCCGAAGACTTTAACCTTCTCATGCATTAAACGTTTCTTTAAATCCTCTGAAAACTCTTCTGGAGCCTCTAGATTTTCAATATTACGCATCATAACGCATACCGTCTTTAGGTGATCAAACTCTTCACGACATTGTGAGCAGACGTTTAGATGAGCTTTTATAGCCTCGTTTTCTTTTTCAGTTGTCATTTCATCAAGATAAGGTGAAAATAATTCCCTTATATGCTCACATCTCATTTTAAGTCCTCCTCGCTAATTTAGACGAGGCAATTAAGGTAAAAGTTCCCTGTCAGATAATTTTTTCCGCAAAGCAGTTCGCGCACGGTTTAACCTGGATTTAACCGTACCCACAGAACAATTTAATACTTCAGATATTTCTTCATAAGTTAAATCCATCATATCTCTTAAAATAATTGCTGTTTTATGTTCAGGTTTTATTTGGTCCAATATGTGTTGTATGTAACCTGCAAATTCTTTTTGTTCATATAATATGTCAGCTGTTGGAGATGTGTCAGGAATTTCTTTTTCTACTTCATCACCTTCATGAGTCGCTAAAGGTTCATTGAGAGATAAGGGGGCAATTCTTCTTTTTCTACGCCGCAATTCATCTAAACATACATTGGTTGTAATACGATAAATCCAAGTGCTAAAACTTGCATCTCCTTTAAAAGTTCGCAAAGAACGAAAGGCTTTTAGAAAAGCTTCTTGGGCCATATCATAGGCATCTTCTTCATTACTCATATATCTAAACGACAAAGAATATACTTTATTTTTATATCTACTAACCAGCTCTTCAAACGCCTCAGAATCCCCATCTCTAGCTTTTTTAACTAGTTGCTCATCTGATATCATTAATATTCTCCCCTAAAGTTATAGCTATTAAATTTGTTAGGAACATATGGAATTATAAGTATATATTAAAAAATAAAAAACTAATTTGTTAGAAAAAACTTAATCAATATTCAACAAAACTACCTAAAATCCTTTGTTATTTAGCAGGCAATGTGTACACTAATTACCAAACAATTATTCTTTATCTTTATTATGTATAATACACTTATTTAAGTTTATTTTACCATTTTATAGCATACATTATAAATGCATTAAACTAACCAATATTTCATAATATATAGTAATAATGCAAAAATAACAGTAGTTCCACTGCAAAAAGCTAAACCTAGACTATGGAATCGGCTGAGCAAACATGTTTATCACGCCACTTATCAGTCTTTATTTCCATTTTGGCTTAGCATTTATTATCTAAGACGAAATTTTACCATTGCCTTGTTACTAAAGTACTTAGATAAACTAGTCTACTAGAACCTATATGCTCTAATAATAAATTACTAGTCATTGCTAAATCAACTTTTAATTATATATACATTTTAAGTGTATTTATACCTCCTTGACATCTAAATAAGTGACTATTATAATGTTTGTGCAATAAAGCTTTTAATAAGCCAGAGTGTCGGAATTGGCAGACGAGCGCGACTCAAAATCGTGTGCCTAGTGCGTGTGGGTTCGAGCCCCACCTCTGGCACCACTACAAAGCGAACAAGTTGTTTATATAGAATAACAAGAAAAATAGAGGGTTTTAAGCCCTCTTTTGTTATATTAAGCACTAAATTCGCCTTCAAGTATTAAGTTTTATTTAATTTTTTTAAAAAATGGTCCCACTGCAAAAAGCTAAACTTAAACTATGAAATCGGCTGAGCAAACATGTTTATCACGGTTTCCACCTCCATTTTAGCTTAGCACTTTTGTAGCAGAATCAAAAATTAATTATTTTTAATTGCTCATTTAATTGGAATAATACCTCCTTATTTTGAACAACCTATAAAAAATAAAAAAAGGAGGTTATTTTAAATGAGAATCAGTGATCCTAATAAGCTAGTAGGAAGGGTAATGAGTGTAAAAGCAGGCCAAGATATGACAGAGATTGTTATAGATGTTGGAGATCAGGCCGTAACTGCTACCATAACTAAAGGGGCATTTGATGCAATGAATCTAAGTGAAGGTGATGAAATTTTTGCAATGTTTAATTCAACATCAGTTAGCTTAATAAGAGGAGATGTTGATGAACATCACAGAGATAATAGAGCTTATAGAAAATATGGAGCTTATGGATCCGGAGCATATGCTGGAGATTATGGAGTATATGGAGTGTAAAAAACCAAGAATTTTACAATAGTTGACAATCCGGCATGATTAAGGTAATATTTACTTGAAAAAATTTGGGGGAAGATATTTTTTATGAAGTTAGAGGGGTATATATTTTTAGTTTTTGTTTTAACAGCAGCAGTAATAACTGGCTCAACTTTAGGCTTAATTAGTAACATTAAGTATTTGAACCAAAATACTGACCTAATTAGTATAGAAAAAGAAAATGTTGTTGGTAAAAAACAAAAAACAGATCAAGAAGTTAATATTACTAATAGTAATAAAATCCCAGATAAGCCTTATAAAGAATCAAGTAAAAGTCCTTTACCTGAAATTAACCAAAAAAAAATTGAAGCTATACTAGTTCAGTTAGACCAAGTTAGTAAAAAAGATGATAACGAGTATATCTTGAAATACCAACAAGATAATAATATAAAAACTTCGGGAATTTTAGATCCTATGACTTTAATAACAATAATCGAACAAAGCAAATATTAGATTAAATATAATTAGCGAACTCAATTTTTTAGTTCGCTTTTTTTTTAGTCAAAAAATTACTAATTTCATCTATTTACATAAATATAATATGATATATTAATGTGCAATAGGAAATTTCCACTAATGCATGCAAATCAATTAATTATAAAAAAATAACTATATATCTATAACTAAAACTAGGAGGTGGTTAGAGTATAAATCTGACAAAGAACAGGTATTTGGTTTTAGAGATTATAAGATTGCAGTTTAGGAGCAAAAACAATAGGCTTAGACATTGCTCGTGCATTAGCTAGTGCTGTTAAAAAAGTTGTTCTTTAAACTGGCAGAGGTTTTTAAGATTAAATAAAAAATAAAATGTTAAATATTCTAGGAGGACTCTATTATGTCATATAGGGATAAGCAATTTAAAACATGTATAGTATCTGTTGATGAAATAGGTATAGCAACAATTCAAATTAATCGCCCAAAAGCGTTTAATTCAGTAAATGTTAAGCTATTAGATGAAACTTTTGAGATACTTGAAGGATGTCATTATGACCCTGAAGTAAAAGTTATAATAATTTGTGGCAATGAGAATGCATTTGCTGCTGGTGCAGATTTAAAAACTATTAAAGATTATAATGCATTTGAAGCTCGCGACTTTTTAGATAAAGCTCATAAGACTATTTATGCAGTCGAAGATAATCATAAGCCAACTATAGCAGCTGTAAACGGATTAGCTCTAGGTGGGGGGTTAGAGCTTGTTATGGCTTGCGATATACGAATAGTTGCTGATAATGCTACTTTGGGATTACCAGAAATAAATCTTGGAATTTTTCCTGGTGCTGGTGGCACCCAAAGATTCCCGCGCAATGCATCAATATGTAAAGCCAAACAATACATATTTACCGGAGATTTCTTCGATGCTGCTACTGCTGAAAAGATGGGATTAATAAACATGGTTGTTTCAGCTGCTGAAGTTTTAGATACTGCTAAGAAATTTGCTAAGAAACTAACTAGAAAGTCACCATTAGCTTTACGGGAAGCTAAAAATGCTATTAATTTATCAATGGATACTGATATTAAATCAGGTTGCCGCGCGGAGCAACTAGGGTGGTCCATGCTCTTTTCATCTGAAGACCAAAAAGAAGGTTTTTATGCTTTTTTAAAAAATCGCAAAGCCGAATTTAAAGGAAAATAGAGAAAAAATTTCTCATATTAGAGTTTTAGGGAATCAAGTTATAGGTAATAAAAGGGACTTCAACAAATTAAGTCGAAGTCCCTTTTCTATTTTTAAAAAATTTTAGCTAAGCCCTTATATACTCTTCCGCTCGGTACATCCATAGTAACCATCATTTCATTACTTAATATAGAAACTGCATCTTTAGCTCCTACTATTACTGGTATCTTTGCATCAATTCCAATAATTGCTGCATTTGATGTCAAACCGCCTTCTTCCACTATCAAACCTGCTATTTTCTCTAAATAAGGACTAAAACTACTTTCCACGCTCCGAGCTACAACAATTTCACCATGTTGAATATTTTTTAAATCATCTTTATTTGCAACTATTCTAATTTGTCCTTTTAATGAAATTGATCCTATACCCATTCCTTCAACAAGTATATCACCTACTACGTGAACTTTTAGTAAATTAGTTCCACCTGAATGTCCTGTAGGATCACCCGCTGTTAAAATAACTAAGTCACCATTGCTAATAAGTTTATTAGTTAAGGATTGTTTTATTGATTCTTCTAACATTTGGTCTGTCCCTATGGTTTCCTCACTTAGTACTGGATATACTCCCCAAAAAAGTAGCAATCTATTTATGAGTTTTTTTTCTGGAGTAACTGCAATTATCTTGGCTTGAGGTCTATACTTTGCTACCATAGCCGCGGTATTACCAGTACGTGTTGCTGTTATTATGGCTGAAGCACCTAAATTCATAGCTGTAGCACAGGTAGCATAGCTTATAGCATCAGTTACAGAAAGTGTTTCCAAAGATCTTTTTTGTCTAAGTACTTCTCTATAAGGGTAAACTTCTTCAGCCCTTTTTGCTATACGAGCCATAGTTTCAACTACTTCAATCGGATACTTACCCGCAGCTGTCTCACCAGATAGCATAATTGCATCTGAACCACTAAAAATAGCGTTCGCTACATCAGAGACCTCTGCCCGAGTTGGACGGGGATTATTTATCATAGAATCTAACATCTGAGTTGCTATAATCACTATTTTTCCAGCAAAATTACATTTTTCTATCATGGTATTCTGAACTATTGGAACCTCTTCGGCTGGGATCTCTACTCCAAGGTCTCCTCTAGCTACCATAACTCCATCTGCTACTTTTATTATATCCTCTAAGTTATCAACACCAGATTGACTTTCTATTTTAGCAATTATACCAATATCAGCTTCTCTTTCTTCTAATATACGTTTTATCTCCAATACATCCTCAGCAGATCTCACAAACGATGCAGCAATAAAATCAACTTCATTATCTATTCCAAAATGAATATCTTCAATATCTTTTGTACTTAAAAAAGGAAGGTTAATTCGTATTCCAGGAACATTTACTCCCTTTCTCTCACCAAGTTCTCCACCATTGACCACCGTACAAATAATATCAGTTTCGGTTACCTGTTCGACTTGTAAGCTTATTAGGCCATCAGATAGTAATATAGATGTTCCTTCACTTACTTCATTTGGTAGATTAGGATAATTTATTTGAACTTCATTTTTATTACCTTCTATATCCCTATTAGTTAAAATAAATTTTTGTCCAGACTCTAGCATTACTTTTTTATCTTCTAATAAACCTGTTCTTATTTCTGGTCCACGAGTATCTAGCATTATAGCTACTGGTTGACCTTGTTTGTTAGAAGCTTCTCTAACATTATTTATTCTATTTTTATGTTCCTCATACGAACCATGCGAAAAGTTTAGTCTAGCTACATTCATTCCGTTATTAATTAACTGTTGTAATACATCTACTTTTTCACTTGCAGGTCCTATAGTACATATTATTTTTGTCTTTCTCATTAATAACCACCTCATATAGAAAGTATCCGAGCAATTTCAAACATTCCTAACTCTGGTGTTTTTACACCATTAATAACTTCGGCTAAAGGAATAGTAAGTATTTTATCTACTCTACCACCTATCATTATGTTCTTTTTACCTTCTAATATAGAATCAATTGCTTTTTTGCCCATGTAGGATGCAAGTATTCTATCTATAGCAGTTGGTGTCCCACCTCTTTGTATATGTCCTAGGATACTTATTCTAGTATCCTGCTCAGTTCTTTCTACTATTTCATTTTTTAACTCCATAATTGGATATATACCTTCGGCTACAATAATTATGCTATGACGTTTTCCTCTTTCAATCCCTCTGTTAACCTTATCAATAATTTTATCTAAGTCAGTTGCAATTTCAGGTATGATAATAGATTCAGCTCCACCACCTACTCCAGCAGCAAGTGCTAGTTCACCACAGTCTCTTCCCATAACCTCTATTATAAAAATTCTACCGTGGCTAGTTGCAGTATCCCTTATTCGGTTTATAGCACTAAGCACGGTATTTACAGCTGTATCATATCCTATTGAATTAGTGTATACTATATCGTTATCAATTGTAGCGGGAATACCAATTACATTTATACCAAGTTTTGAAAATTCGTAGCCACCTTTAAAAGTCCCATTACCTCCAATAACGACCAGGTTATTAACACCATGTTCATCAAGTATTTTTTTTGCTTTTTTCCTTCCTTCGTGTGTTTTAAACTCTTCAGATCTTGAAGTATGCAGTATAGTTCCACCTCTATGAATTATATCTGCTACAGAGCCAGCAGACATTTTCTCTAATTCTCCGGCTATAAGTCCCGCAAAACCTTGATAAACTCCATAAACTTCAATGTTATTAAAAATAGCCGATCTAACTACCGCCCTTATGGCTGCATTCATTCCTGAAGCATCACCACCGCTAGTTAATACCGCTACTTTATGCATAAAATTCCTCCCTATGGGGCGAAAATATAAAGTCACTAACCTTTTTTATTACTCGGTTCCCCACTAATAGTTGTCCCAAATTTATGAAATATCTCAGCATATCCTCTTATCTTCATTGCTGAAGTATGTTCAGTAAACTGAAGAACCATAACTTCGCCCTTATCTAATTTTTCGGTATGATGAAATTTGGTATCCTTACCTCTAGTAAGTCCAATTATTGTTACCCCATTTTCTAATGCTTTAATTACAATATAATCTTCTCCCATATAACTTGTATTCATGCATATAATCCTCCTTTAATATTGATTTTTTCTATAGAAACCATATATTATTCTTTCCATATATATCGATTAATTCTTTCTTTAACTCTATACTTGAAGCAACATTATACTTCTCATCTAAAACAATGCGCCTTTTACTAGAAAGATGTACTAATACCCCTGCATTACCAGGATGCTTTTTAAGTATGTTGATTAGTTTTTCCTTATGGTTAGCATCAGATAGGTCCGGGGATATACGTATATTCAGCTCTTTCACCTTATCAACTATAGGATAAGCTTTTCTCACTGCAATTTTAGGCTGATCTTCTCGATTATCAAAAAAACCTTCTATAATTAGTATAGTGTCTGGTTGAATACTATTAATATATTCCTTGTATGCCGATGGAAATAAAAACATATCCATTCGGCCAGTTAAGTCCTCTAGTATAAATCTTGCATAGTTTTCACCTTTTTTACTGATTCTTTTTACTAAATTTACTGCTAAGCCAGCTACTCTTACATAAGCTTCTTCATTACTATTATTTAATTCATTAATACTACATGTAGTAACTAGGTCTAATATATTTTTATACCTATCTAAAGGATTCTCCGATACATAAAAACCTAAAACATCTTTTTCTCGCGAAAGTTTATCATAAATATCCATTTCCCCACTAACTGTAGGTTTAGGTTCATCAATTTGTGAAGCCTCTTCGCCAAATAGTGTTAACTGATTACTATTTTCAGTTTGTTGTATAGCTATTGCTAAATTTATACACTCTTCCATAATTGATAGGTTTTGTTTTCTACTAATTCCTAATGAATCAAAACAACCTGCTAATATTAAATTTTCAACTGTTCTTTTATTTATTATTGATAAATCTACTCTACGGCAAAAGTCATAAAGTGATGTAAAATGCTCTTTTTTTCTAGTCTCCACTATGTTCTTAACAGCATTAAAACCCACATTTTTAATGGCTCCTAAACCAAATCTTATTCCATCCTTTGATACAGTAAAATTTTCAAAGCTTTCATTTATATCAGGAGGAAGTATGGAAATGCCTAATAGCTTACATTCTTGCAAATAAAAAACTACCTTGTCTTGATGGTCTATTACACTAGTTAAAAAAGCACACATATATTCAGCTGGATAGTGAGCTTTTAAGTAAGCTGTTTGATATGATATAACTGCATATGCCGCAGAGTGACTTTTGTTAAAACCGTACCCTGCAAAACTCTCCATATTATCAAATAATCGATTAGATGTATTCTCAGGGATATTATTTTCTTTGGCCGCTTTTACAAATTTATCTCTTTGAGTAACTAGTTCCTGTGGTTTTTTCTTCCCCATAGCTCTTCTTAGTATGTCAGCTTCTCCCATAGTAAAATTAGCTAAGTCATTTGCTATTTTCATAACTTGTTCCTGATATAATATAACTCCATAGGTTTCTTCTAATACTTCTTCAAGCATGGGGTGAATGTATTCTGTTTCCTGCCTTTTATGTTTACGATTAATAAAGTCTTCTACCATGCCACTTCCTAAAGGACCGGGACGATAAAGCGCTATAACTGCAACTAAGTCTTCAAAGCGGTTTGGTTTCATTTCAGTAAGTATTCTTCGCAGTCCATCACTTTCTAACTGAAACACCCCTACCGTTTTACCCGCAGATATTAATTCATAAACCTTAGGATCATCCATTTCTACACTATCTATATTAACCCTAATACCACGAGTTTTTTCTATTATATCTAAAGCCCTATCTAAAACAGTTAAAGTTCTTAAACCTAATATATCCATTTTTAATAATCCTATTTCTTCAACTGTTTCTTTACTAAATTGCGTAATAACATGTCCATCTGTTGTTTTTTGTAATGGCAATATTGTGCTTAAGGGTTGATTACCAATAACAACCCCTGCCGCATGAATAGAAGCATGACGTGGCATACCCTCTATAGCTTTTGCAATATCAATTATCCTTCTAGTGTTATAATCGTTTTCATATGCTTCTATTAACTCTGGTGATATTTCTAAAGAGCGATTAATAGTTACCCCTAGTTCAGCAGGAATCATTTTAGCTATCTTGTCTACCTCACCATAAGGTATATCTAAAGCACGTCCAACATCTCTTATAGCTGCTCGCGCAGCCATAGTACCAAATGTAATAATTTGTGCCACGCGATTAGCACCATATTTTTCAACTATGTAGTCAATTACCTTGTCTCTTTTTTCAAAGCAAAAATCTATATCTATATCCGGCATACTTACTCTTTCCGGATTTAAAAAGCGTTCAAAAATTAAATCATATTTTATAGGGTCAACTGTAGTAATATCTAGTATATAAGATACTAGGCTCCCCGCAGCCGAACCCCTCCCAGGGCCAACAGGCACACCGTTTTCGCGTGACCAGTTAACTAAATCTTGGACAATTAAAAAATAGGCAGCAAAGCCCATAGAATTTAATATATTAAGTTCATAATCAACACGATTTATTAACTCTTTGTCTGGTGATGGATACCTATCATAAAATCTCTGCCAAACTATTTCCGATAGGTAGCTTTCAGCAGTATGCTCTTTAGGGATGTCAAAATGTGGAAGAAAAAAGCTACCAAAATCAAATTTTACATTACACTTTTCACTTATTTTTAAGGTGTTAACCATTGCTTCGGGATAGTTAGGAAAAAGCTCTGACATCTCTTCTAACGATTTCATATAAAACTCGCTACCATAAAACCTCATGCGTTGCTCATCATCTACAACCTTACCTGTTTGAATACATAAAAGTACATCATGTACCGATGAATCATTGCGATTTATATAATGAATATCATTGGTTGCAACTAAAGGTATATTTAATTCTTCACTAAGTTTATAAATTCCCCTTAAAGCTATTTTTTGTTCTTCTAAGCCATGGTCTTGAATCTCAAGATAAAAGTTTTCTTCACCAAATATTTCTTGATAAAATAATGCTGTTTCTTTGGCTTCTTCATAGTTGCCTGCTAATATTTTTTGAGGGATTTCACCTGCTAAACAGCCACTTAAGGCTATTAAACCTTCACTATACTCCTTTATTAGGTCACTATCAACTCGAGGTTTATAATAAAAGCCTTCTAAATAAGATTTACTTACTAATTCCACAAGGTTCTTATACCCTGCATTATCTTTGCATAATAATACTAAATGATATAAATTATCATCTATTTTAGCTTCCTTATCAAAGCGAGTACGAGGAGCAACATATACTTCACAACCAATAATAGGCTTTATCCCCTGATTATTGGCTTCTTTATAAAAATCTATAGCTCCATATAGTACACCATGATCAGTAATTGCTACAGCAGGCATATCTAACTCTACTGCACGAGTAACTAAGTCTTTTATTCTACAAGCACCATCTAAAAGACTATATTCCGAGTGATTATGTAAATGGACAAACCCTTTACCCATTGAAAACTCTCCTCATTATTTAAATGATACATTACACGGACTGGCATCAGTAATATTTAGTAGTTGGTTAAAAGTAATTGGCAAAGCTGTATTAGCTGTACCTGCAGCTGCATAAACAACATCATATTTGGTTAAACTTTCATCAATATATATTTTAACAGGTATATTTAAAGCAAAAGGACAAACCCCTCCAATATCATATCCTGTAACTTCTTTAACCTCATCTGAATTTGCCATCCTAATCCTCGCACCTGCAAGATCCTTTATAGCCTTAAAGTCAAGTTTTACATCACCTGCCGCAACTATCATTAAGAAATCATCTTTTTTGGTTTTAAATAAAATGGATTTAGCTATTTGTCCCACTTCTGTCCCTAAAGCTTGTGCTGCTAACTCTGATGTAGAAGTATCGGCATCAAGCTCTATAATTTTAAGATTACTTTCTTTTTCTTTTAAAAAATCTCTAACTTTTTCAATCGCTTGCATATTCCCCACCTATTTTATTAATAAACTTATCCTACATTATAAAAGAAAATCTGGTAAGAATTAAGCAATAAAAACAAAATGCCTGAACATTATATGTTCAGACATTTTATTTATTAATAAAAATAATTAGCTTTCTTAACTCACTTAGTAGAGAATTCATTCTTTTGCCATTAATTAATTGAGCATACTTTCGGCAAATAAATTCGTCATAGAAAATAGCTTAATTTTCTGCTTGTTTTTGTTTTGCTGCTTTTTGCCGCAGGCGTTTACTCATGATTCCTCCGATTTTGCCACACATAGCATTACTAAGTGATTCCCATCCATCTTTTTCTACCTGTTCCCAAATACCTAGTTCTTTTGCTATTTCGATTTTCATTAAATCTTTTTCAGTAATAACTTTTTTCTTTTTTGGCTTTTTCTTTTCAGAAATGGATTACACCTCCACCCTATGTTTAATTATTTCATATAGTAGAGTCCCCATTTCTTCTACCTATTATTTAATTGATTTTAAATCATCAATAAATTTATATAAGTCTTCAACCATACCCCTATAGTCTGGAATATAGTCTACATCACCTTTATCAATTAGCATATTTTCAACTAAAAATGTTGTCATACCCATTTTTCCAGATACTATATCCTCTCCTCTATCATTCCCAATCATAATACAATCTTTAGGGTCAACTTGAATTTTATCTGTTATTTCTTGATAGTATTCTATGTGTGGTTTACAAAAATGCATCAATTCATACGAAGTAATTAAACTGTAATCAAACCCATCTAAACCAGCCCACTCAATTCTATTTTTTATTGCACTCATGGGAAAAACAGAATTTGTAGCTATTACAACTATGTAACCCTTTTCAAAGATCTTTGCCATCATATCTCTCATACCAGGAATTGGTTGACAATAATCCTTAAGCTGTGGAAATCCTTTTTCATAAAAATAATTAAAAAATTTTCTTATTTCATTTTCTGAATAAGGCCACCTGTTTAGAAAATCCTTCATGAAAACTTCTTCATTTGTTAATTTTGGATCTTTATTACCAATCATAACAGCAGTAGATTGAAAAACTTTTTCTGCTAATGTTTCAGAGTTTTCAAAACCATATTCATTAGCCATTATTGCCATTTTTTTGAAATACTTAGGCAAAAAGTAGTTCATATCTATGTTTAACAAAGTGCCATCTAAATCAAATAAAATTGCTTTAATCACTTTTACCCCCATTCTATTCAAAAGCATTTAATGAAGTTTTAACTACATCCATACCACTAACAAAATAAGCCAAGCGTAATGTTTCTTGTATTTCTTCATCAGAAGCACCCGCCATACGTGCTTGTTTTGCAAGAACCTTAACTCCTTCACTAGCACCTTTAATAGCATCAAGTGCAAGTACTATAAGAAGTTTAGTTTTATCATCTAGGGCTCTAGTATCTAAAGCCTTAGATACTACTTCATGTATAACCTCAGCATATTCCGGGTCATATTGCTTCATTTCCTCAACAAACCAAGGTAACTTTTGACTCATGATTTACCTCCTAATAATTTTATATATATGTTTTGATTCTGCTGCAAAAAGTAACTACAACAAACTTAAGGCTGAGCAAACATGTTTATCTAAGTCCTTAAGTAGCAAGGCGTGGTGCATAGATCACGGCTAAGTATAAATAAAAAATCATTTTAGATAATAAGTGCTAAGCTAAAATGAAGGTAAAGACCGATGAGTGGCGTGATAAACATGTTTGCTCAGCCGATTCCATACTCTAAGTTTAGCTTTTTGTAGTGGAATCTGTTTTTTAAACCGATTAAAATCCATATTAGCAATAATAAATTCAACTGTTTTATATTATAGTCAAATTAATTACTAAAATAAACCAAAGCTTAATGCAAATAAAGTTTTTTACACTTTTTCATCCTACAAGCAGGAATTTTTGGAAATATATAGAAATTATGTTTATTAATTAAATAATAAAGGAGGATTAAAATGTTTTTCACATTTCTCTCAAAAGAAAATGTTCACAAATTAGATACTTCAGTAATGTTTGAATATTCTCCAGAGCAAGTTTTATTTTATTACTACAATTCGTATATAAATATAAGTTTAAGCTCATATAATAACTTAAAAAATTATTGCTTAGAAGAAGATTATTCAAACAACTGTATCTATGAATGGATTTGTTTTTTAGATGAGGATATTAAGGCTATGGAAGATTTAGTTGCTTTTGAACAAAATGATTTTCTTGATTACATTGGACCTTATTATTACTTAAAGACTAACACACGAGTATACTTTTCTAAAACCGATTCAATAGAATCAGAACGTTTGACAGCAAAAGACTTAGATACTATCTTAGGGTTACATGTTACCCCTGAAACTAATATTGAAGCTCACCAATACAATAAAACTCGAAAAAACAATAGAAAAAACCCTCGCGGTAAATCAGAACTAATAAAAGATATTAATATGTGTTTAACTTCATTAAATGAAATAGAAAAAATTAATAAACACATAAACTATTTAAACAAAATATTAGAACAAAGAAACCAAATAATAAATCAAGAAGTTATTTCGCCTTTGGAACCTGATACTTTACCACTTAAACCAGAAAAAAGTGAAGATCCTGAGCCTCAAGAAAAAAGTAAGTTTTTATCTTTTCCACGTTTTAAACAAAAACAAGTATATCGTGATGGTTCACAATATAACCATGATATGAAGGTTTATATTATCCGTTATCGCGAATATGAAAAAGCATGTGACCGTTATAAAAAGGCCTTAGGCGATTGGAAAGAAGCCGAAAAGGAGTTTGAGAACAATAGTTTATCTGATATATATGACTTAGAAGCAAAGTTAAAGTCTACAAACAAAACTTTAAAGATTTATAATTCAATCTTAAAAAAATCATTTATTCATACAGATTATCAAGACTTAGTTACTTTAAACACCTTTAAAAATTATTTAGAAACTGGTAGAGCTAATGACATTCAAGATTGTATGAATCTTTATGAAGAAGAAAGACATTGGACAGAAATAAAGCTAAGTCAGGAGAGAATAGAGAATACTATCTATATGTTGCAAAATGATCATGAATATATTAAATTAGCAGATAATAAAGTAAATGATTTAATAAGCAAAATTAATAATAAAAATAAAGTAATGGTAGAAGCCTAATATAAAAAGGCTTCTATTTTTTACTTCTTTTAATAATTTAATTTAACCATTCCTTTTAATTTAAGTGACAATATTAATGATACTGCATCCTTAAAACAAGATCGCATTAATTCTATTTTTTCATTATCATTAACCGGTATCGGCTCACTTTTAAATGGATGGATATAAAGGTTCCTTAAACTATGTATTATTAATAATAATCCTATCAATTCATATAACCCTTCATCTACATTTTCTTTTTGTATAACACCCAAAAATAACATCCAAGCAGCTGTATTAATATCTTCTGGTTTTTCATTAATATATGGAATATTGCAAAATGTATAAAAATTAGATGGATGACAATTCTGTAAATACGTTAGCAAATCCGGATTTTTATTTTCTATTTTATTAACAATATTATCGAAACACTCCGTATAAGCACTATTTTTAACATTCTCTCTAATTTCTCTTATTTTACTTATACCTATATCATTAATAGAAACAGCTTTCTTTACTAACGATTCAACTACATTTACATAATTAAGTAATATGTATGCATCGTTGGTTATAACATTACTAAGTTTATTATTATTATAAATTTGATATATTACTTCTGTATCAACTACTAATTTATAGTGAAGGATACTTTCAGGTACAGTTTTCAAATCATAAAGTACCGGAATTTCTCTGATAATATAATTTTCAATATGTTCAGTAACATCTGGACTTAAATTTTCAAACACCATTTTTTTAACTTTATATATTTTTTCTAAGATATCTTGCCAACGTTTTTCCAATAAAATATCTTGCCATGCTATTGTCACAAGTAAACCACTTGATTCATCTTTCAGTTCGGTTATATCGGTTATTTTTTCTTCAAGCCTTTTTATTAATAAATTACTTTCATTTTTGCACATATCTAGTAAAGTAGTAATATCTTCTTCTAAATCAATAAACACGCTCGACAATTTTGAGGTAGTCATTTGCATTTGTCCAACCATATCTGCAGAATGATCTTCCATTTCTTGGTTGATTGTATTCTCAAATTCTTGCATTCTACTCTCTATTGATTGTTCAATTATTGAGTTAAATTGATCGCCTAATGTGTAGATATTGATATATTCAATTAATTCTAGTCCTTCTTCTTGAGTGTTTAATTGCTCTATTAAAAGTTCATTTACATAACCATAGAAAATTTCCTTTTCCTTTTCTAGTATTTGCTTTAATTCTGTTGATTTTTTATGTAAATATCTATCAATACTATTAACAGCTTTTTCTCTACTGCTAAAAACCTCATTGACTAGTCTTATTACATATGCATTATTGTTTTCTATAGATTCTAATATTTTTGTTCGCTCATCATTATAACTATAAACTAATTGTATAGTTGTTCTTATTCCGTTTGATTTTTCATTAACCTTTTGTAAAAAGTTTATATAATCCTGCCATAGCCATTCACTGCCTTTAATTATTTCTTTTTGTAAATTAGTTAAAAATAATTGCATATAATTATCTACTTTGCGATTAAAAATATCTTCACAGATTGGTTTTATTTGTTCCATTAAATCATTAACATTAACCTCTACTTCTTCTATTATTTCTTGTTCAGTAACTAAAGGTAAACTAGCAATAAATTTTATTATCATTAAACCAGCTATAACCAATAGTATAGTTAAGAAAAAATATGTCCATTCGAACCCTCTATAAACAAATGTAATAAGTGCAATATTCAACATAAACAAAACCCAAATACTCATCCAAAGATAAGAATTATTCACTATACTTACCCTCAAACGATATATATCAAACATTACAAATCCCCCCCAACCCATTATCATTTGTTTAAAACGATGAAGTTAAATAAACAAATGACATATAAGCAAAAATCACAGTAAACAATAGCCTAAAAATTAATGGACTAATAAATGACGAAATTTTAACTCCGATTTGAGCTCCAATAATCGTACCTATTCCTAGTAGTATTGCGGCTTGGATATCTACAAATCCTTGCATTAATTTTATAGCTCCCCCAAAAGCAGTTATCGGAAACATCGCCAGCAATGTAGTTCCAACAGCAACAGATGGAGATAGGGAAAGTATCCAAAGTATAGCTGGAACTAATATAAAACCTCCACCTAACCCCAACATTCCAGTAAGGCAACCTGTAACAATGCCTAGTATAAATAAAGGATATAAAAATTGTTTGTTGGTTTTTACTTTATTTAATAAATCGTTGTTTGTTTTTGCATTATAAATTTTCCATTCTTTATACGATTCATAAGCCATTCGTATACACATACCAAAAAACAATATACCTAATAACAGGGTTAATATGCTTACATCTTCAGTGAAATACTCCTTAAAAACAAAGGAACCCACGATTATACCTATTAATCCACCAGCACCTATAGTGATAGCTTTTTTAACTAAAACATTTCCAGCTCTATAGTGTCCATAAGCACCTGAAATAGAGGTAAAGACAATAGCCACTAAAGTAGTTCCAACTGCAGTCAGTGGCTCAAATCCTAATAATAATTGAATTGCTGGAAGCATAATAATGCCACCACCAAGACCTAGAATTGCTCCTAAGATCCCTGCTAATATTCCTGTTATAATCAGGTAAATTATTAACCCCATGTATAAATAAACCACCTTTGTTAGGCTATGGTTATATCTTATATCTTTTACATAAAACCGTACAGATGCGACAATAATAGTTTGCCGCATCTTATGTTGTAGTTACTTTTTGCAGCAGAATCTTTACTAAAATCTTAAAAACTCTGATTTATCGCTTGCTAAAACATTGCAAAATAGTTCTTTTCCTTGTTCATTAGCTACTACTAAAGATCTAATAGAAAAACATCTAAGTGCATCTGAAACAGATAGTGTACCTTCTCCAGAATTTTTCCGTCCAGTAAATGGCAGTTCATCAGGTCCTCGCCTACATTGTGCATTCAAATTTATCCTAGATACTTGATTTACTAATATATCTATTAAAGGAGCTGCAAAATCTGTAGATTTTGTAAATATGCTAGCTTGTTGCCCATAATCACTTTCTATTAAATACTCCACAATCTCGTTAATATCACTAAATGAGCTAATAGGTATAATAGGTCCAAATTGTTCAACATGATATAATTGCATTTCCTTTGTGACTGGATAAACAACAGCTGGATAAAAAATATTTCCTATATTATTACCTCCACCTTTATTAACAACCTTTCCTCCTTTTTCTATAGCATCTTCAACTAAACCTTTTAAATAATCTATTTTACCCGCCTCAGGTAGAGGTGTTATCAAAACATCTTTCTCCCATGGCATTCCACATTTGATTTTGTCTAATTCATCACATAATTTAGTTAAAAATTTTTCTTTTATATTATTATGAACCCATAAATGTTTAATAGAAGTACATCTTTGACCATTAAACTCTAAAGCACCTTTTAAACATTCTTCAACAGCTAAATCTAAATCAGCATCAGATAAAATGAAAGCTGAATTTTTTGCTTCTAAACCTAATATAGTTCTTAATCTATTAGGGTATGGATGTTGTTTAATTAAAAGATTGGCAACTTTAGTTGAGCCAATAAATCCAAGAACATCTATTTTACCGCTCTTAATAATGGGACTAATTATTTCTTCCCCATTGCCATTAATTATATTTATAACACCAGGAGGAAATGCTTTTGCAAAATCCTCCAATAAGGTTAAAGTGCATAATGAACCATAATCCGGTGGTTTAACAATTGCCGTATTCCCCATAATTAATGCCGGAATCAACATCGCAAATGTTTCATTTAAAGGATAATTAAATGGCCCCATACATAAGGTTGTTCCTAATGGACACCTTCTAATTTGAGCTATAAACCCATAAATTGTTTTTATATCACTAGTATCATCATGAATCATCCGCAATGTATTTATGGTATTTTCAATATACTTTACTGTTCTTTTAAATTCATCTTGGCAATCTTGATAACTCTTTGCTATTTCCCACATTTCAATTATAGCAAAGTTTTTTTCTTTCTTTTTAATCAATGAAAGAAAATATTCCATATATTCGATTCTTTTTTCAACCGGCATAGTAGCCCATTCACCTATTCCTAATTGATAGGCTTTATTAGCTGAATTCAATGCACTAATTGCTTCAAATTCTGTTAATAAAGGTCTCTCACCTAACTCAATCTGCTTAGTCTGTAAGCCTTCTTTTAATACAATAGGAGAAGTAATCTTTTGGGTTTTACCTTCCCATTTATAAACCTGACCATCAAGCAAATAGTTTAACCCATGATTTATTTTGGAAACAATAGTGTTTTCTAGCATAAATTCTTTAGGCACATTAGTTGTTTCGACATTTTTACCATCCATTGTAAGCAATGACTTTTACTCCTTTCATAACCTATTTAAATTAGTATTAAATATATTTATATTCGTCATGCATTTGCGTTTGATATAAATATATTTTATGCAAATTATAAACGAAAGTCCTATACAAATTTACATAATGTTTATATAATAAAAAAGTAAAATCGCAGTAAAAAACTCAGTATGTCTTTAACATGATGCCAACCATACGCACTAAGCACCTATTCACTACAATATACAAATTTTAATAATTTTATTTGAGTCTTGTAGCACCTTTGTTGAATAATATTTGTTAAACCAAAGTAGTTTTGTAAAATATACTCATATTTTTTAAAAGGAGGTGAATAGGTTGACTAAATACGCAAATCTAATTAATGACTTAAAAGAAAAGAAGGGAGGTATTATAGAAGCTTTTCATGCTATTGAAAAGGAATATAGCTACCTCCCTGAAGACGCTATTGTTGAAGCAGCAAAGACTTTCAATGTATCTACTGCTGAAGCATATGGTGTAGCTACCTTCTACTCTATGTTTTCCGTTAAACCCCGTGGTAAAAATGTAATCCGTTTATGTGAAAGTGCTCCTTGTCACATTGCTGGAGCTGATGAAGTTTTTGATGCATTAAAAAGAGAACTAGGAATTGATGTAGGCGAAAGCACTGAAGATGGACTATTTGCACTTGAGTTAACTGAATGTGTTGGACAATGCCAAGCAACACCTGTAATAACTATTAACGGCAAAGCATATTTAGATGTTAATCCAGCAAAAATACCTGAAATATTAGCAGAATATAAATAAAATAGTGTTAATTTTTCCGAAGGGAGGAGAAGAAAAGAAATGGCAGAAGAAATGCGCATAGTGTTGCGTAACTATGGTAAAATTAATCCTCTAAAAATTGATGATTATATTGCTCAGGGAGGATATAAACCATACGACAAAGCCTGCAACATGGATGCTTTTGAATTAATCCAAGAGGTAAAAAGCGCTAACCTAAGAGGACGTGGGGGAGCAGGATTTAACTGTGGCCAAAAGTGGCAGTTTGCCCACCAAGCTCAAGCAGATCAAAAATATGTAGTTTGTAATGCAGATGAAGGTGAACCTGGCACTTATAAAGATCGAATGATTATGGAAAATGACCCTCATGCCCTATTAGAAGGAATGGCAATTTGCGGTTATGCAATTGGTGCAACTAAAGGGTATATATATTGTAGAGGAGAATATCCACAAGTTGTAACAATACTAAACACTGCTATAGACCAAGCGCAAGAAAAAGGGGTATTTAAGAACTTTGATGTTGAAGTAAGAACTGGAGCCGGTGCATACGTTTGTGGTGAAGAGACTGCACTTATTGAATCATTAGAAGGTAATAGAGGAGAACCTAGGTACAAACCTCCATATCCACCAAGTGAAGGACTATGGGGCAAACCTACAATAGTAAATAATGTTGAAACATTTGCTAATATACCAATAATAGTTGAAAAAGGCGGGGACTGGTATGCATCAATTGGTACACCAGCATATCCTGGAACTAAAATATTAACATTAACCGGCGACATTAATAACCGCACATTTTTTGAAGTTCCTACAAATACAACCCTAAGAGAAGTTATTTATAAATATGGTGGTGGCATACCTGGAGGTAAAAAATTCAAAGCTGTTCAAACTGGCGGAACTTCCGGAGCCTTTATTCCTGAAAATTTATTGGATACACCAATAGCTTTTGATTCCATGAGTGAAATAGGAGCGGTTTTAGGTTCAGGTGCAGTTTTTGTACTTGATGAAACCCGTGATATTGTAGATGTAGCATGTCGTATATCTAAATTTTTTGAACATGAGTCCTGTGGTAAATGCGCTCCTTGTAGAGAAGGTACTATGAGAATTTATGATTTAATGACAAAAATTAATGGTGGTAAGGGATCTAAATCTGATACAGCACTTCTTAATAAACTTGGCAGAGTAATGTCTTACTCATGTTTTTGTGGACTTGGTCAAGCAGCTCCCGCCCCAGTACTTAGTACCATTAAGCATTTCCAGGCCGACTATGATGCTAAATTAATGTAGGAAAGAGCAAAGGAGTGAATTAAATGGTTAATCTTACTATAGACGGAATACAGGTATCTGTTCCCCAGGGCTCAACTATCCTGCAGGCAGCAAAGGAAGTCGGCATAAATATACCTACACTATGTTATCATCCTGACCAAGCAGTTAAAGCTAACTGTAGGGTATGTGTCTGCGAAGTTGAAGGGAACAACTGGGTATTACCAGCAGCTTGTTCACAACCAGTCTTTGATGGTATGGCTGTTAAAACTAAAACCCCAAAAGTAATAGAAGCTAGAAAAACTATATTAGAACTAATATTATCTAATCATTCACAAGATTGTTTAAATTGTATTCGTAACCAAAACTGTGAATTACAAGAATTAGCTGAAGAGTACTTTATCCGTGATAATCCTTTTGAATTAAAAACTAAAGGAATTGCAAAAGATTTTTCAACACCTTCTCTAGTCAGAGACCCTGATAAGTGTGTACTATGTCGTCGTTGTATTGACACATGTAGCAATGTTCAAGATGTTAAAGCACTTGGTGTGGAAAATCGCGGACATGAATCTATGGTGGTTCCTAGCATGGGTAAAGACCTTATCGACAGTCCATGTGTAATGTGTGGACAATGTGTACATGCTTGCCCTGTAGGCGCAATTAGTGAAAATGAACAAATAGATGAGCTACTAGAAGCTATAGCTGACCCAGATAAAGTAGTAGTAACTCAAATAGCTCCAGCAGTTAGGTTAGCAATTTCTGAAGAAATAGGTATGGATATTGGCTCTATGTCTATGGAGGTTTTTGCTAGTGGGTTAAAGCAAGTTGGATTTGACTATGTTCTACACACTAACTTTACAGCCGACCTAACTATACTTGAAGAAGGTAATGAGTTATTAGCTAGATTAAAAGAAGGTGGAGCTTTACCAATGTTTACCTCCTGTAGCCCAGGATGGATAAACTACTGTGAAACCTTTTACCCAGATCTATTAGATAATCTATCAACATGTAAATCACCGCAACAAATGTTTGGATCTCTTGCTAAAACTTATTGGGCAGAAAAAATGAATATTTCTCCTGATAAAATCTATTCAGTATCTATTATGCCCTGTACCGCTAAGAAATTTGAAGCATCACGCCCAGAAATGCAAGATAGTGGATACAGAGATGTAGATGTTGTTTTAACAACAAGAGAAGTAGGCAGATTATTTAGAATGAGCGGAATTGATTTTGAAAAGCTCCAAGGTACAAATCTAGATTCTTGGATGGGAGCGTATACTGGTGCAGCAGTAATATTTGGAGCAACTGGTGGAGTTATGGAAGCTGCTCTACGTACAGTATATGAAGTTGTTACTGAAGAAGATTTACCAAACCTAAACTTTACTATGGTTCGTGGAATGGAAGGAATAAAAGAAGCCGAAGTGGACCTTAAAGGAACCAAAGTAAAAGTTGCTGTTGCTCACGGTTTAGGTAATGCTAAAAAATTAATGGATCAAGTAAAAGCTGGCAACTCCCCTTACCATTTCATTGAGGTAATGGCATGCCCCGGTGGATGTATCGGTGGTGGAGGACAACCAATAACTAAATCTAATGCTAAGCGTCAAGAGCGTATAGACGCTATATATGTAGAAGATGAAAATTGTGCTATTAGAAAATCTCATGAGAATCCTGAAGTAAAAACCATTTATGATGAGTTTTTACAAGAACCTCTAGGGCATAAATCTCATGATTTACTTCATACCCACTACCATGCTAAGAACAAAAAGTTCTTATAAAATAATTGTTATAGATAGATAAAAGATATTAAAATATTAGAGAGATAAAATTAGCACATAAGCTTACCCATAGGGTAAGCTTATGTGTTTTATGGGTATATATTTTGTGGAATGTTAAGAATATAAATAAACAATATAAGGTGGTCTAGAATATGAATGAAACTCCACGTGCTAATCGATTACATATAGGTATATTTGGCAGACGCAACAGTGGAAAGTCTAGTTTAATAAATGCTTTAACTAATCAAGAAATAGCTTTAGTATCTGATGAGCCCGGTACTACTACAGATCCAGTTTATAAAAACATTGAAATACTCCCTATAGGTCCTTGTGTAATTATTGATACTGCTGGTATAGATGATATAGGAGACTTAGGCAATTTGCGCATTGAAAAAACAAAAGAGGTTTTAGAAAAAACAGATATTGCTATACTTGTTATTGACCCTAAATCAAGTATTAGTGACTTTGAGTCTCAGCTAATAGAACAGTTTAAAAAAATTAATATACCTTTTATAACTGTATTATCTAAGTTTGATATTTATAAACCTGACAAAAAAATTTTAGAAGAAAAATTAGAAAATGAACCAAAATTAATAAGTAGTAAAACTGGCAAAGGAATTGAAGAACTGAAAGAAGAATTAATCCAAAAAGCACCTGCTCAGCTTTTAGATAGACCTATTGTAGGAGATCTAATATCTGCAGGTGATGTGTTAATTTTGGTTACTCCAATAGATGCCGCTGCACCTAAAGGTAGACTCATATTACCCCAAGTACAAACAATAAGAGACATACTAGATCATAACGGGCAAGCTCTAGTTGTAAAGGAAACAGAATTGAAAAATGCACTTAAATCATTAACAAGTAATCCTAAATTAGTTATTACAGATTCACAAGTATTTAAGGAAGTAGATGAGATTTTAAAAAAGGATGTTCCGCTTACATCTTTTTCAATCCTTTTAGCTCGCTATAAATGTGATCTACAGTCATTAGTTGATGGAGTAAATGTTATTTCTAACCTTACACCCAATAGTAAAATTTTAGTAGCTGAAGCATGTACCCACCATAGACAAAAAGATGATATCGCTACCAAAAAAATACCCACTTTATTAAGAAAACGTATTGGAGAAAAATTAGAATTTGAATTTAGCTCTGGCAGCACCATCCCACAAAATATACGGGAATTTGATCTTATAATTCATTGTGGCGGCTGTATGCTTAATAGAAAACAAATGCTAAATCGAATAGAAAAAGCAAAATTAGCAGGAGTTCCTATAACTAATTTTGGAATTGTTCTAGCCTATTTAAACGATATTTTAGATAGAGCTTTAAAACCCGTATTATAGTCTCTATCGGTGAGTAATTCATTTAATTCATTTTTTAAATTTTTTGAAATTTAAGTAATGATTAACTACAAACCTTATTTTTTTCGTGATTATTTTATATTAAAGCTGAACAAGCTAAATATGAAAAAAGAAAAAGGAGGTTTTTTTTTAATGCATGATAGAGGATTGGCACCACATGAAATGCTCGAATTGCGAGAGATTCTTCAATTCAAAACAGTTTGTGCTACCAAAGCTGCTGCTATGAGTGACATTGTACAAGATTCAAGACTCCAACAATTATTAATGGCAGATGTTAGTAAGACAAAACAAGAAATACAGGCAATACAAATAATGTTAAACAATACTTTACAATAAGCGAGGTGGAAAATATGGTTTATAAAACTAGTGGTATGGATGTTCTTAATGATCAAATAATAGCAACAGATTTATTAATCACTTCAAAACAAGCAGTAAAATCTTTATCATCAGCTCTTACAGAAATTACTTCTCCTGAAGCAAGAAGAGCAGTTAAACAACAATTAGATGATGCAATCAGATTCCATGAACAGGTTTCAAATTATACTATGCAAAACGGATGGTACGATCCTTATGACTTAAATGAACAAATTAAAAGAGAAATGCAAAGTGCCCAAAGTGTAATGCATATAGAAGGGTAATTTTTTAGGAATAAGGCACCTTAATGTTAGGTGCCTTATTTAAATTTGAGCCATCACTTCATCCCATATAGGCTTTATTATTTTATATATTTTTGGATTATAAACTGGTATTTTTGTGTTTGATAATTGATCAACTATATCTAAACTAAATGGTATTTTACCTAATAGCTTAATATTATAATTAATTGCCCATTTTTCTATTTCCTTTGTTAAAACTTCATTTAAATCATATTTATTAATAATTAATGTAGTTTTAATATTATATTTTTCAACTAGCTCATATACTCTTTTCATATCGTGAAAACCAGAAATATTAGGCTCTGCAACTAATACAACAAGATTAACACCTACTAAAGAAGAAATAACAGAACAACCTATACCAGGAGATCCATCTGATATTATTAAGGGTATGTTTTTTTCATCTGATTTTTTAATAGCAGCTTGTTTTATCTGTGCCACTAATTTTCCCGAATTTTCTTCACCTGGACGCAACTCACCATAGAAAGTTAGTTTGTTTTCTTCTGATATAGATTCAAACCACTTACCAGAGGAAACACTTGTCATATATATAGCATTGGTTGGGCAAATTCTAGAACAAAAAGCACAGCCTTCACACAATAAATCATTTACCTTAAATTCTTCTATAGCATCAAATCTGCATAATTCAGAACATAACCCACATTCTATGCACTGTTCTTTTTTAATAACAGCTGTTTCAGCACCACTATATTCATGTTCTTTTTTAATATTTGGTTTTAGTAATATAGGCAAATTTGATGCATCAACATCGTAATCACAAGCTATACATTTATCAACTAAACTGATAAACGATGATGATAGTGCTGTCTTGCCGGCTCCTCCTTTACCACTAATAACTAATATTTCTTTCACGGCATTCGCTCCTCACTTGGTCCAATAGGCTTTCTATAATCTCTTGTAATTCTGGTAGAATGGTAAAAACATCTTCACCCTTGGCATAAGCGCTTGCTAACTCGACACTAAATGGGATTTTTCCCAAAACAGGTAAATTATATTTTTCTTTTAGTTCTTTAATTACGCCTTCATCACCATCCCATTTATTAATTACTAAGCCACATGGAATTTTTAACATATGCACTGCTTCTAAGGCTAAGTTTAAATCATGAAGACCAAAAGGAGTAGGTTCAACTGCTAATATACAAAAATCAACTCCTCTTATAGCTTCAATCATTGGACATGTTGTACCTGGTGGACAATCCATTATAACCACTGAGGCGTTAGTAGCATAATCTTTAACAGCATTTATTAATGGCGGGCTGTAAGCCTCACCAATTTTCAGCCTACCAGTAAATATCTGCCCTCCATGCACAAGCTTCGCTATTTCAATAGAACCAATGTAATAGTCAATTTCATTTATTGCATTTTCAGGACACAAATAAGAACATGCTCCACATGAATGACACAATTCTGGGAAAAGAGTAATTTCATCCGCCAAAACTGCCAATGCATTGAAGTTACATACTTCAGCACACTCCCCACATAGCGTGCATTTATCATAATCAATTCCCGGTACCGGTCTACTAACATTTTTAGTTTGTACAATGTTGTGTTGCAAAAATAATCCTATATTAGGTTCTTCAACATCTGTATCTAAAACTATTGGATCAACTTCGGCTAATTTTTGGGCTAAACACATAGCAAGAAAGGTTTTACCTGTCCCTCCTTTGCCACTAGCCACAGCTATTTTCACCACATATCTTCCTTTCTATTTTAGGAGTGACAATCACCTGCATGTTCATGTTCTTTACACACTGCACCAGTACTTTGCAACTCATTATTTAAATATTTTTTAATTGCCTCTTCTATTTCCCCTTTAATCCCTACTATTACTTCTATTCCTTCAGAATCAAATAAAATTTGAGCTCTTTCTCCCATACCTCCTGCTATAACTACATTAGTTCCCTGCTCTTTTAAGAACTTTGGTAGTTGCCCCGGTATATGTCCTGGACTTTTTATGATTTTTAACTCCCCTGAATCAATATTGTATAATGCAAATTCTTCACAATGTCCAAAGTGCTGACATATTAAGGCTCCTTCTTTCGGCAATGCTAATATCATTTTAAACCCCCCCTTAATTATTTGCTTGAAGCATTTCTTCTAATTCATTAGTTTTGTATTTCTCTACATTAGCTTTTATGGATTCTTCAGCTTTTGGTATATAAACCTTTATCCCAGCTTTTTGTAATGCTGCAAACGCTTTTGCTCCCACACGATTGGATATTACAGCTTTTACGCCTTTATCAACTACTATTTGTGCTGCTTGAATTCCTGCTCCCTGTTTACTATTACCAGCATTATTAGGAATTGATTCAAAATTGTTGCTTTCTAAATCCCCAATAATAAAATAGGCACATCTACCAAATCTTCCATCAATTTGACCATTTAAACTATCCCCTGAACTACAAACAGCTATTTTACTCATCTTTGTAAACACCTCCATCCTTTGATTCATTTACACAATCTTCATAAGGCTGTAAATAGCGTTCCTCCCTACGGCAATACCCTTTACCTAAACAATAATTGCCACCTTGAATCTTTATGGCTTTTCCATTAATCAAAGCATCTGCAATCTTTTTTCGGGCATCTGCCAAAATGCGCTGAAAAGTCTGTCTTGAAACCTTCATTACATTTGCACATTCCTCCTGTTCTAAACCCAAATAATCTTTTAGTCTGATAGCTTCTATTTCTTCGTAATAGACTGCTATATCCTCTAATTGTTGCATAGATATTCCTTGAGGTTTAAAAAAGTTAACTCCGGGTTCATTAACAATACGTCTACATCTCCTTTTCCTTGACAAAAATATCCCCCCCTTTTATGTTTTGGGCATATGCTCTTTTTTATTGTAATAATTTTGTTAGGATAAGTCAACATTAGTTCTGCAACAAAAAGCAAAACTTAGACTATGGAATCGGTTGAGCAAACATGTTTATCACGCCACTCATCGGTCTTTATCTCCATTTTTTCTTAGCACTTATTATTTAAAATGATTTTTTATTTATACTTAGCCGTGATCAATCACCACGCCTTGCTACTTAAGGACTTAGATAAACAAGTTAGCTCAGCCTTAAGTTTTTTGTAGTTGATTTTTGCAGCAGAATCAATTTTTAGAAATGAAAATTTATTAGAGGTAATAAGAAGGGTTATTAAAAAAAGAGCCAGTTTTTAACTTGGCTCTTTTTATACTTTTCCTCGATTTTTTCTTATAATCTGAATAGCTTGTTGCCTATTTTCTTTATAGGTAACTAGTGTAAGCATAAAAGCCTCTCCTCCTGCACTACCTGCATTAGGATTGCCAATTCCACTTGCTGAATCATGTGCAGCTAATAAAGGATTTGCTCCATCTTCTCCTGATTCATTTGATAATAATGTTATAGCACTAAGTGTAAGTGAATTATTGATAGGACTATTCATTTTAGGATTTTCAGATATACTAAATTGAGATATTTTATCAATTTGTGCTGCCCCAGGCTCAGGTACTAATCCTTGCTTTTTCAATTCATCTAACGCTTTTTGCGCTCTATTGCTAGTAGAAAAATACGCTAAGATACTGCTCTCATCCTTTTCTATTTGCAAAAGCAATCACCTCTACTTTACTTTACCCTAGTTTTTGTAAATACTTTTAATCTTATTCACCTTACACTTTTAGAGAAAAAATAAAGTATTATAACGATTTAAATTATTAAAGGCACCAGAACTATCAGAAAAAATAAAAAGTGTCTTAGTTTTTAACTAAGACACTTTTTATTAAATAAATTAATAAACTGTACCTACATAATGTGAAAAAACAATCCCTACATAAAAAACTAACAATATAGCGATAGCTCCTGCAAAGGGAATAGCTAATACTAAGCTTGAGCCAATATACGAAAGTAAAACAAATGCTAAGTAAGGGAATATAAACCTATCCATTTTCTCAGATAATTTTTTGTACACCTGTTGGAAGTCAAAAGCATCTGCAAAATTTTTGTTCACTGAGTAACTAGCAAGAGCAAAAAATATCATCATACCTGCAAAAATAGTAATAACTATAGACAATAAAACTCCTACAAATGGAATGTTAAACAAAGCAGCGCTTAATAAAATAGGCAATAGAAGATAAACAATAGTAATAAGAAATGAGTAAAGTCCGTCATTAAAAAGTTCACCCCACTCATTCCATTGAGGTAAGGTATAACTATTACTCATCCCTAGTTTTATGCACCTTATATAATAACCTAATACCAAAAGATTTATAATAGGAATGATTGATAAAAGACCTCCAATAACTATTTTCTTTCCCCATTCCCTATCATTTAGTGGAAATTTGATATAGCTTCTTATATCCATTTTTGTCCCTCCCTTTCCCATAACATTATATAACATTATGGCTTTGAGCTGAACAAAAAAAAGGGGCTTTTACTGCCCCTTATATGGTTCTAATTTAGGTTCCCTACTATACTGTTCTTTTATTAAATCTACTCTTTCTGCCCAATATTGAATCTTTCTAATGGCTTCGTCTTCCATAGTTGTATCAACAACTACTACTTCTTTATCATTTATTTGAACTCCTATGTTATAATAGCCATTATGATCTGATCTAATTAAAAGACCAGGAATACGGTCTTTTTCTAATAAACCAATGGTAAACTCATCTAAAGCCATTATGGGAGTTTCATAACTTTTAACATCACCCATTTAAAAACCTCCCTACTTAGTGGTCTTTTATATAGTTTTGTAGATCGGATCCTGCATTATATTTTTGTTTTATTGGTTCAATTTGTGCTACCCAATTTTGCAACTTTGTCTCCACCATACTTTCTTTAACATCTTTATCTACCACCATGATTTTGTCTTCATCCAATTGAAGCCCGAAATTATAGAAACCACTTTGATCATCAGCTGCCACTATTAAACCTTCATATTCTTCTTTTGCATAAGAGCTATTCTTTAGAAACTGTTCTTTATTAACAATTTGCCCTCTTTGTAATTGCATCTTATTGACCTCCTTTTATTTTTTAATCGCTTTAGTTTATTTTTTCCCGTTGAAGGTCTTTTATGTAACATAAAAATTTTAAATTAATTTTGATAAATATAAGCTAATAATATTTAGCTTCTCTTCACGTGTCATCGACTTAATCTTATTCTCTCTTTTTAGAGCCTCACTTTTACTAGTAAAAGACTCCAAATATACTAAATTTACCGGCTTTCTACCTCTAGTATATTTACTTGCTTTTCCAATATTATGTTGTTTTATTCTTTTTTCTATATCAACTGTATATCCGGTATATAGTGTTTTATCACTACATTCCACTATATAAACATATACCAATTGTTCATTCTCCTTTTTAATAAGCATGAAATAACATACTTTTTATTGTTTATGTTATATTATTTGCTTATAATATAAAAAATCCTGTTAATAATCTTTTTTTGAGTTATTAACAGGAGGTAAAATATGCTTATCAGGCAAAGCTTCTTATTAATAAAAATAATCCTTGTTTTTATATTTATATTATATTTGTATTTTTCGACTATCTGGAATTAAAAAAAGCGGGAATTTATCCCGCTTTTTCTTTATATTTTATAATCTACTATGAGAAACCTTTAACGGTAGTTTAAATTTATGAGTTATGGTATTACCTATCTCTTCTATATCATCTAATGTTACATCTATAACTAAACATTTAAACTTTTTATATATTCTATAAGCATTATCTAACTCTTCAGCTACTAATTGTTCTAGTGAATCAATATCTACTGGCAAATCACAACTTTCAAACTTTTCTTTACGTAATTCTATTAGTGTATCTGGATCTATAGTTAATCCTACCATTGGCACTTTACCTTTAAGTGCTATAATTTCATCAGGTATATCTTTTTCTAATTCGATATTGAAATTAGCTACTTTCAAACCTAAATTTGCAAGATGGGTAGAAAGTGGTGTTTTTGATGTACGTTGTAAACCAAGTATAATTAAATCAGCTTCGTGTATTGTTTCTAAGTTTTGACCATTATCATGATCTATTGTCCATTCTATTGCTTCTATACGATTAAAATAATGCTCATCTTTTTGATGCATAAGACCTGTTTTATATGATGGCTCTAGATTAGTTTTATCTTTAATTGCTTCTAGCAATGGTTCTAATGCGTTAATTGCTATAATACCTTTCTCATTAGCTTTTTCATCCATTAATCTAGATAATTGAGGTTTAATTAAAGTATAAACAATAATAGCATCTTCCTTAACAGCTTTTTCAACAACATCTTCTACCTTTTCTTCTTTATTAACTCTAGAAAAACGAGTTATATTACGATCAATTGCAAACTGTATCGCAGATGCTACCGCTATTCTCTCAGCAGTTTCTCCTACCGAATCTGAAACCGCAAAAACATGAATCTTTTCTTCCATTTCATCATCCCCCTTTGTAAGATCTAAAACTTCCTTGCGAGGTGCCTATGTAATATTATATTTCGACACTCTTTGAAGATTTTCCTTTTTTCCTCCCAAAAGAAATATACTTGGTTATAATATTATATGCTTAATCAAGGGAAAATGTTTCTATATTGTTTTTTTTTTTATTTCTAGGTGTATACTTCCAATTTATCCTTTTGTTCATTTAAATAATTACTATCACTACTTAGTATATCACTTAGATTTTGTATCGGTAAATATAGGTCACCTTGATATAAAAGGGGTGCTGATTTTAATAGTTTTGTTTTATCGTTAATGCAATACCTTTTTTCATTAGCTATAAAATTAATGTTCTTACCACCATCTGGATTAAAGCTGAATAACCCATAACCCACTAATTCATTAAAACCACTTTCTCCTAAATCTATGCTTTGGAAATGGAGTAATAATTTTACCCATTCTGGTGATGGATACATTTTAAAACGTTTAAAAAAGCGTGAATAAATAAGTGCTAGAGCTCCAGAAATATGTGGAGCTGCCATAGATGTGCCCGAAAGAAATGTATATTTGCCTCCCGGATAGGTTGAATAGGTATCAACGCCTACGGCTACCAAATCAATCATATCATTTGTGTTACTAAAGTTAGCGTAATTAGTTTTTATATCAACTGCCCCAACAGAGATACTTTCTTGGTAATAGGCAGGAAAGTTAATTATGCTCACCTCATTATCTATATCACTATCATTGCCTGCTGCACACACAATACTAATACCAGATTCATAGGCTTTTTTAATTTCTTTGTGCATTGCAGTGTTAGGAATTGAACTACCTAAGCTTAAATTAATTATATTAACTACTTCTCCTTTTTCCCCCCTCCAATTTCTAACCCACCTTATTCCATTAGTTATATCTTGAAATGAACCTATCCCATATCGATTTAAAACCTTTACAGCTAAAATTTTTGTTTCTGGTGCTACTCCTAATAACTTTTTATTCGCGGCAATTGTCCCAGCTATATGTGTTCCATGTCCATCATAATCCATATAATCTTTTTCATCTCTGATAAAACTAATTCCATCAATAATATTTTTTTCTAAATCGGGATGTGTATAGTCAATACCGGTATCTAGTACTGCAACAACTGTATTTTCACCACGAGTGGAGGGCCAAATTCTTCTAGCAGCTATTAGAGAAACACCAGGTGGACTCCATGGTCTTATATCAAGAGTATCTTCATAAACACCCTTTATTATATGTTTATATTTTTTAATTCTCATAATTTACACCTCCTGTTCTATCCTAGTCAGAAGGTGTAAATATAGTACTAATTCTAGCTAATTAATAGATTAGTTAGGTTGCAACAAACCAATTTTTTCTTTTTGTTAGTAATCCTAACTATAATAGGTTTGTCCGGCTAACTTTGGACTTTAAAACTTGAGATTTTATTTGTATTTCACTGTGATCTTACACCAAGAGCTATTCGAGAATTAGATAAAAAAGTTATCTCATCCTTAATTTTTTGGCAATTACTTTTACAACACAACCAAATTTTCTATTTCATTATCAATTTGATTTTCTTCATCTTCAATTTCATTATTTATTTCGTCTTCTATATCCTCAAACTCTTCTTCAATATCTTCAAACTCATCATATAGTTCATCCTCTATATCCTCAAGCTCTTCTTCAATTTCATCTTCAATAGCTTCTTCAATTTCATCTTCATTTTCTTCAGTTTCATCTTCAATATCTATTATTTCATCTTCTTCCTCATGTGCTTCTTCAGAAGGTAGCACTGGTGATGGTCTTTCTTCAAATATATTTAACCAGTATAAGGTATTCATATAATCTCTAAATATTGGGGCTGCAACCCCACCTCCAGATACACCAAATCCAGTTATTGCTCTGTTGTCAGTATTACCTACCCATAAAGAAGTTACTAATTCAGATGTATATCCTACATACCATAAATCTCGACTATCAGTTGTAGTTCCAGTTTTTCCACCACTAGTTATTGGAATTTGTGCAGCAGTTCCCGTTCCATAGTCAACCACATTCCTTAAGAGGCTATCCATTTGTGTTGCAGTATTACTACGGATAATATTTTTTGATTGATTTCTATGCATGTATAGCTGTCTACCATCTTCATCCTCTATTCTTTTTATTGTATATGCTTTAACCAACTGTCCTTTGTTAGGAAATATAGTATATGCAGAAGTTAACTGAAGTGGCGATATACCTTTAGTCATACCACCTAATCCTAAAGCTAGATGTATATCATCTTCTTCTATAGAAGTTATATTCATTTCTCTTAAATAGGATACCGCTCTATTAACCCCTAACTTACTTAGTATTTCTACTGATGCTACATTATGTGATCTAACTAAAGCCTCTCTTATAGATACCTCTTCCGGAGCTGCAGCACTATAATTTACTGGTCTATAGTCTCCAAAGTCTGTTTCTTTATTATTAACTACACTATCAGGCTCAATTAATAGATGTTCCATTGCAGCAGCATAATAAAGTGGTTTAATTGCAGATCCTGGTTGTCTAGGTCTTACTGCCATATTAATTTGGCTTCGACTAAAATCTACCCCTCCTACCATAGCTCTAATGCTACCATTCCTTGGATCAATAGATACTAGAGCTATATCATTAGCATCTATACCACGATTTTTAATTTGGTTAGCATGATTTTTAACAGTAGTTTCAGCAGTATTTTGCATCTGACTATTTATTGTTGTATATATTTTCAGCCCACCACGATGAAGTTGTTCATTGTCAATATCCTTTTCTAATATCGAAGTTAAGTAAGCCATGTAATAAGGGTGTTTAGTTTGAATCGACTCTCGAGGAATTATGTTTAGGTCTTGTACAGCTATTTTTTTTCCTTCTTCTTCAGATAAAATTCCATCATCAACAAGTATATTTATTACAGTTTGTTGTCTACTTCTAACACCTTCGAAATTATTTTCGGGATTATAAAATTCTGGAGCTTGAATTATACCAACTAACATTGTTATTTGAGCACGATTTAAATCCATAACATCCTTAGCAAAATAATAGCGCGCAGCAGCTCCCATACCAGAAGAACCGCGCCCCATATATATTTCATTTAAATAAATATTTAGTATTTCATCCTTTGAAAACTTCTCTTCTAAAGCTGTAGCAATAAATATTTCTTTAATTTTTCTAGTATAGGTTCTCTCTTGCGTTAAAAAAACTGTTCTAGATAACTGTTGCGTAATTGTGCTACCACCTTCCGCCTTTGTCCCTGTCTGTATGTTCATCCATAAGGCTCTACCAATACCCTTAGCATCAAAACCTAAGTGTTGATAAAACCTCCTATCTTCTACAGCAACAATTGCATCCTTCATAAACTGTGGAAATTCATCACTATATAAACGCTTATAACCAATTCTCTCCATCTCAGTTTCATCATTATAATAAATAATGCTTTGTTCCTTAGGTATATATTCCCAGTCATTAATTCCCGTTGCCATTAGTATTAGACGGGGTGTAGTTTGCGTAATAGATGCCCCTATAAAAAAAAATAAAACGAAAATTACTACTCCCGCTATCATCACGGCTATTTTCGATATAATTTTCATCTTAATTTCTCCTATCTGCAACTTATTTTAGTTAACTAATGCTTACTTTTTTGACTACTTTAATAAGATTATACCTATTATTTAGTATGAACTTATATAAATAAAAAATTACCAATTCTTTAAAAGATATTTAACAAAAGTATTGAATGTGCCGTCTTTTCGAAATAAGATATAGTTGTAAATAAACTTATTATAAATACTACAATCATTTATAATATCTCGATTATTGAAAAATAATGTCTAATCGTGTAATAATATAGTTAAGCCAAAACCCCCTTTAAAATTTAATATAGTAATACCATAATATTTCCCTCTCAAATGAGTCTGTTGCCCCCAACAGACTCATTTTTATTTTGCTTCATTTTTTTCTACTCATAAAATTCTTAGTTTTTCCAAAGTTAGCAGTTTATCCTGATTAAAATATGTTTTACAATAAAGTAAAGTTTGTTTATGTCGAAATAATAAATAAGTGATAATAGAACAGGCATTAACTTGTTTGAAGGAGGAACCTTATGGAAAAGAAAATGACTGACAGTCAAGTGATAGTTGTAACCTCTGGTAAAGGAGGCGTTGGAAAAACAACTACTGTAGCAAATATCAGCACCGGTTTAGCTAGATTGGATTTTAAAGTAGTAGTATTAGACTTAGATATAGGATTAAAAAAACTTGATTTAATACTTGGGTTAGAAAACCGCGTTATTTACGATATAGTACAAGTAATAGAAGGGGAGTGCTCATTAAGGCAAGCCTTAGTAAAAGATAAACGATTCCCATCTTTATATATGCTCCCCGCTGCTCAAAGCCGTAATAAAAATGATATTACATCAGAGCAGGTAATAAATATATGTGATCAACTAAGAGAAGATTTTGATTATATTATTATTGATTGTCCAGCTGGAATTGAGCAAGGCTTTAATAACTCTATCGCGGCTGCTGATAGAGCATTACTAATAACAAACCCTGAAGTTTCCGCTGTTAGAGATGCAGATAGAATTATTGGAATACTTGAATCTAGTGGATTTACTGACATAAAGCTAATCGTTAATAGAATTGAACCAGAAATGGTTAAAAAGGGAAATATGTTAAGTATTGAAGACCTTTTAGAACATTTGTATATAGAGCTAATAGGTATTGTTCCTGAAGACAAAAATGTAATTATTTCAACCAATAATGGAGAACCAATTATATTAAATAATCGCACCTCTGCTGGATTGGCATTTTCTAACATAGCTCGTCGTATAACTGGTGAAGACGTTGAATTTTTAACGATGGAAACTGACAGCTTTTGGACAAAGCTTAAGCGCAACTTATTTGTAAGCAAATAAGAGGAGGGAAAATAAATGATAGAATTTCTCAAAAAATTTTCTAAAGGAAAAGACTCTAGTCGTACAAAAGCAAATCAAAGATTAAGATTAGTTCTAAGCCATGACCGATTAGGGGCTTCTTCTGCTTTAATGGATAATCTAAAAGAAGAGATAATTCAAGTAATAGCTAAACACGTCGAAATAGACGGCACACCACAGGTTAACTTTATTTCTAAAGGCAAACACTCTGCATTAGACATAAACATCCCTTTAAAAGGTAGGTAATAGTATTGGCACTTGTAAACATAAAAGGAATTAACGGCAATTTAGTATTTATATTTGAAAGCGGAAGTATAGATGAAATAAAAACTTATTTAAAAAATAAATTTGATGAAACTCCTAATTTATTCAAAGGTTCTCCAGTTGTTTTTACAGGTAATGCCTTAAATGATTTAAGTTTAGAAGAAGTTATTTCATTGCAAAAAATGTGCTTAGATCATGGAATGGTTTTAAATAATACTCAAAATATAAAAACTTCTAAACACAAATCTAATGAAAAACATCAATTTATATATAAAACTATCAGAAGTGGGCAAAAAATACATAGTCAAGGATCACTAGTTATTTGGGGAGATGTTCACGAAAGTGCTGAAGTTACTGCTGGAGGAGACATAATAATACTAGGTAAATTAAAAGGTATTGCTCATGCAGGTATTTATGGTGATATGGAAAGTATTATTTTTGCATTAAACTTTAATCCAAGCCAAATACGAATAGCGAATAAAATATCACGTAATTCTGATGAAGAAATTGATAGAAACACTTCAGAAATTGCTTTTTTAGAAGATGGTAGTATATGTGTAAAACCTTATAATTCAAGAAACAATAACACTAAAAACATGTAAATACTGTAAAGTCAGAATATAAACCGGGTAAGCGACGTAATAAACGCGTTTGCTCACCCGCTTAGTAGATTTATGGTTTATATTTTATTTTTAAAACAATAGAAAGCTATTGCTTGTATTGAGGTTCTTGTTCCTCAATATAGTTTTGCCTTTTTTTCATTTGCTTTAGCATAGTATCTAAATCTTGAGCATACTTGTTAAATTCGTTTTTTACTTGTTGATCTTGAACCTCTAAGGCAAAAATTTTCATTTGAGATGAAGCACTTTGAAGACCGGCAATTGCTTGTTGAAATTGTGTTCCTACTGTCATTTATAAATCCTCCTTTCTTTTTTATTAGATATTTATATTTAACCCTTAGGCTTAAAGAGTAAAGCTGCTATAAATCCAAAGATTATAGCTGCTGATATACCTGCACTTGTTACTTCAAAAATTCCAGTTAATACCCCTATAATGCCATTTCTATCTGCTTCAGCTAAGGCGCCTTGTACTAGTGAATTACCAAAACTACTAATTGGCACTGAAGCTCCTGCTCCCGCAAATTCTATTAAGGGTTCATATAACCCAAACCCTCCAAGAACTGCACCACTTACAACTAATGTAACCATAGTATGTGCAGGTGTTAGTTTTGCTACATCCATAAGTAATTGACCTATAACACAAATTGCTCCTCCTACTAAAAATGCTATTGCAAATTGTTCCAAATTATATGACCTCCTTAAGCCTCTATTGCTACTGCATGAGCTACACAAGGAATACTTTCTTTTTGTTGATACGACATTGGTGATAATAGGGCTCCAGTTGCAACTACTAAGATTTTTTTAAGCTTTCCTTTTTTCATCTGTTTTAGTAAATGACCATAAGTTACTGTAGCAGAACATGCACAGCCACTTGCGCCCGCAAATACCGGTTGGTCTTGTCTATATATCATTAATCCACAATCATTGAATTTCTCATCCGGTAGTTCAACTTTATGTTTTTTTAACAAGTCAGAAGCAATATTAAAACCAACTCTTCCTAAATCACCAGTTACGATTAAATCATAATAGGTATGATCTCTATTTAAATCTCTAAAATGAGCTTGGATAGTATCTACTGCTGCAGGTGCCATAGCTCCCCCCATATTAAATGGATCTGAGATGCCCATATCAACTACCTTCCCTATTGTTGCAGTTGTTATTTTAGGCCCATCTCCTTCTTGGCTAACTAAAGCAGCTCCTGCCCCAGTAACACTCCATTGAGCTGTAGGTGGTTTTTGAGCACCATATTCGGTAGGATATCTAAATTGCTTTTCAGCTGCACCATTATGTGAAGAAGTACCTGCTAATGCATAATTAGCAGCTCCACAATTTACCATGGTAGCGGCTAACGATAAACTTAGCATCGAACTAGAACAAGCACCAAATACACCTATATAAGGGACTGCTAAAGTACGTGCAGTAAAACTAGAGGATATTATCTGATTCATTAAGTCTCCGGAAAAAAATAACTGAACATCATTTTTTGAAACTCCAGCCTTATCTAGAGCTTTTTCACACGCCTGTTCCAAAAGTTTCTTTTCTGCCTTTTCAAAGCTATCTTGTCCTAACCATATATCATCATGGAGTATATCAAAATCATCGGCAAGATTTCCTTTGGCTTCAAAGGGTCCCCCAACAGCTGCTGCTCCTTTAATAATTGGTTTGTTATCAAAAACCCACGACTGATATCCTGTTAACACTTACATCCCACCTAACGCTTGTATAGTTAATTTAATCAGTGCTACAACAAAAGCAGCAAAAACCCCAAAGACGATAACTGAACCAGCTAGTTTAAACATATTGCCTCCTACACCTAAAACAAACCCTTCACTACGATGCTCTATTGCGGATGAAGCAATTGAATTAGCAAACCCTGTTACAGGTACTGCAGTGCCGGCTCCAGCCCATTGAGCTATATGGTCATAAACACCTAGTCCAGTAAGTAAAACTGCTATAATTATTAAACTAGCCACAGTAGGGTTACTCGCTTGAATTTGAGAGAAACCAAACTGTGTCATATAAAAATATTGAAATGCTTGTCCAATAGTGCAAATAATACCTCCAACTAAAAATGCAATAACACAGTTTTTAAGCACAGGTCTTTTTAATTCTCTTTCTTGGGCAAAATCCTGGTATTCTTGTTGAGTAGGAGTTAGGTTTTTACGCTGTTTATTTGACATATATCTCTCACCTCTAACGTAGTAAATAAGGTCTTAGTTTATTTATAAGTTGCTCTATAATTTGTGCATTTTTTTGATACATTTTCTTAGCCTCTTCATTTTCGGTTTCTAAGTAAAAGGACATTAGATTAGCATGAATGTTTTCTAAATTAGCAAAAACTAATTCTTTTACATTTGTTTGATCTACCTCTATAGCATCATCAAAAAGATCTAAATATAGGTTTCCTGAAGTATCTACTTGGCCAACAAAAACATTATCTAGCGAAACACCCGATGTTTCTAGTTGTTGTTTAATCCATTCCTTATTTAACCCTAAAGAAGTTAGGCCTTCATTTATTATGCTCCCATCAAGGATAACTGTTTCTGGTTCAGTTTCAGGTGCAACTTTACGTTCCATGTCGTGTGCAGTTATAGGTTTTTTGTTAGCCTTTAATAATACATTTATATTGCCCGTGTTTTCCATTACCGCAAACTCTATATCCGCTAAGTTAAAAATATCTTTTTGTCTTAATTCGCGTGTAAGTTCCTCTGCTGAATATCTTACCCGCATTAGGTTTTCTTCTAAAATTTTGCCCTGCTTTATAAGTATTGTTTCTCGTCCGTAGAATATATCATGTACAACTTTGCTTTTAATAGAAAGATAATCTAAGGCTATAGGTAAAGCAAACCAAATTCCTAAAGCTATTAAACCATGCACTATCGGGATCATATTTACAGATATTAAGGCAGCTAATATTGCTATAACTACATAGGTAACAAAATAAAATGGAGTTGTTCGAACTGGGTGTCTTTTACCTAAAATTCTTAATATAAAGAAGGCTAGAAAAAATATTAATACTGAGCGTAATAAGATTTCAATCCAAGGTTCCATATATCCACCTCACCTTTTAGTTGCCTTTATAATCAGGTTCTTGATATTCTAAAGATCTTACTCTATCTTGCAAATCACTTATAACTTTATCTATAGTATCTACAGACTCTTTATAAACTTCTTTTTCTTCAATTGATTTAGTCTGCTCTGCATAAATTTTCAAGGTGCCTTGAACACTTTTAACACTTGCTAAAGTTTGTTTAACTTTTGATCCAACTGTCATATTATCACTCCTATCTTGATTAATTTTTACATAGGACATAGATTTAATTCATAAGTTTAGCATTTAATATTTTTCCAATATAAATTTAATAATAAATATAGTGACATCTAAAAAAAAATCTTATATACTACTAAACAAGTAAAAATTAAATAAGAACAAAAGGATTCTTATCGAGAGTGGTTGAGGGACTGGCCCGATGACACCCAGCAACAGCTAGTTAAACTAGTAATGTGCTAATTCCTGCAGGATTAATCCTGAAAGATAAGAAGGCTTCAGCATAAACTGATGTCACTTCTTATCAAGAAGTGATTTTTTGTTTTTTAAATTATAAGGAGGATTTATTTATGTCTGATAAATGGGGCTTTAATACCAAATCAGTCCAAGGAGGATGGCAACCCAAGGCTGGTGAACCCAGAGTACTTCCAATTTATCAAAGTACAACCTATAAGCAAGATGACCCTGACTTTGTAGCTGACTTATTTGATCTAAAAGAAAACGGGTTTTTCTATACCAGGCTAGCAAATCCTACATTATCTGCTTTTGAAGAAAAAATATCTCTTTTAGAAGGTGGCGTAGGTGCAGTATCAACTTCTTCAGGTCAAGCTGCAATTATGTATGCACTTTTAAATATTTGCCAAGCTGGAGAACATATAGTTACTGCTTCAACACTTTATGGTGGAACACATACTCTTATGGCATCCACTTTTAAAAAATTTGGAGTTGAAGTAACCTTTGTTGACCCTGATTTAGATGCAGAAGAAATAAAAAAGCATTTTAAACCGGAAACTAAAGCATTATATGGCGAAACAATAGGTAATCCTCGTTTAAATGTATTAGATTTTAAAAAGTTTAGTAAAATTGCTGAAGAAATGAAAGTACCTTTAATTGTTGACAATACCTTTCCAACCCCTTATTTATGTAGGCCCTTAGAACATGGTGCAAATATTGTTGTTCATTCCGCAACTAAATATATAGATGGTCAAGCAACCAGTTTAGGTGGTGTAATAGTTGACGGAGGAAACTTTAACTGGAATAATGGAAAGTTCCCTGAATTATCAGAACCAGACCCTAGTTACCACGGATTAAAATACTGGGAAACATTTGGTAATCAAGCATATATAGTTAAAGCTAGAGTACAACTTTTAAGAGATATGGGTTCTGTATTAAGTCCCTTCAACGCATTTTTATTAAACTTAGGAACTGAGACCTTATCATTAAGAATGGCTAAACATAGTGAAAATACTTTAAAACTAGCTGAGTATTTAAATAATCATGATAAAGTAGAATGGGTTTGGTATCCACTACTAAAAAATCATCCATCATATGAATTAGCTAAAAGATATTTGCCATTAGGAGCTAGCGGTATGTTAAGCTTTGGCATAAAAGGTGGGAACCAAGCGGGCAAAAAGTTTATTAGTAATGTAGAGTTAGCTTCTTTAGTTGTACATTTAGGTGATGCTAGAACATCAGTTATACATCCAGCTAGTACAACTCATCGACAACTAACCAAAGCAGAGCAAGAAGCTTCTGGAGTAGCCGAAGACTTAATTAGAGTATCAGTAGGTATCGAGGATATTGAAGATATTATTGCTGATTTTGAACAAGCCTTAAATAAGGCTGTAGGATAATTTTTATTTAGTACTACGTTAAGAAAGGAAAATGACTATGCCTATTATAATACCACAAAATCTCCCAGCAGCTGAAACTTTAGTTAAAGAAAATATTTTTGTAATGAATGAACATCAAGCTATAAAACAAGATATTAGACCACTGCAAATTGCAATATTAAATCTAATGCCAACTAAAGTGGTTACTGAAACACAATTATTAAGAGTATTATCAAACTTTCCAGTTCAGATAGAAATAGATTTGATTTCTACTGAAACTTATGAGTCGAAAAATGCACCTGAAGATCATTTAAAAAATTTCTATAAAACATTTAATCAAATAAAAAACAAGAAATATGATGGTATGATAATTACTGGGGCTCCAGTAGAAAAGCTGCGTTTTGGAGATGTGATTTATTGGAAAGAGTTAAAAGAAATAATGAATTACACAAAGTATAATGTAACTTCTACTTTCCATATTTGCTGGGCTGCACAAGCTGCACTATACTATCATTACGGTGTTCATAACTATGTAGTAGAAGACAAAATTTTTGGCGTTTTTGAACACAGAGTTCTAAACCCTAGATCAGAGTTATTACGTGGTTTTGATGATGTTTTCTACTTACCACATTCTAGATATTCAGAAATGCATCGTGATGAAATAGAACAAATTGATGAAATAGAAATTTTAAGTGACTCTGATGAAGCAGGTATATTCTTAGTAGCAAGCAAAGATGGAAAATATGTTTTTGCTAGCGGACATGCCGAGTACGATCCTTTTACATTAAAACTCGAATATGAAAGAGATATTGCTAAAGGGCTTGATATACATGTACCAAAAAATTACTTTAAAGACGATAACCCTGAACTTGATCCTATTGTTAGATGGCGTGCCCATGGCAGTCTTCTGTTCACAAATTGGCTAAATTACTTTGTATATCAAAAAACTCCATTTGATATTAACGAAATTAAGTAAAAGGTGCTAAAAACACCTTTTACTTAATAATTAAAAACTGGTTTCACAGTATTTGTAGTTACTTTTGCAGCCGAATCAAAACTATATTAATATGTAAGCTAACTTATCATTTACTAAACTCCTTTTAACCATTCCACGATTTTCCAGGTATTTTAAATGTGAAATGACCTCGCCAGTAGCAAACCATTTTTGAGGTGTTGGAAATTCATTCCAATCACTATAACTTAAATCCCAATTAATTTTTGATGCTACCTGAAAAGCATTTAAAGTATTATCCTTAATAACAGCCATAATATCCCTTAGTCGTTTATTATGATGATCTTTTAGTTCCTCAACTCTTTTATTAAGATCATTAAATATCATTCTATGTGCAGGAAGAACTAAATCAACATTTAATTTCCTTGTTTTTTCTAAGCTGGCTAAGTAATCCTTTAAGGGATCATCCTCATCTGTCCATAATGAAATATTAGGAGTAATTTTATATAGTATATGATCACCAGAGACTAAAATTTTTTTATATGGTTCATATAAGCACATATGTCCTCTAGTATGACCTGGTGTAGAAATGCAAGTAAATTTATAATCACCAATTATTATTTCATCCTTTTCTTTAACTATAGTAAAGTCTATTTTACTACCAGGTGCATATTTATAACCAGGATGTTTTAAAATAGTATCTTCATCAGCAGGAAAACCATTCTTTAAAGCATAACCAAGCATACCCTGCCAGTTTCCACTACTGTTTATATATGCCGCATCTACTCTACTACAATATACCCTAGAATTTTCTTTAGCCAAATATGGAACAAGTCCAGTATGATCTGAATGTAAATGAGTTATAAAAATATCAGTAATATTTAAATCTATTTCAAGTTGTTCTAAAGCTTGTTCCATTGCAGTAATACATTCTTCTCTATTCATACCAGTGTCTATTAAAAGATTACGATCTTTGGATTTTATTACATAGGAATTAAGAGATTTAAGCGGATTATTTGGTAATGGTATTTCAATTTTATATAATTGTGAATTTATAACTTCAATCATCGTATCACTCCCTTCAATTAATTTTACATCATTATAATTACATGTTATATAATCAAAGTAAATTTTTGCAAACAGAAAAATAGGTATTGAAAATATCAATACCTATTTTAAAAAGACACCACAGTCAAACTACCCATGATATCTTACTATTAGTTTACTAAGACTTCATTAAGTTCATTTAATGGCACCACAATTTTCTCGTCAGTATTTAACAATCGTACTTCTGCTTTATTATTTTTTACTCCTTCAATCCAAACAAAGTTATTTTCATGTAATACATCTATAATCTGTGGTGAATCTATTATTTCTTTAGCTCTACTAGAATCCAAATAATCACCTCGTTCACCTTTTTTATTATAATGCCTCTAAATATTTATTTTTATAAATTATTTAAAATTTTATTTTTTTATATTATTTGACAACCAAATAATTTTTTATATATGTTATTTGTAATAGTTTCATGTTTGTTGTATTTACATCAAAAAGGTGCTATTATCAGATTATAATGAATACAAAAAGGAGGGCTAAAGTAATGACAAACAATGCATATTTAGGACAGCACCTATCTGATTATGGTATAAAGCCCTCATATCAGCGTATAAAAATATTAGAATTTTTATTAAACAATCGTATACATCCTAATGTTGACCAAATATACAAGGAACTAGTTTCAGAATTACCAACTCTATCAAAAACAACTGTCTATAATACTCTTAACTTGTTTATTGAAAAAGGTTTAGTACAAATGCTAACTATAGAAGAAAATGAAACTAGATATGATATAGATACTTCTGTTCACGGGCATTTTAAGTGTAACAATTGCGAAGAAATATATGATTTTTCAGTAAGTCTATCAACAGATGAACTTAAGGATTTCAAAATTAAAGAGAAATACGTATACTTTAAAGGTGTATGCAAAGACTGCAGTACCAAGTAATTTTTAATAGTGGTAGGGAAACTCTAAGTTAAAATTTAGCTCAGCCTTAAGTTTTTGTAGTTACTTTTTGTAGCATAATCAAAATTAATAATTTATAATTCATTTACGGCGTATGTATTCTTTGAATTAGTAGTTCTACTCTCCTATTTAAGGCCCTTCCTTCTGCTGTTTCATTTGTTTCCCTAGGTCTATACTCTCCGTAAGCTACTATTGAAAACCTATCTGCTTCTAATTTATCATTATTTAACATAAAGTACATAACATTTATTGCTCTATGAAAACTTAGCTCCCAATTTGAAGGAAATTGCCTTGTATTAATAGGTACATTATCAGTATGTCCTGCTATTTGGATAGGATTTTCTAATTCAGTTAAAATATCAGCTAAATCTTTCAGAACATCCTTAGCTTCAGGGTGTAATTCTGCCCTCCCCGATTCAAATAAAGCTACATCTTGAATGGTTATTAGAAGCCCCTGTTCAGTTACGACATTAGAAACAAAACCATCTATACCTTTTTCTTTGAAGTAATAGTCTAGCAGCACCTTATATTGGTGTAGCTGTCTATCTTCTTTTGCATAATCACTTGGTTCAGCTTCATCAATCATTTCTGTTATACTATCATCAACAATTCCAATGTCTTTTTCCATAACCCCCGCTCCACCTACAAATACTGTTTCTAAAGTACGTCTTATTTCATCAAATTTATCTTGATCAACTTGGCTTATAGCGAAAAGTATAACAAATAATGCCAAAAGTAATGTTAGCATATCAGCATATGGAATTAACCAGCTTTCATCCATATGTTCTTCATGCTTTTTTTTCCTTTTAACCATCTATATCTGAACCTTCCTCCATTAATTGCCTTTGTTCAGGAGTTAAAAAAACCATCATTTTTTCTTTAATTTGCACTGGGTTACTACCACTTTGAATAGATATTAATCCTTCTAAAATCATAGTCTTAATAACAATTTCTTCTTGAGACTTACGTTTCAATTTGTTAGCAAATGGATGCCATAATACATAACCAGTAAATATTCCAAAAAGTGTTGCAACAAATGCTGCTGCAATTGATACACCTAATGCATCAACATCATCTAAAGATCCTAAAGCACCTATAAGTCCTATAACCGCACCTAAAACTCCTAAAGTAGGTGCATAAGTACCAGCTTGGGTAAAAACTAAAGCACCACTAGCATGTCTTTCCTCCATCATTACTATCTCTGTTTCCATATAGTCTCTTAAAAATTGCTCATCTTGTCCATCAACAATCATTTGTAGCCCTTTTTTAATAAATGGATCATCTATTTCTGCCATTTGCGTTTCAAGTGATAACAAACCATCTCTACGAGCTTGATATGCTAAGTCTACAATCATTTGTATTATATTTGCAGGTTCATATAATTTTTGTTCAGTAAATAATATTTTAAAAAGTTTAGGAACTCTTTTGATTTCTTTCATGGTAAAAGCATTTAAAATACATGCTATTGTACCAACAAATATTATTATTAATGCAGCTGGATCAATTAATACAGCCGGGTTTGAACCTTTAGCCATAATTCCTCCTAAAAGAGTTACAGCTGCAAGAATCATCCCCAAAATAATAGGTCTATCCATATTTCTCCCACTCCACAACAACTTTAATTATTACAATATCTTTCTTTATATAAATAAATATCGAAATATACCAGAAAATACTTAAATATTTTGTCTTTATCTAATACTTTTGTTCGTTTATTTGATTAATAAATTTAAGCCTCCCCCATAATATATTGAGTAATGTTTTTACAATGATCAGTAATTCTTTCTAAGTTACCTAATATATCTAAGAAAACTGCACCATTATTTCCATTACATATTCCTTCATTCAGTCTTCTTATGTGATTTTTTCTATAGTCTATTTGCATTTTGTCCATAATTTGCTCATTTTGATTAACACGCCTTGCCATAGCTTTATCGCGTCTTTCAAGAGCTATTAAAGTTAAATTTAAGGTTTCATTAGTAAGCTCTATCATAGTGTTTAATTCTTCCTTGGCTTCACCCGAAAACTCAACATTGTGTTTAGTTGCATAATCCGACTGATTAATAATGTTTTCACATAGATCAGCAATACGCTCAATATGATTAAGTGACTGTAATATTACATAAGCATAATTTGAATCTTCTCTTGATAAAGGCTTTTGAGATGCTAATACAACATAATCAGTAATATCTCGTTCTAAAGCATCAACAATATCTTCTAATTCCATACCTTTAACTACTAATGCCTTATTTCTCGTTTTTAAATAATCAATTGCATTTGTAAAGGCTTCTCTTGCAAGTTTGCCCATACGAACTGTTTCACGTGTAGCCTGAGCCAATGCAACTGCAGGATTGTTCAAGAATCGTTTATCAATAAATTTAGTTTTGTATTCATATGCTTCTTCTTCTTCTTTACCTGGGATAACTTTAGTAACTATTAAAGCTAAAATAGTTACAAGTGGTAGATGGATTAACATATTACTAAGATTAAAAACTGCATGGGTCTGAGCTATCTGTAATTTTATGTTAAGTGTTTCCCATACACCAACCGAATCTGGTAAAATGGCAAAAAAGTAGTTGGTAAATAATACCACCATTTTTTCAAATATCCCTAAAGCAAATAATGGAAGGAAAATTAAGGTTCCTGTTAAATTAAATAAAAAGTGGGTTACTGCTGCTCTTCTCGCTGCAACACTTGCACCAATAGCTGCTAATAAAGCAGTAATAGTAGTACCTATATTGTCTCCAAATAAGATAGGTATTGCTTGTTGATAGGTTACAGCACCTTGGTAAGCTAATTCTTGCAGAACCCCTATTGTAGCACTACTACTCTGGACTACAAATGTAAAAACCATTCCTATGAAAACACCTATAAGAGAATTGTTATCTATACTCATCATAAGGTTAGTAAATATTTCCCAGTCTTTAAGTGGACTCATACCATCTCCCATAATTGTTAGACCAAAAAAGATTAAACCAAAACCAAAAATAGCTTGTCCAATTAACTGAGCTCTTTTTTGCTTTGCAAATAGAAATGTTAAAACCCCAATTGAAATTATAGGCAATGCATACTCTTTTAAATCCAAACCAATTAAATAAGCGGTTAATGTAGTACCAATATTAGCCCCCATTATTACACCTATTGCCTGTCTTAGGGTTAGTAACTGTGCATTAACTAGACCAACAGTAAGAACAATAGTAGCACTACTACTCTGAATTAAAGCAGTTACAATAGCTCCAGTTATCACTCCTCTAATAGGACTTTTAGTACCTTGCTCTAAAATACTGCGCATTCTATCCCCGGCAACAGATTGCAAAGCTTCAGACATAAATCTTAAACCAAATAAAAATAGCCCTAAACCACCAACAAAAGCGAACAAAACGTCGCGTATTGAGATATCCATTACTACCTCCTAAAAAATCAACCTTCTATAACTTTAAAACCATCTCTATCTTAAAATAAATAATCATCCAATTTATAATTTTATATTAAATTTTTGTTTTTGTGACATGTTAATTATTTAATTTACAAAATATTAATAATTATTAAGAAAAATTAGAAACAAGTAACTTTTTAAAGACTAAATCACCAGTTTTTTCTTTACCCTTACTTTCCCTTAATTGTAGTAACATTATAATTATATAAATTATTTTTTTTTTTGGTTATGTAACTTTTTTACTTTTAAAACGTTATTTTAGTAAAGGAGGGCGGAAATGAAAGCAGGTTCATTAGAAGATGTTTATCGACACCATATGAATGAAATATATCGTTACCTGTTGCAACTTTCTAGCCACCCTCAAATTGCAGAAGATTTAGTACAAGACACCTTTATAAAGGCATACGAATTTTTAGAGTCTTATCAAGGTGAAAAAGTTAGGCCATGGCTTTTTAGAGTAGCTCATAACGCGTATATTGACTGGTATCGAAAAGAAAAAAGGCAAGTACAAACAGACCCACAAGTTTTAGCAAAATTAAATAAAGATTTTGACTTAGGACCTGAAGAACATTACTTAAAGCAAGAACAGATTAATAAGTGGTTTGAAGTTATAAATAGCTTACCCGAAAAAAGCCGACAAGTTATATTGTTGCGTGACTACTATGACTTTACGTATGAGGATATCTCTAAAATACTAAATATTAATATTTCTAATGTAAAAACAACCTTATTTAGAGCAAGGCAAAAAGTAAGAGAGGTGATGAAAGATGAATTGTAAAGAATTTGAGCAGTTAAAGAATAACTATCTTAATGGTAAATTAACCGCAGAAGAGGAAAAGACAATAGAAGAACACTTAGAAATATGTACTAATTGTCAGGAATCATTAAATAAGTCACTAGAAGATGACAAAATACAAATACCTAAGATTGATACCCATAATTCTGAAAACATTTTAGATGAAAAAAAACAAAAAAAGATTTTACGTAGGGCAAAATATAAAAACCGCTTTAGTATAACTGTATTTTTACTCCTGCTTTTTATTCTATTCAATATCGCAGGAAGCTTTTTATCTAGCTTCTACTTTAATGTGGGTGGAGAACAAGGCAGATTATTTAAAGCACAGCAAACAGCAGCTTTATTAACTGAGTTTACTTTTCCAAATGTGAATATGCCACTTACTTTTAGACCAATGAATATACACTTTTCTAGAGCAGGCTTCGGACATAGTAGTGTGGAGATAAAGCCCTATTTTGTTGCCCAAGGTGAATACGCTTTAGAGAAAAGAATTGGTAAGAAAACTTATATTATCGGACACTTAAATATAAATCAATTATTATCAGGTATTGCTACTGAGTGGAATTGGAAAGATGATTCATATCAAAATTACTTGCATTTTTATCATCCAAGCCAAATTACAAGCCAAAATAATTCACAGCTTGATAACTTAAAACTTAGTAACACTAAACAAGTTGTTTATGATTCAGATGAGATATGGAATGCACTTGATATCTTACCTGAAGGTACTGTAGCCGAAATGTCAGTTTCATTTTTACAAACCTATACTATTGAAGAGGTTAAAATGCTACTAGAAGATTATGATTTGGATATAACCTGGTATGCAATATCAACTGGAATTGAAAGTCAAAGTAGATACAAAGACCACCCAGAACCATTAACTGCATTCCGTGGAGCTTGGGGTATGCCAGATTACTCTAGAAATATGATGATTATCGGTGGAGAGAAAAAAATAGTTTCTCAAACAAATCATATAGGAGGTGTAGAAGAAGTAGTTGAAACTAAGCCTCTTACATTAAATGATGAATTTAGAGAAGAGTATTTCCTTAGTTCTTTAGAAACTTTAATTGAAAATGAAGATTTAGCCAAGAAAATATACCGAGGCAATCCTAATGATCTTAGGTTAACTGAAAAATATGATTATGTAAAAGAAAACGGTATTGAAGTATATGGTGTGGTGGTAACTGGTCCAACCAAGGAACTTTTAAAATTACGTGATTTAGATACCGTGCATTCCCCTGCCTTAGGTGAAGTTGAACTGTGGAACTGGTTTAATCGCGGTTTTGAAGGGAATTTATATTAGTGCTATTATTTAAACTCCTATAAACAGTAACATTATTAATAAAATTATCATATTAATAATAAAAACACCAGAAAAGGAGTTAAACGTATGAAAACTACATCCTTATGGATTCATGGGCATAGTTTAGAAGTTAAGTATCCTGAAAGGCTTTTAAGTATACAACGAACTAACGCTTATGCTTTGATTGAGGGTCAGCCTGGAACAACAAATTGGTTTCAATTTGCGATACCAAGTCCAGTTATTATGGATAATAAACAATTAAAAATAGCAGCTGTATTTATTCGTTTCAAAACCCAATCAGAAAATGTTTATATTAAAGCAGTAAATCTTTATGATGGGGAAACACTTATTGAAAAATTTGACTTTCACCATACCCAACAGGATTTTGATACTATTCGTATTGATCCAGCATTAGTTGCCTTAAATTGGGGTTTAGGAGTTTCAGTAAATGTTGCATTCAATGAACAAGCAGATCCTGCAACAATAGCTTTTAGTGCGGCAGGATGTAATTTTATATCATTACCTGAACCAAAAATGGGAAAAAAATCTAAAGTTAAAGCTAGGAAAAAAACATCTGTAAAAAAACCTAAATTACAACGCAGAAGATAACCTTATAATTTATTGTCAGGAAGCTCATAGCCTTAAAAAGAGCTTCCTTTTTATTTTGCAAATCAAAAAGAATGTTTAATTGAATAATAAAGAGTAAATGCAAATAATAAAAAGATAATTATTGTTCTATTCAACACAATTTTCCTATTTTTTTATAAATTTTATTATATCCCTTGCTTTAGGGGGACATCCTTTAATATGATTACTAAAATTTTCTGTACATTTTCCCACACCTAAACCTTCACATTGACTATCCTTAAATCCTTGACCAATATGTATTTTGCCTTCGAGTTTATTTAACAAACCTTGATTATGTAATCTATCTAAAGCATGAACAAGGCTACCATAGCATGCAGAACAGGCTTCTTTTTCTTCAATATGTTCAGTTAAATGTTTTATGCTTCTAGGTGGATCAATATTTCTTATTTTTTCATCTTTATTGTACTCAGTTATATTAGCATTATTAAGGTCACTAATACCAACACCTATTTCCTCAGCAATTTCTATATAAGGGACATCCTCTAACTCATACCCCATTATTTCAGCAACAAAAGAATCTACTAATACAGGATCCTTTCCTATGATAATACGATTCATCGTTACTGGTGTTCCACCTTCTTCATAGCACAAATCTCCCATTATGCCATCAACAATTACCAAGTCTGTTTCTATAACTTTATTTAAATATGCAATGGGTTTGTGTAAGCCTAAGGTATGGAATCTACGTTTTTCCCTATCCGGTATACACCCCTTTATGTTCTTTAAGGCACAGGTCATGTTGGTCTGACAATGTCCCTTTAAAACAGGGACATTAATCATATAATCTAATTTAAGCATTTTACTGCAAACATCAAAAGATATATCCCCTACTTCAAAAACATTACTACTATCTTTTTTAAGATCTACTAACTCCACTCCATATTTTTGCGCAATATCTTCATATCCACAAACTCTAAATGATCTTACTGTACTATCTCCTATCCATGAGCTTTCTAATATAATTATATTTTTAAATCCTTCTGACTGTAAGTATTCTATGGTCCCTGCAATTATTTCTGGAGAAGTTGTTGCTCCAGATGTTGCTGGTTTGGCCAATACTAAATTAGGCTTAATTCCAATTAAACTATCCTTAGGTATTTCATCTGCAACTTTTATATCATCAAGCAAATGCATTATCATTTTTTTTGGTTGGTCTCCGTATATAACATAAAGGTCATTGTTTTGCACCAAATCCCCCCTTTACTGGGACATCTATTGTTTGCTATAGCTTCAGTAAATTGATTTATAATCTATTAAAATCACCAAGTATTTATATGCACTCTGTTGGTATCATATCTATCAGATGGGCCTTTTTCTTCTGCTGGATAGCCTAAAGATACTAATGAAATTGGAACAGCATGTTCAGGCATATTAAATAGTTTTTGTAAGGCTTTTACTCTTTCCTTTCTTGGGTATACACCTAGCCATACTCCCCCTAATCCTTCTTTATGTGCAGCCAGTAATATATTTTGAGTTGCAGCTGCACAATCCTGTACCCAATAATCCACCTCATATTTGTTTGTACTTAAGTCAGCACATACTAATATAGCTACACTAGCTTCTGTTAACATTTTCGCATTTTGGTGATAATCAATTATTTTATTTAATTTTTCTTTATCTTTTATAACGATAAAGTGCCATGGCTGCCCATTCCCTGCTGAAGGAGCACTCATTGCCGCTTTTAGTAAGTAATTAATCTTTTCATCTGACACCGGTTGATCAGTATATTTTCTAATACTACGTCTAGTTAAAATGAAATCCATAATTACTACCTCCCATTATATGATTTATTATGCTTTTCAAGCATAAAGGTTATACAATAACTTTCCAATTAGCAAATATATATAAAATCAACGCAAAAACCTACTACCTAATAACGCTGCCGGTACTGCTATAGCACTCCACACTAATATTCCAGCAATAAGAGAATAAACAATAGGTAACCTATGAATTGTAAAATACAAAGCTAGTAAAAACCCTAAAACAGCTGGTAAGGCAAGCAGACTAAATTGTACTTGCTTTTGTAATATTTGAGGCTCAGATGTAAAGCTTAAAAAATAATATCCAACTACAGTAACTATAGGAAAAAGAACTGCTATTCCAGCTAAAAATTCATTCTTACTTTTACCCAAAAGACTTATTAAAACTATTACTACTCCTCCCGCAATAAATCTAAAAACCAACTCATTTAAGCTCAATAAACGCCCCTCCAATACTCTCTATATAAATTTAGGCCAAACAACTTTAAGCTGTTTGGCCTAAATAGATTTATCTATTATGCATAGGCTTTTTTGAGTATTTCTAATACATCACTAGTTTCTAGTTTTTTGAAATTACCTAAAGGACCATATTCAGTAGCTTTCTTAGCCATAGTTTCTAAAGACTCTTCCTTTACACCCTCTTCTTTAAGCGTAGTAGATAATCCTAAAGATTTAAAAAATTCCTGAGTGTTTCTAATACCCTCTCTAGCTACTTCATAATTATCTTGCCCAGATACACCCCAAACATTTCTAGCATAATCAGCTAGTTTTTCTACAGTACTATCATCTAATACATACTCCATCCAATATGGAGTTAAAATAGCTAACCCTAACCCATGGGTCATATCATAAATCGCACTTACTTCGTGTTCTATCATATGAGTAGCCCAATCAGTTCGTTTACCTGTACTCAATAAGCCATTTAAAGCTACAGTACTCGCCCACATTAAATTTGCTCTAGCCTCATAATTTTCAGGTTCTTTTAATGCTATGGGGCCATAGTGAATACATGTTTTTATCACTGCTTCACACATTCTATCCTGCAAATATGCATCATTATTAGCACTAAAGTATGTTTCAAAAATATGACTTATAATATCTACTACACCAGCAGCAGTTTGGTTAGCAGGGACTGTAAAGGTATATGTAGGATCAAGAATTGAAAACTTAGGCACTAACCTAGGACTACCTATTCCTTTCTTATCCATAGTGTCATCATTATTTATTACTGTATTACCGTTCATCTCTGAACCGGTTGCAGCTAAAGTTAAAATTACCCCTATGGGTAATGCATTAGTCACTCTAGCTTTGCGTATAAAAAAGTCCCATGGATCCCCATCATGGTAAAATCCACATGCAATTGCTTTAGCACAATCAATAGTGCTACCTCCACCAACAGCTAAAACCAAGTCTAAATTATTTTCTCTACAAAGCCTTATACCTTCTCTTACACTAGTTATGCGTGGATTAGCCTGAACACCGGGAAGCTCTTCATAGTGCACACCATTTTCTTTAAGAATTTGAGTAACCTCATCATAAAGTCCTGATCGTTTAATACTTCCTCCACCATAAACTAATAATATACGCTCAGAAAACTTCTTTACTTCCTTTCCTACTTTAGGAACTTGATCTTTACCGAATAAAATTTTAGCTGGATTTTGAAAAGTAAAATCTAGCATACATATTCCTCCTTCAACAATTTAGAATTTCTACTGTTTATGCTTTCCAAAATGGCTTTAATTTAACTATAATCCTTAATATTTATTGTAATGGAACTAAATACATATGAAAACATTCTTCTTCCATTTTTTATAACATTAGGCATAAAAAAAGCTTAACATCAGGTAATTCTACTTTACTCAGTTAAACTATCTTTATCTCCATTTTAGCTTAGCACTTATTATCTAAAATGATTTATTATTTATACTTAGCCGCGATCATTCACCACACCTTGCTACTTAAGGACTTAGGTAAACATGTTTGTTCAGCCTTAAGTTTGTTGTAGTTACTTTTTGCAGCAAAATCAAAATTGTTCTATTAATTATCTTCTCATAAACTTTGAAAAAACTTTACCCAATAAAGGCATTTTTAATTCTATTGCTCCTTCAGGACACAACTCTTGACAACAGTAACATCTGATACAGCGATCGTAATAATATAAAGGGGGTAAAGACTTTTCTTCCTCTTGCCAATCTACTGCTGAAGGTTTTACTGGACACATCTTTATACAAATTCCACATTTTATGCAGTTCTCATTTTTTATTTCTGGTCTAGAAATAACATGGTTTCTCAATCGACTTTGAGTTAAATTAAATGCTATGCTTTTATTTGCCTGATTAAAGTTGTTTTGTACAAATTCGTCTAAAGAATCACCCACAATATCAATTTCTTCAGCACGATATTTTCCTAATCCATGCCTTTCACCCCATATAAGCAAAGGATTTACTTCTGGACGTATTCCAATTAATCTACAAACACATGAATCTAAGGCCACAGGATCAGTAGAAAGCAAAATCACATTCATTGGGCGTGGAGTCCCACCCCTAGGACCATTACCTTCCATGGCCATAATTCCATCCATTATGTATAATCTCGGGTTTAATAGCATATTTAGATCTACTAACATTCGGGCAAACTCATTTACTTGAGGAAGCCTTACATGAAATTCACCCTTTAATAAACCAGGAATACAGCCAAACTGGTTCTTTATTGCTCCTGTCATTGCAGTTAGGCCATGAGTTTTGAGCTTAGAAATACTTACCAAACCATCGCTTTCTAAAACTCCATTAGCAATAGTGAATATCTTGTTTTGTTGTCCTTCTAAAAAAGAGCACTCCTTACCACTTTCAAAATCAGCTAATTTCATACCTAATTGATCTGCTACAGCTTTAATTCCTGTTTTTTTAGCTGCTTTTTCAGGACTTCCTAAAGCAGGTGAATCACCATAACTTAATTTCACACCACAGTCTTTGAGCACATTACCAACTGCTTGAAATACGTACGGATGAGTTGTTACACATTTTTCTGGAGGCTCAGGGGCTAACAGGTTTGGTTTTAATATAATTTTTTCTCCTTCTAAGAAAATTTTGTGACCACCTATTAAATCAAACCCTTTTTTAACAGCATTATTTACCTGCTCAACTTCATAATTATCACATCTAATGCAGGCAACCTTAACCAAAAATTTTTCCCCCTTTAAATAAATAAGGCTGTCTCAAGGACAACCTTTACCATATTAGTTTTCTCTTTGCTTCACTTCTTAAGTAGTCTCTAAAATTTGGGTGAGCAATATTAATTAACTCTTTAACCCTTTCCTGTACTGACCTACCCCTTAAACAGGCTACTCCATATTCAGTAACTATATAGTCTACATCTACCCTTGAGGTTGTAACTATAGTACCTTCCTCAAACAAAGGAACTATCCTAGAAATAGTGTCCTTTTTAGTTGATGAATGGAATGCCAATATTGACTTTCCTCCTAGTGATTCCTGCGAACCATTAGCAAACTCTTTATGTCCACCAGTTCCACTAAACTGCCGTGCTCCAACTGATTCAGCACAGCATTGACCGGTTAAATCCATTTGGAGAGCTGAATTAATTGAAACCATTTTGTTATTTTTAGCAATAACTCTAGGATCATTAACTACACTAGAACGATGAAATTCTACTAGCATATTATCATCTAAAAAGTCATATAAACGACGGCTCCCTAGTGCTAATCCAGTTATAATTTTGTCCTTCCATAAGGTTTTTCGCCTATTAGTTATAGCACCAGCCTCATATAGATCTAATATACAATCAGTTAACATCTCAGTATGAACACCCAAATCCTTTTTGTGACTAAGACTTAATGCTACTGCACCCGGAATACTACCTAAACCTATTTGAATAGTAGATCCATCTTCTATAAGGTCTGCAACATATGAACCAATTATATGGTCCTTTTCATCTATTTTCATTGCAGGTAATTCTGGTATGCTTCTATCAGTTTCTACTATATAATCAATCTCAGAAATATGAACATGTGTATCCCCAAAGGTTCTTGGAAGATTTGGATTTGTTTCTAGTATTACCAAATCGGAATTTTCTATAATATCTTTTTCCATTACCGTACTTAGTGATAAGGATACATAACCATGTTTATCCATTGGTGAAGCACAGCCTAAGAAAACATTTGGTTTTCTATAAGCCAAGCGTTTACTACTAAACTGATGCAATTGCATTGGAACATAAGAAACAGTACCTAAAGAGTGCGCCTCTCTGGGTCCATCAGTATAAAACCAGTTGTTTAATAAAAAGTGTCCTTTCATTTCAGGATTCATATAAAATTCATATTTACCCATTAAAAGGGCCGTTACAACTGATACATCCTCCACCCTGTCTTTGATAGTATGTAATTCACTTAAAAGTGCAACAGGTTCACAGGCTGCTAATCCACAAACAACTTCATGATGACTTTTAATCTCTTGTAAAGCCTCCTCAACAGAAACAACTTTTCTACGATATAACTCTTTATAATTCATGACTCACCTCATGCAATTAATTCCTAATTAGTATCGCATATCAATTAGTGTTATTTCAATATAAAAATAAGATATATTAACAGGAACACACGGGGAAGGTTCGACTATAAGATATAGTCAAACCTTCCCCGTGTATTCCCCATCATTTTGTTTATTTTAGTTTAAGAGAAAGACCACTTACTATAAAGTATGCATCATCTACTATATCAGCTAGGTGTTGATTAGTAATTCCATTTAAATCTCTAAATACTCTTGCTTCTTTACTTATAGGAACTACATCCATCCCTACTTCATCAGCTACAATAATAACAATACCTTTTATTTGTTTGAGAACCTTAAGAAATAAATTAAGTTGATTGTAAAAAAGGGTTTCTTTCTCTTTATTCCAATCAAATGATTCTATAGAGCCTATATGATACATTAGGTTTGTAACCCAAGTACCTATTCCATCAAGTAGGAATATTGCCTCTTCATCCTTTTTAGAATGGAAAACTTCATATAAGCTTAAGGGTTCTTCAATCGTTTTCCAACTACTTGGTCTTCTAGCTTTATGTTTTTCTATTCGATTTAAAAATTCTTCATCACATTGAATACCTGTAGCGATATAATACACAGGAATATTTAATTGATGAGCGTATTCAGCTGTCTTTTTTTCTGCTAAACTGCTCTTTCCACTACTGCTTCCTCCAATAAACATAATTGTTTCATGCATTATTGTTTCCTCCTAAACGCAGAATAGCGTTCATAACAGCAGCAGCTATAGGACTTCCACCCCTTGTCCCAGTAACGGTTATAAATGGTATATTATTCTGCTCTATTAACATTTCTTTTGATTCTTTTGCCCCTACGAAACCTACTGGAGTTCCAATAATTAAAGCTGGCTTGATTCCTTCCTCAGCCATTTGCAATACTTCAAATAATGCAGTAGGAGCATTACCAATAGCTATAATCGCTCCATTTAATTCTCCCGAATGACTTCTTATAGCTGCCGCAGCTCTACTGGTATTTAAATCTTTGGCAATCTGTTTAATATATTCATCAGCAATTGAACAAACTACCGAACCACCATATTTTTGTAGTTCATTTAATGAAATACCAGCCTTTAGCATATTAACATCAACAAAAATATTAGATTTGTTTTGTAAGGCTTCTATTCCTTCATTGATCGCATCTGGATGAAATACTATATTGTTAACTAGATCAGGATCTCCAGTAGCATGGACAATTCTTTTTATAATAGCTTTTTGATCTGGTGGAAATTCAGGAGCATTTTCTAATAGTTCATCAACTATCTCCATACTCTTCTTTTCTATTGCAAAAGGATTCCAAATTATTTCCATAAGTTCACCCACTTTAACATCTTTTGTATTTAGCTTCCTGCCGCTTCATCAATTCTTTCTTGAACAATATTTACTAAACTAGGATGAGGACCAATGTGTTTAGCTATAAGAAATTCTATATTTGGATACTTGTTTTTTAATTTTTCAATAACTTCAGGAATATCTTCTTTGATATGTATTCCTTCTACTAAGAAAACTGGCATCATAACTATTTTCTCTATACCTTTACTTACTAAAATATCAGCAGCTTCCTCCATGTCGGGTTTTGCATTTGATAAAAATGCAGTTTCATATACCTTGTCGTTGTTGTTCTTTTTAAAAAGTTCAGTAATCTGTCTTATTTCTTCATTAGCTTCTTTTCTCCGACTACCATGCCCTAATAAAATAATTCCTTCTTTCACAATTCTCTCCCCTTTCGGTGCTGTCACCTTCAAAATTCAATGTCAATATATGTTACTTAAGTACTTAATTACATCTTCATAGGAATTGTAGGCTATTGGATAATTTATGTTAGGTCTTGCTAAAATTAAATGAGGAGTTTTTAAGGCTTTAGCAGCAGCTATTTTAGTGTCTAAGCCGCCTTCTACTCCGCTTTCTTTACTAAGAATTAGATTTGCGTTTACATGTTTAAACATTTTCATATTATCTTCTATACTAAACGGTCCCTGTTTAGCAATTATTTGATTCTTGTTTAGGCCTAATTTTTCACATTGTTTTAATATTTGTGAATTGGGGATTACTCTTATAAATAATTTTGCATTTTTACTTTTAATTATAGGAATTAAAGCAGGTAAACTATTAGACCCTAAGGTGCTAAAAACAGTGAGTTCATTTAACAAATATGGTTTAATTTCTTCTAATGAATGTATCTTTTTTACTAAAGAACTCTCCTTAATATCAAATTGTTTTCTTTCTAGTCTAATATAAGGTAACTTTAGTTGTTTAGCTGTATTAATAGCATTTTGGCTTATTTCAGTTGCAAATGGATGAGTAGTATCTACAATAACTTTTATTTGTTTTTCTATAACCAGTTCACTTAAACCTTTTTTTCCTAATGGTCCATTTATTAGTCTATCTTCATGAACCTCACTTAGTATTTTAGCTCCATAATCACTATATAATGATGCAATATAAGGCCAACCACGTGCTTTTATTTCCAGTAAAATTTCTCGCCCTTCAGTTGTTCCGGCTAATACCAGAATCATTATTTATATCCTCTTGCTGTAACCATTTTGCCATTTATTATTCTGGTGTCTGAGTTTCCTATAATAACAGTTGTTAGCATATCTATTTCTTCTTGTAGCATTTTTCCTAATGTTGTTATAACTGCTTTTGTTTCACCTCTTTTTGCATTACGAACTATGCCTACTGGAGTCTTAGGATCTTTATATTTCAAAAGTATTTCACAAGCCCATTCTATTTGCTCCCTACGCCCTTGACTGCGTGGGTTATATAAAACTATTGCAAAATCACCCTGTCCTGCAGCATTTAAACGTTTATTAATTAACTCCCATGGAGTAAGTAAATCACTTAAGCTTACTACCGCAAAATCATTTATAAGAGGTGCTCCTAATATTGAAGCTGCTGCAGATGCTGCCGTAATACCAGGAATTATTTCTACTTCCAAATTGGGTGGAGTAAGCTCTAATAATAATCCAGCCATTCCGTAAATTCCTGGATCACCACTGCTTACAACCACAACGTTTTTACCTTCATTGGCTAATTCAATTGCTTTCTCGGCTCTTTTTTGTTCTTGTTTCATGCCAGAACTAACTACTTTTTTATTTTCAACTAAATTTTCAATAAGTTTAACATAACTTTTATAACCTACAACTGCATCCGCCATTTTTATAACTTCTATAGTCTTACCTGCTAAGAATTCTTGATCTCCGGGTCCCAATCCCACCACCAAGATTTTTCCATTGCTATACTTATAGTTACTTTCTCCATTTTTTGTTTGGGAACTACTATTATCCCCTGTCCGGCTGATATTTTGGCTGCTGGTTCGCACACTCCACCAACTCCTATTTCATTTTTAACCCTTTTTGAAGCTTCATAACTTCCATCTAAAAGTGCTATTTCTTCCTTAGAAACAGACATCAACGGCACGTTTAAGAAATTAGCAGCACTTCTTAGTCCTTGTTCTTCTGTTTTAAAGTCAATACTACTTAAAGCCTTTATACACTTTAAATCTAGATTAAAGTTGTAAAATACAGATTCAATAGCATCATGAATTTCTTCTGCCGAAAGTCCCTTACGGAATCCTATCCCTACTATTAAATTGCGAGGTTTAACTAAAAGTATTTCATCACTTTTAGATTCAAAAATATAAGGGCTTACTATTACTGCGGGTTCTTTTATTTTTTCGTTTTCGATTGACCAATTCTGCCAAGTAAAATCCTTCTTTAAGTTTTTTGCTATATCCCATGGACTATAAATATATACAGTTTCATCCTCAATTAGGTAACGAGAAAATTTCTTTATAAATGACATAGGTTCTATAAAGGCATCCATTTCTACACCTAAAACATCTAAGGCTGGCTTTTTATGCACATCAGATGAAGTTGTAATAATGGCTTGACCCCCTATTAATTTTGCTATTTCCTCTGCTAAGTGATTAGCCCCACCTATATGCCCTGATAGTAAACTTATAATATGTTCACCTTTTTCATCAATAACTAAAATAGCCGGATCTTTTTGCTTTGATTCTATAATTGGTGCTAAGTGTCTTACTACAATTCCACTAGCCATAATACAAATCAAAGCAGTACTAGACTTAAAAGCTTGACTAAAAGTTTCTTTAAATTCATGGAAAAATTTAGTACTATTATCTAATTCTCTATAAATAAGTTTCAATCTATTAGGTAGATATATATCTGCGTTTTCTAATTCTTGAGCAATTTGAAACCCTAGATTTGCTCCTTTTTCACTCAAGCACAATATCGTTATTTTGTTATTTACTTGCTCTGTATTCATGTTCAAAATCCTTACTGTATAGCTTTGATACACCAGTCTTCTCTAGAAATTCTCCTACCAAAATTAAAGCTGTTTTAGTTATTTGGTTTTCCTTAACCAGCTGTGCAATATTAGATAATGTTCCTTTAACTACTCTTTCATCCGGCCAAGATGCTTTTTCTACTACCGCTATTGGCGTATCTGGTTTATATTCTTGCAAGAGCTCTTCTACTACGTTATCTATCATACTAACTGAAAGAAATATGACCATTGATGCTTGATGCTCAGCTAATTTAGATAATTGTTCTTTTTCGGGTACCGGTGTTCGACCTTCTATACGTGTTATAATCACAGTTTGACTACCATCAGGTATAGTATATTGACGTTTTACACTTGCTGCAGCTGCTAAAAAAGAGCTTACTCCAGGGATATTCTCAAAAGGTATGTCTTTTTGGCTTAATATATTAGCCTGTTCACCAATAGCCCCATATAAGCTAGGATCACCAGTATGTAGGCGCACAACATATTTGCCCTCATTATTGGCTTTTTCCATTAAATCAATCATTTCTACAAGGTCCAATCCAGCACTATTAATTAGTTCAGCATCACTACGACAATACTTTAAAAGCTCTTCATTTATTAAGGAGCCAGTGTATATTACTAAGTCTGCAGCTTCCAAAGCATTTTTACCTTTTACCGTAATAAGTTCAGGATCTCCAGGACCTGCTCCTACAAAATAAATCATATAACCCTCCCCCATTATTAAAAATACGTCTTTATACAGAGACACAAGGGAAGAAACCGTCCTTCTTTGTTCCTTTCCTTGTGTCTCTATACCTGTTGGTCATTTTTTTACTAACAAACTTGTCAAGTAATCTAATTCCTTACCATTAAGTTCGTTTAAGTCCTCGGTGTAAAACCCATCTTCAAAACCAAATCTACTAGCTAAAGTAAGTCTAGCAGAGATTCCTTTTTGCTTTAGTATCTCATCAATTTCCCGATATTTTTTTCCTGCCTTTAAAAAAACTATATTATCAAAATTATCCAACTGAGTAGATATTTTTTCTCTATTTTGTACTGCTGGTACAATAGTTAAATTTTCTTGACCTTCAACTAATGGTTTATTTACCCATGCAGAAATAGCTTGATAAGAAGTAATACCAGGAATTATTTCTACTTTTAAATTAGGCATTAAAGCTACTAATGATTTATGTATATAACTAAAAGAGCTGTAAGTCCCAGGGTCTCCTAGGGTTATATACGCACAATCCCTTCCCTGATCTAATACCTCGCTTATTTTTTTGGCAGTTTCATCCCAACTTTCTTGTAAAATAACCAAGTCATTTGTCATTGGTACTAGAACCTCTATAATTTTCCAGTCCTTTTTCACTACTTTTGTAATAATTGAAAAAGCTATACTTCTTTTGTCCTCCCTAGATACAGGAATAAAAAGATAGTCAACTGCCTCTAAAATCCGTTTTGCCTTTAATGTTAGTAATTCAGGATCCCCAGGTCCAACACCTATAGCATAGAGCTTGCCCTTATCCAATTTAGCTTTCCTCCTTTTCAGCTGTAATAATGGTAACAGGGTTTCTAGCCTCCCAAATAAGTGCCTTTTTATCTGATGAAGTAATTGAAATGTTAACTGTTGCTGCCTGCCATTTATAACTCTTTTCTTGCCAAAATGAAACAGCCTGTGGCCCTGTATTCATAGTTACAGAATTTAATACTATTTGACCACCCGGTTTTAACTTTATATCACAAAGATTAAGTATGTCGATTAAGTTTCCTCCACTTCCCCCAATAAATATTCTATCTGCAGGAGGTAAATCTAATAGGGCATCTGGTGCACTACCCTGGATTGTATTTATGTCAACTCCAAATTTATTGCAGTTTTTTTCAATCGCTTTAATTCCATTAGGGTTCTTTTCTACTGCATAAACTTCTATTTTAGGATCAATTAATTTGCTTTCTATGGCAATAGAACCTGAACCTGAACCTATATCATATAAAACAGCTTCTGAAAAAAGCTGTAGTTTAGAAAGAACTAATACCCTTATTTCTTCCTTAGTTATAGGTACACCATCTAATTTTTCAAATAATTCATTACTAATGCCAGGAACTAATAAATGTTTATTCATTAAATATCACCATTACAGAATTGTTATAATCTGCCCTATCTTTCGTAAGTTCTTCTAAATTAGAATATATTATCTGTTCCTCTGGATAGGATAAATCTTTCCCTACTGCTACATCTAAGTTTGGCACTCCATGTTTTAATAAATGCTTAGAAATTTCAGTAACTGTCCATGGATTACCTGTTAATACAGCTGAAATTGGATTGCTTTTTATTTTTTGGACTAAATTTTCATCATTTCTACCATGCACACTAATCATCTGTGCATTTTCCCAAGATCGCTTTAAACGAGCAAACATAAGCTGTACAGAACTTATACCCGGAATTATTTCTAAGTATTTAGCTTCTATATAACTACTTAAGTAGTTAGCATAACTAAACAATCCAGTATCACCACTGACCATTACTACTACTTTTTTGTTGTTTTGATACTTATATATATTTTCAGTGATTTCTTTTAAATTTTTGTTTAAGAAAATTTGAATTTGTTGTGGTGTGGCAAGTTCATCTAATAGTCTTTTAGGTCCTACTAATACATCAGCATTCTTAATTTTTTCAAGTGCCATTGGAGTAATATACCTTATATCACCTGGACCTGTGCCCACTATTGTTACTTTGTTACTCAAATAAATCACTTCCTATATTTAAAGCCTCTTCATTAAAAGCAATTAAATCACTATTAATATTATATAAAATGGTACCTACCTTTAGTTGATCACCTGTTCTTTCTCGAATACGTTCACTTGCAGTATCAGCTATAGTACGAAACACATCTAACATTCCATGTTTTCCTAATATTTCCAAGGAAGCCTCAATAGTATTTAGCCTCATTATTTCCTTTATCAAAGATACAGGAGCTCCTTGCATTGCTAAGTGGGCAGCTAAAGTTTCTCTTCTGCCATCTGCAAGTCTGCTATCAGTTTGAAAAATACCTGCTGCTACTTTTATTAACTTCCCTACATGCCCCATTAGAATAACAGCTTCTATTTCTAAATCAACACAATGATCAATCATTTTCCCTATATAATTTCCAGTTTGTACGATTGCTTCTTGTGGTGCTCCCATTTCAATAGCCTTGTTATTACCTTTTCCTCCAGGTGTTAGGATTATGGTTTTATATCCCATTGCTTTTGCTTGTGTTATTTGAGGTAATAATGATTCAATATAAGCTTCATTAGACATTGGACGAACTATTCCTGATCTTCCTAAAATTGATATACCTCCCATAATTCCCAAGCGTTTATTCAGGGTTTTTTTAGCTATTTCTTCTCCAATAGGAGCAGAAATTATTATTTTAGCTCCTTTTCCCGGTGGTAAAAGTTCACCTACATTGTCTTTAATCATTTTTAGTGGTACCGGGGTAATAGCAGGTTGTCCTACTTCAACTGATAGACCAGGTTTAGTCACTACCCCTATTCCTTCTCCACCTTCAACTAATATTTCTTCGTGGGGAAGTAATAGCACATCAGCTAAAATACTTATCCCATTTGTAACATCCGGATCATCCCCAGCATCTTTTATAACTTCTGCACAAGCCCAATTATTTTCTAATTTGAAGCTTTGTACAGGAATTTCTAGTTTGCCACCATTAGGAAGATCAATTTCTATTTTATTTTTTTCTTCATTATTTAAAAGATAGTTAACCGCCGCTTTTGCCGCAGCCGAAGCACAACTTCCAGTAGTATATCCTAACCGCATATTACACCTCCGGTGCTGTAACCTTTAATATTTTTAACATATCAATTATTGCAAGACCTTAAATAGTTTATTGCTGACTCTGGATTAGAACGGAAATGTAGATGTAAATAAGATCCTAATAAATTGCCATCTATATATCCTTCATTTTTGTTTTCTCTGTTTACTTGTATATATGCTGAACTCTCTTCTTTTAAATTTGTAATCTGAGAATAATGAAACTCATGTCCCTTTAAAAGATTACCCTTCTTACCAAGAATGGAATCAAATCTAGCCTCTGCTGTCACATAACCCAACGCAGCTCTTCCACCAGTTATTTCCACATCATACGGAATAATTCCTGCTCCATTCCATTTTTTCTTGTTTTTGTCTAAAATGTTTTTACATAGATAAATGTAACCACCACATTCAGCGTAAATAGGTAAGGAATTCTTATGTGCCCTAACAACGGATTCAATCATACTATGATTATTAGCTAATGAGGATAAATATTGTTCTGGAAATCCTCCCCCCAAATACAATCCATCTGCTAATGGTACATGTTTATCTCTCATCGGACTAAAATAAATCAGTTTGGCTCCTAACTCCTCTAAAAAATTCAAGTTATCCTGATAATAAAAAGTAAAAGCTTCATCTCTTGCTACTGCTATTCGTACTGGTATATAAGGATATTTTTTTAATGAAACTTGGTTATCTATTTGATCTAGATTTGAGGCAATTTTAAGTAGTGAAGATAAATCAATTTCTTCTTCAACAAATTTTGCCATTTGATCAATAGATACCCCCAGTTGATTATTTTCTTCTGCTGGAAGTAAACCTAAATAGCGCTCAGGCATCTTTATTTTCTCATTAGCCCTCAGGCATCCTAATACAACTATGCCCAATTCTTCTTCTATTCTGGTTTTTAGATATTTTTTATGATAATCACTACCAGCATGATTTAATATAACTCCCTTTAAATTTAATCGTGGTTCATAATCCATAAATCCTTTTATTAATGCTATGCAACTAGCTGCCATACCCTTAGCATTTATAACTAAAATTACTGGGGTGTTCAGTTTTATAGCAATATCCGCACTACTACCTTTGATTTTCTCATTACGCGCACCATCAAAGAGCCCCATAACCCCTTCTATAACTGCTATATCGGCATCTGCTATCTCCTTGAAAAATATATGCTTAATTACTTCTTCAGAACTCATCCAACTATCAAGGTTATGTGACTTGCGGTTACAAGCATGATAATGCAGACTCGGATCAATATAATCCGGTCCTACTTTAAACGGCTGTACCTTTAAGCCTTTTCTTTTTAAAGCTGCTAAAATCCCCAGAGTAAGAGTAGTCTTGCCCACCCCACTCTGCACCCCTGCAATTAAAACCCGAGGCTTACTCACAATTCCACCCAATTTCTATAGTTTCCTTACCTATATCTTGATTTTGGCTTAGCACTTATTATCTAAGTTATATTTTAACGTGTTCTATGCACCACGCCTTGCTACTTAAGGATTTAGATAAACAAGTTAGCTTATTATTAAGTTTTTGTAGTTACTTTTTGCAGCAGAAACAATATTTTTTAATAAACTAAGAACTTATTCCCGCTTCATCAAATGTAGCCATTTCGTGGACTATTTTTATGGCTGCTTCTAGTTGATTAGTTGCTAGAACTGCTCCAGTTCCTTCTCCTAAGCGTAAATCTAAGTATAGCATTGGCTTTAGCTCCATAAAATCTAACATAACCCTATGACCAGGTTCTTGAGATAGGTGAGATGCAAAAAGATAGTCCCTACAGTAAGCATTAAACTGTACCGCTAATAATGCCGCAGCACTTGAGATAAATCCATCTATTATTACTGGAGTTTTTCGAGCTATAGCTCCAAGTATTACCCCTGTTAAAGCAGCTATTTCTAGTCCACCTACTTTACTAACAATATCAAGAGGGTCTAATTTATTGGGTTTGTTTAATTCTATAGCTTTTTTAATGCTGTTTTTCTTTAGTGTAAAGCTTTCATTATTTACCCCTGTACCTCTACCTGTTATTTCATCTAGGTCATTTTCACTAACACAAGCTAAAATAGCACTACTAGCAGTAGTATTCCCAATACCCATTTCACCAGTTGCTATTAAGGTTGAACCATTATCTATTTCATCATTTACTAATTTAATTCCAATTTCTATTGCTTCAATAGCTTCCTCTTTAGACATCGCTGGCTCACGAGTCATGTTTTTAGTTCCTGACGCTATTTTATGCTGTTTAATTTTAGGAATCATAGATGTATCAGTTGCAACACCTATATCCGCAATAGCTATATCAAAACCTGCATGTTTTGAAAAAACATTTATTGCTGCACCTTCATTGGCAAAATTTTGTAACATTTGAGCTGTTACTTCTTGTGGAAATGCACTAACACCTTCTTCTACTACCCCATGATCAGCAGCCATGATCATGACCGTTTTCTTTCCTAGTTTGGGCTTATGATTTTCTTGAACAGATGCTAATTGGATAATTATCTCTTCTAAAACCCCTAAGCTTCCTGGAGGTTTAGTTAGGTTGTCCAAATGCTCTTTAGCCCTAATTCCTGAATCCGATTTAACCCTATGTATCTTGAACAAAGTACTTTTTAACAGCTCCATTACCCCTCATTCCCCTCATAATAATAAAGTAAATTTTAAAAAAACTCTGTCACCTTTCTCTTTATTCAGTTATTATTAAGAGAAAGATCCCGTACCAATTATTGTAATACTTTTACTAATAATAACAATAGTTATATCGAAAAAATATTTCTTAAATCTTTGTGCAAATAATTGTATATGTGAAATTCATTGTAATTAATAGGAGGAAAAAAAATGAGAGCTAAAACAATTATGTTACAGGGTACCTCTTCTAATGTCGGTAAAAGCCTTTTATGTACAGCTTTATGTAGATTTTTCAAGCAAGAAGGTTTTAAAACAGCTCCATTTAAAGCACAAAATATGGCTCTAAACTCTTTTGTAACTCCAGATGGTTGCGAAATTGGTAGAGCCCAAGGTATACAGGCTATAGCAGCTGGAGTTTTACCAAAACCAGAAATGAACCCTTTACTATTAAAGCCTAAAGAAGACATGGTAGCTGAAATAATTGAACTAGGCAAACCAGTAGCTCAATTGTCTGCAAGAGAATATAGAAGTTCTTACTTAAGTAATGCAGAACCATTGATTTTAGATTGTATTAATAAATTAAGAAGCGAATTTGAAGTATTGGTAATTGAGGGAGCCGGTAGCCCTGCAGAGATCAACTTAAAAGATAAAGATATAGTAAACATGAAAACCGCTGAATTAGCTGAAGCACCTGTATTATTAATAGCTGATATTGATCGAGGTGGTGTCTTTGCCTCTCTTATTGGAACTTTAGAGCTACTTGAACCAAAAGAAAGAAACAAAATTAAGGGCTTTATTATTAATAAATTTAGAGGAGACTTATCTTTACTACAGCCAGGTTTAGATTTTTTAGAAGCAAGAACTGGTATACCTGTATTAGGGGTTCTACCATATATGCATAATCATGGAATAGATGAAGAGGATTCTGTAAGCCTAGAAGAAAAAAGGGTTCTAGGAGATCCAAATGGTAATGTTCAGATAGCTGTAATCCAATTACCACGCATCTCTAATTTTACTGACTTTAACCCTTTATCTAGAGTTCCTGATCTATGTGTGCGATTTATTAAAGAAGGAGAAAAAATTGGAGATGTCGATGCTGTAATAATACCAGGAACTAAAAGCCCTATTGAGGATATGCAATATTTACGCAGTAATAGTTATGATCAAGAAATAATAGAATTATCAAACCAGGAACGGTTTGTCATAGGTATTTGTGGAGGATATCAAATGCTAGGTAATAAACTAATCGATCCTTTCGAGGAAGATTTACAAACTAGTGAAACTGATGGTTTAAACTTATTTAATTATGTCACCGAATATAAAAAAGATAAAACCGTACACCAAGTTGAAGCCATAATGGAATGTAATCAAGGATTTTTTAAATCCTTAAAAGGTGAAAAGGTTTTTGGCTATGAAATCCACCAAGGACACATAAAAGAAGATAACCTTAACCCTCTACTACATATTTATTCTCAGTCAGGAGAAAAAGTTAGGGTTATGGATGGACGAGCTAATAATACTGGAAAAGTTTTTGGAACCCATGTTCATGGTTTATTTGAAAACACAAATATTTTATTAGCACTAATCAATTCAATTCGTTATCAAAAGGGGCTTTCTCAGTTTAATGAAAGTGATCTAGGTCAATCCTCAGAAGATGAAAATTTTGATCAACTAGCTAATACACTAAAAAAATCCTTGAATATGCATAAAATTTTTGAGATTATGAATTTAGGGGATTCCAAATGATGGAAATAATTATAATATGTGCATTTATTCTTGATTTTATAATAGGTGATCCTCGATTTATTCCTCATCCAGTTATATATATTGGGAAAATCATAAATAAAAGCGAAATTTTCATTAGAAAAGTAGCTAAAAATACTTTAGCATTGAAAGTTAGTGGGGTGCTTTTAACCTTAGTTATTGTTTTAGGCACTTATATCTTTTTTGCCTCAATTATTTGGTTAGCTTTTTGGATACATAATTATCTAGGTATTATCATAAGTATCTTTATTCTTGCTCAAGCTCTAGCTGTAAAAAGTCTATATCAACACGCAATTAATATAACTAAACCCTTATCAAAAGGAAATCTCCCCCAAGCTAGAGAAGCCTTATCAATGATTGTGGGTAGAGATACTGATAATTTAGATGAAAAAGATATTACCCGAGCAACAGTAGAAAGTGTATCTGAAAACACTGTTGATGGTATAACCGCTCCACTTTTCTATGCTTTTTTAGGCGGACCACCATTAGCTATGGCATATAAAGCAATAAATACACTTGATTCAATGATTGGTTATAAAAATGAAAAATACCTACACCTTGGATGGGCTGCAGCTAGGTTAGATGATTTAGCCAACTATATTCCAGCTAGAATAACTGCTGCTTTATACCTATTAATTTCACCATTCACTCCAGGTGGATGGACTGGTGTTTGGCATACTCTATCTAGAGATGGTCAAAAACACCCAAGCCCTAACAGTGGTCTCTCAGAAGCTGCTGTAGCAGGAGCTTTAAATATTAAACTTGGTGGTAATAGTTGTTATAATGGATTAGAAAGAAGCTCCCCAGTTATTGGTAATGGAAATCATATATTACAGGTTAATCATATTAATCAATGTTTGAAAATCATGCTAGTAATTTCTATTTTAATGCTAACATTAGGGGTACTCACTACTTTTTTTATCCATAATCTTATAGGAGTTTGATGAAATGATACACATATATACAGGCAATGGAAAAGGTAAAACCAGCGCTGCATTTGGAGTAGCCATTCGAGCACGAGGTCATGACTTTAGGGTCCGAGTAATTCAATTCTTAAAAGGCAGCACCTATACAGGCGAATTATCTTCAGCTGAAAAACTAGGGATTGAAGTATTTCAGTTTGGTCGCACTTGTCCACATGCTGCAGTAATAAAAAGTGGATTTTTAAATTGTCAAAAATGTGGACAATGTTGGATTAAATTGGATAAGGCTGAAACAATTGATATAGAAAAAACCCAGATGGCATGGCAACTAACTTTAGATACGGTTACTAACGGCAAACATGATTTATTAATTTTAGATGAGATAATGAACGCTTATAATAAAAATTTAATACCACTTAACGATATCTTAAAACTATTAGAAGTGCTACCAGATAATTTAGATATTATATTAACTGGGAGAAACCCACCAAAAGAATTAATAGAAAAAGCCGATTTGGTTTCAAATATAACAGAGGTTAAGCACCCAGCCCGCATAGGTGTTCAAGCCAAACGAGGACTTGAATATTAACTAAATAAAACAAATTTAAAAAGGAATATTAAAAATTATGCTAAAAAGCTTTATATCAGCAACAACCTTTTTAACAACAATTCCAATTAAAGAAAAACGAATAGCCACTGAAAAAGAGCTGGCTAACTCACTATATTTTTACCCAATTGTAGGATTTATAATTGGCAGTATCTTGTGTATGCTTATTTTCTTAACTGAACCACTATCTCTAGGCCTAGCAGGTCACATGATTATTCTAACTATTTGGATCTTACTCACTGGCGGTCTCCATCTTGATGGACTTATGGATAGTGCTGATGGTTTATTAAGTCACCGAGAACAGAAGCAAAAGCTAGAAATTATGCACGATAGCCGGGTAGGAGCAATGGGAGCAATTGCATTAGTAATAATACTTCTACTAAAGCTTTCAGCATTAAACAGCTTAATGTTATTAGAATATTGGTGGGTTTTGCTTTTAGCACCTGCTATGGGAAGAACAGCTATAGTATTTGTTATTTGGATTTTTCCTTATGCTCGCAAGGAACCTGGTCTAGGATCTGTATTTGGGAAAACTTTATGGTATAAGCCTATTATAGCTTTAATAATTTTATTAATAGGAACTATTTTTTCTGCAGGTTATCTAGGTATAATGATTATTATTATCACCTTAGCTCTAGCATTATTAATAGCTTTATGGATTAATCAATCATTAGGAGGTCATACGGGTGATACTTATGGGGCTATGTGTGAAGTAACCGAGACGGTTTTCTTATTACTCACAATAATAATTCTTAAATTATAATGTACTTGAAAAAAGAATAAAATGGATTACGAGGTCTCTGCTCGTTTATATCCAGCCAAATTAAAATTAATAAATATATTATAATGGAGATTGTATTATGAATAATAATTTAGAGAAAAATTTATCACATGGTGGAAATGTATGGAAAGCAGCTGAAGAATTAGGGGTTAAAGTTCATGATATTATTGATTTTAGCGCTAGTATTAATCCTTTAGGCCCACCTACTTATGCTATAGAAGCTATACAAAACTATCTTAGATTAACTGAACACTATCCAGAACCCAGTGGCAAAGAATTTAAACTTACCTTAAAAAAGCATTTAGAAATAGATCCTAATAATATTGTATTAGGTAATGGTAGTATGGAATTAATCTATCTTATAAGTCGCCTATTTTATAAAAGACGAATCCTTACTTTAGCACCATCATTTTCTGCATATGGCAAAGGAATTAACAATCCTCAAATTATAAGAATCCCATTAGATAACAACAAGAATTTCAAATTACCTATTGGTGATTTGATAAGCAACATCCAACAAAATGACCTTATATTCATAGCTAACCCTAATAATCCCACCGGAAATGTATTTAAACGAGAAGACTTGCTTCACATTTTGCAAACTGCAGCTAAACTACAAGCAATACTAGTAATTGATGAAGCATTTATGGATTTTGTTACAGAGCAAAATGAATCATTGAAAGATTTAGTTTACAAGTATGATAATTTAATAATACTACGATCAATAACTAAATTTTTTGCATTACCTGGATTGCGTCTTGGTTATGCAATTGCTTCAGAAGAAATTATATCACTAATGGAAGATATACTTCCACCATGGCGCGTAAACACTCTCGCCCTAGCAGCAGGAAAAGCCTCTATTGAAGATTATGAATATATAGAAAAAAGCCACAAGTTAATAAAACAGGAAAAAGAATACTTACAAACACAATTAGAAAATCTAAAAGAATTGAAAGTTTATCCTTCAACTGCTAATTTTTTATTAATAGAAATATTAAATAGTAATATAACAGCAAATAGCCTACAGCAACATATAAAAAATAATAGTATACTAATTAGAGATTGTAGCTCTTTTCCAGGACTTAGCCCTTATTACTTTAGAATTGCAGTTAAAAGTAGAATATATAATGAAAAGCTAATAGAGCAAATGAGGTGTATTTTTAAGTGAAGGTTTTTTTATTAAGGCATGGAGAAACAAATTGGAATTATGAACAACGATATCAAGGACATACAGATATTCCCCTTAATGATATTGGTAAAGAACAAGCAAGAACTGTTGGTAAATACTTGTATAAAAAAGAAAAAATTGAAGCTATCTACTGTAGCGATCTTTCAAGAACAAAGGAAACTGCTGAAATTATAGCAGACTATTTAAGACTGCAAGTAAAATGTGATGCACGTTTTAGAGAAATGTCATTTGGAGATTGGGAAGGCAAGACTTTTACCGAAGTACACAATAATTATAAGGAAGAATTTAATGAGTGGGTTAAAGATACTCTCAACACAGTAGTACCAGGAAGTAAAGAATCATTTACTCAAGTTAGAGAGCGAGCCTTTACAAGCCTCGAAGAAATTAGCAAAAAACATAATGGAAATGTATTAATAGTTACTCACGGAGGAGTAATAAAAACACTTCTTTACTATATTGATCCCAAAAACGACATGTGGGAAACCTATATACAACCGAGTTCACTTTCAATAATAAATATAGAAAATGGTAAATTTCAAGTAATTTCGACTGGAATAACAGTAAAATAAGACAATTTTTTCTTGTTTTCCAAAACATAGTCATGCTAAAGTTAAGCATATAAAAAATTTGATAACTTTAATATCAAATTTAAAACAGGGAAGCTGGTGAGATTCCAGCACGGTCCCGCCACTGTATTGGGGAATTTTTTCACTCAAGCCACTGGTTATTTATTAACTGGGAAGGCGTGAAAAATAATGAACCTAAGTCAGGATACCTGTTTAATAATACTATCTCCTTAGTAGTACCTACGGTGTATAGGTAGGAGAAAACACATGCTATTTATACCCTGTACTACTTTGGTACAGGGTATTTTATTTGCACTATAATAAAAAAAGGAGGATAAGTCTTTGCACTTAAGTGATGGAGTTTTAACACTGCCTATTGTTGTAACTACTACTGTTGCAGCCGCTGGTCTTGTAGGATACTCATTAAAAGGAATTGAAGAACAAGATATTCCTCGTATTAGTCTTTTAACTGGTGCATTTTTTGCTCTTTCATCTATAAGTGTTCCGGTTGGCCCTAGTTCTGTTCATCTTTTACTAGGCGGTTTACTCGGTATCCTCCTTGGAAAAAAAGCTTGTATTGCCGTACTCATAGGCTTATTACTACAATTATTCTTGTTTCAGCATGGCGGACTGACAACACTAGGAGCTAATATGTTATTAGTTTCAATACCTGCATTAGGTGCATATTGGCTTTATAAAACCATAAAGATTAAATCCCGCTTTGCAATAGGATTTTTAGCTGGGTCTTTGGCAGTTATAGGAACATTAATACTAGTAATCCTTCTGTTATTTTTAAGCAACCCGGTCTTTGGTGAAGGATTATTTTCCGTAATAAATATCTTAGTTATAGGTCATTTACCTATTCTTTTAATCGAAGGTATAGTAACCGGTTTTGCAATTCAGTTTTTCTATAAAGTTAAACCTGATATATTAGAAACCCAAAAAGAAGCTATGTAGTTATAAGAAAAATTACAAAATTGGAGAGAGACAAATGATTTTAACAAGTCAAAATACCTCAGAATTCCATAATCATTTATGGGATATTCGAATTAAAATAGTTACACTTTTCCTGTTAGTGTTAGGAATAATAAGCTTAAATACACCTATAATGCTATTATTATCTCTTGTTTTTCTTTTGCTTTTAGCATTATACTCTGGCTTAACTATAAAATTTATGCTAACAAGAGTGACTGTTTTACTTCCTTTTCTTATCTTAATGTCAATACCTCTCTTGCTAGGAGGAGGCATTAGTGAAATACATTATCGCTATGAATTTGTCCTCTTACTTGTTTTAAAAGCATTAAGTTCTTTTATTGCTATGTTAATTATGGTTGCTACACAGCCCTTAGAAGAATTTTTACATGCATTAGGCCAATTAAAAGTACCAGCACCACTCATAAGTATTATTTTTTTAACATATCGTTATACTCTTCTTTTTATTAGTGAAATTAAAAGCACAAAAAATGCACTCCAAGCCAGACTATTTAAACCTAGTCTGCAAAATAATGCATTGCAAGTTTATGGAGAAATCTCAGGGGGGATGATTATAAAAGCTATAGATAGATCTGACCTCCTATATAGGGCTATGAGTACACGATGTTTTAATGGTACTATGCCTTTAGATAATCCTAAAAAGATATGTAAAAAAGACATCCTCACTTCTTCCATAATAGGAGTTTTGCTTATAATAATGTTTAGTGCAGAACGGTGGTGGATCATGTGAAAACCGTTGAAATTAATAAGTTAACTTTCAAATATCCTGATCAAACAATTGGAATCAAAGATTTAAATTTAGAAATTAATTCAGCAAAAAGGGTTGCAATACTAGGATCTAATGGAAGTGGAAAAACTACTTTGTTGTTTCACCTTTGCGGAATATTTATTCCCCAAAAAGGAAAAGTAAAGGTCTTAAACGAAGAAGTAAATAAATCAAATTTGAGAAAAATACGCGAAAAAGTTGGCTTCGTTTTTGATCATCCAGATTATCAATTATTTTCTACAAGTGTTTACAACGACATTGCCTTTGGCCCTATAAACCTAGGTTTAGATGAAAAAACAATAAAAAAAAGGGTGCAAAAAGCAATGAAACTTGTAAATATAGAAGATTTAGCAGCAAAATCCCCTTCTCGTTTAAGCTGGGGACAGAAAAAAAGAGTTGCTATTGCAGGTGTATTAGCTATGAATCCAAGCTTAATAATTTTTGATGAGCCATTATCAGGTCTTGATCCAGCCTCAATGCAAAGCTTTACCACAATTTTAAATCAGGTTTATGATCAGGGAAAAACAGTTTTTATAAGCACACATGATGTAGACTTTGCCTATAGCTAGGCAGACCATATAGTGATATTAAATAATGGAAAGATACTTGCTGAAGGCGCATCATCTTTATTAACAAATAAAAAGCTAATGGAAAGCGTTAGTTTAGACATTCCAGTATTAGTTAAAGTTTTTGAAGGGGTAGACTATTCACCTCGCACTATTACAGAAGCAAAAAAAATTATAAATAAAAAAATGGAGGCTTGATATTTAATGAAACGGATTAATATTAAAAAACTTACTACTATTTTTCTACTAAGCTTTTTTTGCTTAGCAGTACTAACCGCCCCAGTTTTTGGGCATTGTTTGCTTATTGAAGAAATTGAAGAAGGTAAAGTTAAAGTTTACTTTGATGATGGGACTACTAGTGAAAATATCGAAGTAACAGTTTTTGATGAAAAAGGAACAGAACTAACTATAGGAAATCCTGATGAAAACGGTTATTTCCGTTACTCTACCGATCTGGATGCATATGCTATTGTAGCAAATGATGGTGTAGGACACCTTGCTACATTAACTTTAGGTGAAGGTAAATCTGTTTCTCACTCTCATGGTAATAGAACCGTTCAAATAATTAGTATTGTCTTGATTTTTTCAGCTGTAGCTTTTTATTTTTATCGCAGAAAAAGTAAATAATAAATTATATAACTAATAAAGCGAGATATTTATTAAACATCTCGCTTTTTATTGTTAAAGTAACCTTGCTTTTTTAAAGACTAAGTTAAACCCGAAAGAATAGATACCCTTACTATAATTCCTAAAAATCTGTTGTTTTCATCTAATACTGCTATAGGATATTTGGTGTCTGTAGCAAGTGGTATAAGATCTTGAATATAGGCTTCCGGTTCTGTGGTAAAATAATCATGTTTTAAAATTTGTTCTAAAGTATAATTATTCTTGATTGCATCAATAGCATCATCCACAGTAACTATTCCTTTGAGTTCTCTGTTTTTATTAACTACAAAAATACTAGAAATATTATTTGCTCTCATTTCCTGCAGTGCCACACGGGGACCAGAATTAATAAAAGTCATTGCACTTGGTTTTACCATAATATTTTTAGCTTGCAAAACTTTAGAGCGGTCTATATCCTGTAAAAAATCTTTTATATAGTCACTAGCTGGTTCTGCTAATATTTCTTCCGGAGTACCTATCTGCTCAATTATCCCATCTTTCATTATCGCTACCCTATCCCCTAATTTAAATGCTTCATTAATATCATGAGTAATAAAAACTATAGTCTTTTGCAATTTAGTCTGTAAATCAATTAATTCTAGCTGCATATCACGACGAATCAGTGGATCAAGAGCACTAAAGGGCTCATCCATTAGCAATATACTAGGATCTTGGGCTAAAGCTCGAGCTAAGCCTACTCGTTGTTGCATACCACCACTTAGTTCATGAGGATAATGATATTCCCAACCTTCTAATCCCACTACTTTCAAGACATCGAGCACAACTTTTTGTCTTTCTTCCTTAGGGTTTTTTTTCACAGACAAACCATACTCTACATTTTCCATTACTGTCATGTGAGTAAATAGTCCAAAATTCTGAAAGACCATAGCCATTTTATTCTGTCTTAATTCCTTTAATTTTGCTTTGTTGTACTTTGTTATATCTTCACCATCAATATAAATACTGCCTGTTGTAGGTTTGTTCAACAGATTTAAACAGCGAATTAATGTAGATTTACCACTACCAGAAAGCCCCATGATTACAAAGGTTTCCTCTTCTTCTATGGTAAAAGAGGCATTATGCACCCCTATAGTATGCCCTCTGTCTTTTAAGATCTTTTCTTTGGATATCCCTTTGTTTAACTGCTTCAATACTGATTTAGGGGAGGGACCATATATTTTTGTTAAATTTTCAACCTTTATCTTTTCCATGTTTATATTCTCCTAAGTTTTCTTAGTTATTTTCTGAAGTTTGATTTTTTTGGCTTATCCCCTGGGTAAGCCTATCTATTACTATCGCTAAAATTACTATAGCTAGACCTGCTTCAAAACCTCTAGCTATATCTATTCGATTAATGGAAATCAGTACTTCTGAGCCTAAACCACCAGCTCCAATCATGGAACAAATAACTACCATAGCTAATGCCATCATAATAGTTTGATTAATACCTGCCATTATAGTAGGCATTGCTTGAGGTATTTGCACCCGAGTTAAAAGCTGCAAGGGGGAGGAACCAAAAGATATTGCCGCTTCCACCATTTCTTTGGATACCTCGCGGATACCTAAGTTAGTTAGCCTAATTACCGGGGGAATTGCATAAATCATAGTAGCAAAAATCGCCGGCACCTTACCCATACCAAATAACATCATAGCCGGAATCAAATAGACAAAACTAGGCATAGTCTGCATGGCGTCTAGTATTGGTCTCATAGCAGTTTCTACACCATCCTTATAAGCCATAAGTATACCGATAGGAATACCTAAAATAATTGATATTAAAACTGCTGTAAGAACTATAGCTATAGTTAACATCAATAGTTCCCATAAACCAAAAGATCCTATCAATGTAAATAGTCCGGCATATAGAAAAGCAGATACTAATCCTTTTATTCTCCAACCAAAAATAAACACTAGAGCTATAAATACCCACCAAGGTACCATTAAAACAAATTTTTCAATATTAATTAAGACATAAAGCACCCCTGAGGTTATAGCATCAAAAATATTTCCGTGTTCTAAAATTAGCCACATTATGAATTTTTCTACATAAATACCTAGTTCAAATCGTAAAAATTCGGGAAATTCCATTTTTTTGGTATTAAATTACGCCTAATTTAATACCCTCTCACCTCTCCCAGTTTATAATTTAATTGGAAATAGTTGGCCACTTATAACTGACCAACTATTTCTACATTATTTAACTAAATAAAAATTATTGCTATAGAGCTTGTTTTACCTTGTCTGCAACTTCAGCAGGAACCCAAGAGGTCCAGAGATCTTCGTATTCATTGAGGAACCATATTGCAGCTTCCTTTTCATTTGCATCATTTTCTTGCATATATAAAAGGGCCTCCCCTGTCATTTCACTACTAGTTTCATAATTTTTCAAAAATTCCATTACTTCGGGTTTTCTTTCTGGAAAATCCTGATGAACGTCAACATATACAGGTTGAGGTGGTAATTCACATAGATATCCTGAATCCCACAGCTCTTGATCAAAAGGCTCATCTTCTAGTAAAGTCATATCTAGCATACTTATTACCCAAGTAGGCTCCCAGTAATATCCAACCCAAGGCAATCCTCTTTCATAGGCTGTAATCATTGAAGTAGCTAAAGCTGTATCTGAACCTGGACTAAAATAGTTGTAATATTCTAACAGACCATAATTTTCAAGCTTCTCCCTAAAAATTTCATCTGTAGTCCAACCAGGTATAGATCCGTATATTCTGCCTTTGCCCGGCTCTTCTGGATCCTCAAAAACTTCCCAGTAATCCTTTAAATCTTTTACTGTCCTTAAGTCTGGAGTCATAGGTTCTATTCCTCTATCCGGATCCCCTTCAATCATATATGTAGGAACCCATAATCCCTCATAAGAACCATCAAAATTCAAAGAAGCCTGAACCACATCTCCTCTTTCTAGTGCTTCTTCATATATGTCTATACGATTATTACTCCAATTCTCCATAAATACATCTACATCGCCATCAGTCAATGCTTGGAAAATAGCATCACTAGAACCGCTTATTTCGTCAGTATTGTAATTATACCCTTCTTCAATAATAATACGGGCTACATGATTATGAACTTTAATGCTATCCCAATCTGCATTTCCAAAAGTTATCGTAGCTTGTCCATCTGTATCTTGTCCTCCACAGCCGGCCGTAAATAATAAGGCTGAAGATAACAAAATAACTAGCAACAAACTAAGATATTTTTTCTTTCTTAGACCAATCATACAAACTCCTCCTTAGTTAATTTTCTACAAAATAACACTTAATACATCATAGTTTATTTATTCTGTTTTGCATAATCATTAATTCTAGATAATAACTGTATTAAGTATTGAATCAACAATTTATTTTTAAATATCTCTGTTTCTTATTGCTTTTTTTTGGATTTTAAGTCAATCTGTAGCTTGTTACATTTAATTCCATATAGATATAGAATTATATAATCCTTTATTCTGCTGCAAAAAGTAACTACAACTTAAGGCTGAGCTAACTTTTTTCGCAGTGAAATCAATTATTTAATTTTTATTGATTTAGTGAAAGGATCCATCCATTTATGCATATAAACTAGTAAAGGATAATGTTGGGAGTGAAAAATTAAATGAAAAAATATCAAATCCTCATTGCATGTACTGTGTGCTTTTTCTTTTTTTTTCCGAGTATTGCTCTTGCCGATAAAGAGCTTACTGTTAGAGAAGCAATTGAATTAGTTAAAACAAAGATCGATATTCCTGAAGATGCTACTGAATTTAGGTCAAATTACAATGAAGTTAATGAAAGAGGCCAATGGGAATTAAATTGGCAAAGCGAAGATCAGCATATAAGGGTAAATGTTGATCAACAAACCGGTAATATTCATCGCATGTATAGTTATGACCGTACTGATGAAACTACACCTACTTTATTACCAAATGTATCTGAAGAAAAGGCATTTGAAACCGCTTATGAATTCATGAAACTAGCAATACCTAATCAGGTAGATCAATTAAAGTTTAAAGAAGAAAAAAACATAGAGCCTAGACCTCTAAGATTTAGGTCTCAATACACATTTCATTTTGAAAGAATAGTAAATGACATTACTTACGTTAATAATAGCGCTTCCATAAGCATTTGTACTACCACCGGAAACATAACTAATTATAATTTCAATTGGAACTATGATGCAGATTTTGTTTCCCCTGATAACTTAATTACCAAAGAACAAGCTAAAGAAGCTTTAGAGAGTGAAATATTTGAACTTATGTATTATAAGCCTTCTTATGCTGATGAAAAAGTAGTTTTAATCTACGGAATTAGAAATGTAAATCAAAAAATGGTTGATGCCAAAACTGGTGAACTTTATGGTTCTAATCAATATAGAAATTATGATAAAAGAGAGCTAGACGGTATGGTTGAGGAAGCAGCAGAAGGTAATTTATCACCTTTAGAGCTAGAAGAAGTTGAATTAATCGAAGGAATTATTCCTCAAGAGGAAGCAATAAAAGAAGCTTTTAAGTATTTTCCCCTTCATGAAGGTTTCGAATTAAGCCAAACTAGAATGTATGAAGATTATAGGGACTCTAGCAAAAGAAATTGGCACTTTCAATGGCGTAACAACGAAAATGCTACTGATATAAGTGGAAGGGTAACAGCAACAGTTGATGCTAACACTGGTGAAGTATATGCCTTTTCTAAAAATATTCATGATCGTGACAACCAAAGACCCCGCTACTCAAAAGATGAAGCATTAAAAATAGCTGATGAGTTTTTAAAAACCCATCAGCCACAAAAAAATAAAGAGATAAAATTACTTAATGATAATACAACTAATGTGATAGATGATTCATCACAAACTGCTAACTTCCGATATGTAAGATTAGTTGATGATATACCCTTTTATAATAATGGTTTTAACCTAAGTGTTAATCGAGTTACTGGTGAAGTTACTTCATATAGTTTTAACTGGTCAGATTATAACTTTCCTGATTCTAGTAACATAATTGATAAAGAAAGTGCTTTCAAAAAAATATTAAAGGCAAACCCTTTAGTGCTTAATTATGTTAATACTACTAATAATAATAAAATAAATTTATATTATCACCTTTCTAAAAATGAACCAGTTTATATCGATGCAGTTAATAAAGATTTATTAACAAATTCAGGTCAAATTTATGAAGAAAAAGACCTGGTTAAGTTTACCGATATAAAGAACCATCCTGCAGAACAAGATATTTCGTTACTTACACAGTTAGGTGTAATTAGTGGTAGTAACAACAAATTTTACCCTGACCAAAATGCAACCAATGCTGAATTTATCAAAATGTTAATTTTAGCTATGGGCGCTTCTCCAGGTGAAGGTAAAGAATTAAATTTATATAATGATGAGTGGTATGCACCCTATTATCAAACTGCTATTAATAGAAATATTATAGATTTAGATAATTTACCTGCACCCAATGATGACTTTAAAAGAATTACAGCTGCTCAGTTAATGGTTAATTCAAGAGGTTTAAATGAAATAGCAAGTTTTCATGATATTTTCAAATTTAATGTCAAAGACGCCAACAATATTACCAACGAAAACACAGGATATGCTGCCCTTTCATACAAATTAGGATATTTAAACATACAAGACAGCAACTTTTATCCTCAAAACGTTTTAACTAGAGCAGAAGCAGCTAGTACTATTATCGAATACATGCGTAATACTGAACGCTAATAGAGTGAACAAGGGACATGGGTTGTTATTTACTGCCCATGTCCTTTACTTATTAGACATTATCTTCGAACAACTCCCATCAAATCTTCAAATGCTCTTTTCATTTCTACACTAGGATATAAATCAGCTAAAGCTTCATAAGCCCTTACACTGCTATTATTAATTTGATTCTTTGTTTCACTAAAACTCAAAGCACCATTTAAAGCCTGTTGTTTTAATTCATCCACCTCTTGTAAAAACTCTAACAAGATATTTGTATAATATGGCTGAATCTGTTTAGCTTGCTCTTTGGATATAGTATCTTCTATAATTTTACCGCCATTTTCATAATATTTACGTAATACATTGTTTAAGTAGTTATCACTTAGTTTTTGAATTTCATTTTTAGTATCTAATTGATTAAAACCTAACTTTTTGTACAAATTGCTTTCAGGCTTTTGTTTTAATGGAGCTAATTCAAGATATATATCACCTGTACAATACTGAAAACTAATACCTAGAGCATATATTTCTCCTACGTTTCTAGGACATCTTACAGGAAGCCTACCTGCAATACTCGAAGTAGTCATTTTTTTAGTTTTTCTTTCTCCGCTCTTTCTTTCTTTTTGTAACATATTCATATATAAACCTCTCCTTTCAAATCTTAATGTTTCATCACTGCTTATTTGCCATATTATAATTGCAAGTCCCGTGCCAAAAATTAAGATTCGAAAGTGAAAATGTTAGCAAAAATTAAAAACGCCCATACATGAGCGTTTTTAAATAAAAAATTATTGAATTAAAAAGTTCAATAACAAAATTTCTTTATGATTAATATGTTAAAGTGTAATATAAGTGTAACAAAAGTGTTAACTCGAGAAAGCGGTGTTACACTTTTGTTACACTTTTTGTAACATATTAGGTTATTAACATAATAGGGTTTGGTTTAACTGCGAAAAGCTAAACTTAGACTATGGAATCGGCTGAGCAAACATGTTTGCTCAGCCTTGTGTTTTTGTAGTTACTTTTTGCAGCAGAATCAGGGTTTTAATTTCTAATATTAAATTCTTTCATTTTTCTATAAAGAGTAGTTCTGGAAACACCTAACTCAGTAGCAGTTTTACTAACATTTCCAGCATTTAAATTTAACGTATTGATTATTTTTTCCTTTTCTTGTTCAAATGCCACTAATTTACGTGCTTTTCTACTAGATAATGATTCTGAATTATCTAATGTAAATTCAGAGCTATTATTGTTTTCATTTTCTAGTTCTTTAATAGTAAAAATTTCTTTAGGAAGATGCCCTAAAGTTATAACACCATCATTAGCAACTAAAAGAGTTCTTTCTACTACATTTTGTAATTGGCGAATGTTCCCCGGCCAATTATATTCTTCAATTTTTTCTATTACCTCATGATCTATATGCCTTATAGTCCTGTTAAATTTAGGAGCCATTTCCTGCAAAAAGTGATTAAATAATATTTTTATATCACTTGATCTTTCTCTTAATGATGGAATATTTATTTGTATTACATTAAGTCTATAATATAGATCTGCTCTAAAACGTCCTTGTTCTATTAGTTTAAGCAAATTTTGATTAGTAGCAGCTATTATTCTAACATCTATATTTATTAGGTTGTCTCCACCCACCCTAGTTATCGCCTTTTCTTGTATAGCACGTAATAAGATAGCCTGCTTTTCTAGAGGCATATCTCCGATTTCATCTAATAAAAGTGTTCCTTTGTTTGCCAATTCAAATTTACCTGGTCTTCCACCTCGTTTTGCCCCTGTAAAAGCACCTTCAACATAACCAAATAGTTCACTTCCAACTAACTCTCTTGGCAATGCAGCACAGTTAACAGCTACAAATGGCCCATTACTGCGTGGACTAGCATTATGAATAGCTTGAGCAAATACTTCCTTACCTGCCCCACTTTCTGCTTGTAATAGGACATTAGACATATTAGTTGATGCTACCTTAGCTATTTCTATAGATTTTTTTATTTTTTCATGCTCACCAATAATGGAATTAAAATTAAAGTTAGCTTGTGCACCAGTAAATCTGTTTACTAGTTTCTGAACTTGAGTCATCGGTCTTATAATTAATGTAGCACCAATTATATTTTTATTAATATCTAATATTGGCTTACCTGAGCCAGTTACGTGGATTTTACTAGCTTTACTATCTATTAAAATTTCTACGTCATAAAATTCCTTTCCGGTTTCTAAAAGGTTACTAATCATAGATGCTTTATCTCCAACATGTGATCCCAATAGATCCTCAGCTAAACATCCTATTACTTTTTTAGCAGCCGGATTATAACGTGTAATTTTACCTTCATTATCTAATACTATAATTCCATCTGATATAGTATCAAATACATTAGTTAGCTCATTGTGTAGCTTAAACAATATATCCTGTTCAATACGCAATTCTTTTTCTTGATATAAATGACAATTTTCAGCCTTATTTAAACCATTAAATATAGCAACAGCCATTTGATAACATGAATTATAGCCACAAGCAGCACAATTTCTAAAATCTTTTTTCTCTTCTTTTTGTTTGTGCATCTTTTTATAAATCGACTCTAATTCATTTTCAGACGGTAGCTTCATTTTGTTACAATTAGATAAATCATGATAGTGCTGATAGCTAAAATCATATTTATTAATTACATTTGTTAAAAACTCTTGCAGCTCTTGTTTAGACTTATTATCTTTAGTACCCATCTCTGACCTTAAAGCTACAGCATGTTCAATCTCATCTATTGATTTGTCATGATTAATACAGCCTACTCCCATATTACAACCCTTTTCACATCCTAGGGCATCAACTATTAAAGGTACATTATTACTACCTTTAATAATTAACTTTTCTAAATCACTTAGATATTTTTCAAATACAATCGGTCCCTCAACCTTAGTAATTGCACTAGCAGGTGTATCAGGATAATGATATAGATAGCTTTCCTTTAATCCTCCAGGAGTAGAAAATTTAGTAGTAACTCCTGCCTGAGCAACAGAATCAAACTTACCATCATCTAGAGTTTCTATATTGATATTATTATCCTTAAAAATTCTGTCTAAGGATTGATAAGTTACATTGTAATCAACAGTTTTACTATCATCAAACTCCCTTCGCTTAGCTAAACAGGGAGAAATAAAAGCTAATTTTGCTTCAGGGTGAAGTGCTTTAACATAAACCGAAAGATTATAAACTGGGCTTCCTATAGGAGCCAAATGCTCTATTAAACGTGGATGTTGCAATTCAATATATTTGACCACAGCAGGACAGGGCTGTGCTATAATAGGAAATTTCACTTCATTATTTTTAATTGCTTTATGATAACAAGCTATTGCAATCTCTGCTCCAAGTGCTACATCATAAACTTTATTAATTCCTAGTTTTTTTAAAGCTGTAATTAATTTATTTAAATTAAAATTACTTTGGGCTGAAGGTGCAACTAATGCTATTACTTCTTCTTTATTCTTCAAGGTAGCTGTAAATTGGGCAACATCATCTATGGGTAGTCTAGCACTTTTTTCAGCATGCCCTTCTTGGCTCCTTATACATACTTCAATACAGCGCCCACAACCTATACATAAATTATTATTAAATCTTATTACATCCCCACTGCCATCACTACATATTTTAATTGGACAAACAGATATACATTGATGACAATTAGTACAATTTTCTTCTTTTATACCTATAACATCAACTAAATAATTCATGTTTTCACCTGCCCAACAACCCACATATATATTCAAAGTAATTGTACCTCACTAAATAAATTCTCTCAATAATAAAGAAATAGCTGCATTTCCTTTATTTATTGAATTTGGGGACGTTTTTCTTATTCTTTTTTGCAAATGATAAGAGAAGCTCCCCCTTGTTCTAACCTATAGTAAAAGCTAGTAGAACCAACTGAAAAAAGAATATAGATACCATATAAAGAGAAAATTTAATATGTCTAGTTTTATGTCTAAATATACGCATAGAAACTAACCCACCTAGTGCCCCACCTATAATAGAGCAAAAAAGAAGCTGGGCTTCGGATATTCGCCACCCTCCAACTATTGCTTGGTTTTTATCCCAAGCAAATATAACAAAGGTAATTATATTTAGAAAAGCTAAGTAAAAAAATAATGCCTTACCAGCTAATTCATTTAACATAAAACAAACCCTCAAAATTTCATTTCATGCAAATTATACCATAAAAACCAAAAAGCTATGGGGAAAACTCTTTTTTATAACTATATTTTTGTAAATATATACATTAAAAACTAATAATTGTCACATATGGTGGTCGGTTTCCATAAGTTAAATATGTAAGGAGGTGAAAAAATGAGTAATAACTATATCTCATCATGCGAAATCTACTTTCATCCAATCCAGGATGTTTATATTGCTGAATTTTTCCCTAATCAAAATTTTATTCAATCGGAGTTTTTATACGCTAATCGCTTCCAAGGAGAAGGTGATATTTACAGAAGCTTAGTTCAATTTGATTTATGTAGCTTGGTTTGTAACTATATACCACCTTGTAGCTCTATTAAAGGCGCATGGTTGGAACTGCCAATTCATAGAAATGAAGTTCCAGAAACGGATAATGTTTTTTATGTTCTTAGAGTAAAACAAGACTGGAATGAAAACACTGTAACTTGGGCTACTCAACCAACTTTTGACCCAACACCAGTAGGTGCAATAACAGTTGAGGCAGGATTTTTCGGAACTCTTTATATTGACTTAACAGATTTAGTTAGAGGTTGGTATGAAGGCTATTTTGTAAACCAAGGAATACTGCTAACATGTAATGAAGACTTTGACAGCTTGTTAGGATTTTTTAGTACTAGATATCCAGATAGTGATTTATGGCCAAGACTAGCAGTTGAATATGAAAAAGAATGTCCAGTAAATTTTAATTTATAATCCACGGACAGAATAACGAGACAGGGGGACATATTTAAACTCCCTCTGTCTTGCATTAGTTGATTATAATAGTCTAATATTGTAATATTATCTGATGAAAATATTAAACAAAGCTGGAAAGGATACTGTTTATTTATGGTTTGCAGTCTATGTAGTGGTCCTACCTCTTGGTTTTATAATTTCAGAAATAAAGATTACTATAAATGTGAAAAGTGCGCATCAATACTACTACACCCCAAATTCTTTCTCTCTTTAGAACAAGAAAAAGCACGCTATGAAGAACACAATAACTGTGTAGATGATTTAGGATATCAAAGATTTGTTTCTCCTATTGTTAATGCGGTTAAAGAAAACTTTGACAACAAAGCTAAAGGACTTGATTTCGGGGCAGGTACTGGCCCCGTTATTACAAAACTTCTAAGTGATGAAGGCTTTAACTTAGCACTATATGACTCATTTTTTTGGAATAATCCAAAGGTTTTAAACTCGCAATATGATTATATTGTTTGCTGTGAAGTAATTGAACATTTTAGGAATCCATTAAAAGAATTTAAACTATTAAGATCTCTATTAAACCCAGGTGGTATTATATTTGTTATGACTGAAATATATTCAGAAGATATAGATTTTAGGAAATGGCGCTATAAAAACGATGCTACCCACGTTTTTTTCTACCATAACGATGCTTTTAAGTGGATTAAAGACAATTTAGATTTTTCCAGATTAGATATTAATGGTAGGTTAATAGAGCTAGAAAGATAAGCAGAACAGGAGACCAGAACAGGGGACGGTTCTTTGTTCCAGAACAAAGAACCGTCCCCTGTTCTGGTGTTTATATAAAAAAACCAAAATTGTCTTCTGTAATTGTCTTTTGTATACTATTAAGCATATAGCAGGACCTACTGTGATTAATATTGAAGGAGAAAATTAATGTATGAATAAGTAATAGCTTCAGCAAAGATAAAAAAGGAGACATATAAAATGAAAAGTTATCTAGAATCATTAGATCCTAGACCACTAAAAAACCTAAATGAGCATTTGCAAAATCTAATAAATGGTAGGTTATGGGTTAAAATATTAATTGCCCTTGCTTTAGGTTTGATAGTAGGGACTTTATTGGGGCCAGAATTTGATTTAGTACGAGAGGATAGGGCGAAAACAATTGGAAATTGGCTAGCTTTACCGGGACACATATTTTTAGGAATGATTCAAATGATAGTTATTCCGCTTGTCTTTACTTCAATTATTACAGGGTTATCTGCAAGTGAAAACATGGAGCAATTAAAAAAGCTTGGAATTCGTGCGGTAGCATTTTTTGTTATTTTTACTGTTATAGCGATAGGAATAGGAATATCTTTAGCTTATGTAATAAAGCCAGGTGAATATTTGGATATGGCTACAATACAGGTGGAAACAGAGCATACACAAACACCACAAGTTGAGGAACCGCTAGAAACTCCTTCGTTTGGTCAGGTTCCAAGTGTAATAGCAGATGTTTTGCCAAGTAACCCATTAGGATCAATGGTAGAGAAAGAAATGTTTCAGGTAGTTCTTTTTGCAATTATTTTGGGTTTGGCTATCCTAGCTATGAATCCTAATCAGTCTAATGTGTTGCTAGAATTACTTAGTTCGATACAGGAAGTCTGTATGGTTGTGGTAAGGTGGGCAATGGTAATAGCTCCACTGGCTGTTTTTGGTTTAATAGCCAATACTGCAATAAAGACAGGTATTGATGCATTATCAGGAATGGCCGCTTATATGGGTACGGTGTTACTTGGACTACTATTGTTATTAGTTCTTTATTTGATAGTGTCCAAAATAGCTACTCAAACAACATTTAAATCATTATTATCTTCTAAAAGAGAGGTACAACTATTAGCTTTTTCTACTTCTAGTTCAGCGGCAGTAATGCCATTATCAATTCAAACAGCAGAAGATAAATTAGGGGTACGGTCCTCTATAGCACAATTTTTAGTACCCTTAGGTGCTACTATCAACATGAGTGGAACTGCACTTTATCAGGGAGTAGCGACTATTTTTTTAGCTCAGGTGTATCAAGTAGAGCTGAGTATAGCAGCCTTAATATTAATTGTTGTGACAACGGTAGGAGCTTCAATTGGTTCACCTGCAACCCCCGGAGTGGGTATAATCATTTTAGCCATGGTTTTAAACTCAGCAGGTATTCCGGTAGAAGGAATTGCACTTATTCTAGGTGTAGACAGGATATTAGATATGTGTAGAACAGCAATTAATGTAACAGGTGATTTATCTGCTTGTGTAGTCATAGATAGATGGACAAATTAAGGACAGGGGAAACGTCAGACAGTGCGAGAAACAACAATAGCTTTCACATGTTTGAACGCCCCTTGTTCCTAAGACAAAAGGCTAATTAGTTATAAAATTATATGCTATAATTATATTTAAGACATCACCCTTAAGGGGTGATTTTTAGTAGGTGAGGGTTATGCAAAGTTGGCCTATAGGACTTGGGTTTTGGGCTGGTTGGCTATGGGTAACTTTTTTAAATGGTCCATTTTTATATAAGCTTTTATTAACAACTGATTCATATCAAATCAATATAGTTATGCTATTATTTTTGTTTTTAAATGCCATTACATATTTGGTTTTGGCTAATGAGGATTATTTAAAAAAGTTTAATAATAACTCAATAATTTTTTGTGGCATGATTTTAATGGTGTGCTCTACATTGCTTATTGTTGGAGTTGCTTTTAGTACAGTTTTAAGCCTATACACACTATATTTAGCAGCTATTTTAGGCGGCATTGGTTCTGCAATAATTCTAATATTTTACGGTGATTTATATAGCCAATATAGTATAAAACATGCTGGATTATATTATGGAATATGTTTGGCTATTGCAACTTTGGTTTATTTGGGAATATCTTTTATACATTTAAACCTAGCTATTCTTATAACTTCACTTTTACCTTTGTTTGCTACCTATTATCTAATTAAAGGGATGAGTAATACTAACATAAATAAAATAGTTGATAATGAAGACTATACTAAATTAGGTAAGATATCTTTCATCCGTTTAGCTATTATGTTCTTTTTATTTTACTTTGTTGGTGGGCTAATGTATAACATTTTGAGCCTATTGCCGAATTTACCTAAACAACAACTATTTTGGTATAGTAGTATAATATATTGTGTAGTAATATTTATTGCTGTTGTAAGTATATTTAAGGATGAATTCACTTATCTTCGCTATTCCCATAATCTTGCATTACCACTATTAGGCATTGGCTTTTTGCTAGTACCTTTTTTAAGTGGAGGAAGTATTCTAATTTCGTTTTTGTTTTTTCAAATGGGATTTGCTGTTTTTGATTTTTTTGTTTGGATGATCCTTTGTTATATTGCTAAAACAACTGCAAATAAACGTCAAGTGTTTGCTTTTGGCTTCTTTATAATTACTTTATCTATGTTTGGCAGTTCTTTCTTTCATCAAGGTATAACTTTATATGTAACTAATGTTATTCAACAAATTAACACCCTGTCCATATTAGCCGCAATTTTGATGTTTGTATCAGCACCCCTATTTACAAATCTTTTTTCTATAGTTAACACAAATCAAGATAGTTCTGATGACATTATTTCTTTAGCTGAATCAGGAGCAACTTCTGATAATATAGCTGATCCTACCAACGTTTTTTCTGAATATGGGTTGACCGCACGCGAACACGAAGTATTAGACTTATTATTAAAGGGATATAATAACCCCAACATATGTAATTCTTTAAACATAAGTAACAATACTGTAAAAACTCATTTACGAAATATCTATAGAAAAGTTGAAGTATCAAATAGACAAGAACTTATCAATATTTATTATTCTCAAAAAAGAATATAAATGTCCCCTTGCCCTTAAACTTAATGTCACTTTATGGCAATTTAATGCTATAATAAATTAAGAATCTAAAAATTTAATATATGGTGTAATTAAAACTTTTCACCGATAAAGGCAAACCATCAGAAATGATGGGACGCAAAGCTAGAGGGCCTGTAAAATGGCAGCCAGCTACCGAAAGGGGAGTTTTTTTGTGTTTAAACGTTTTATATTTATAAAAATAATTGCATTAATCATAGCACTACTTTTTACCATATCTACAAATGTCTACGCAGTGGTACCAGGGTATGATTCTAATAAAACAATAGAACAAGCTAACTTAGCAGACGATGTTTTTACCCTCCAAACTAAAATTGATATAAAAAACAACAGTAATAACACTATAAATAATGTAAAAGTTAATCTCTCACTATTAGGAATAGATGATTCATTTCAAGAGCTTTTAAAAGAAGAGTTTTCTAAAAAACCTACTCAAATTGGTGAAAAGCAGTATCATGCTAGAGTAGCTACTTTTTCATTTGATTCTTTAGAACCTAAACAAACTAAAACTTTAGTTATAGAAAATGTGATTAATATTCACAGTAAAAATAATGGAATAGTCGAGGAGGACATACTAGAATATCTTGAACCTGCTAATAAAATCGAAAGTGACCATCCAGATATTATTAAACAAGCTCAAGCACTAACTAATAACCTAGATAACGATTATGAAAAAGCAAAATCAATATACGCTTTTGTACGAGATAATATTAATTATGACCTGCAATCACCCTATAGAAACAAAGGGGCATTAAGTGCATTTGTTACTCAAGAAGGGGTTTGTGAAGAATATGCTTCTCTTTTTGTGGCACTTTGTAGAGCATCTGAAATCCCTGCACGAATAGTAAATGGATTCGCTGACCCTAAAGCAAATGGTGAAACCTGGAATAAAAGTGCCAATGAAGCACTATCACTTAACCAATATCGTCATAGTTGGGCTGAATTTTATACAGAAGATAAAGGATGGCTACCAGCTGATCCAACATTTGATAGTCCTAATAAAGGTATGAAATACTTTGGCTCTATACCTTATCCTAGTCACATTGCACAAAACTATCATGACCTACCTTTGCAATTAAGCTATCAGGGGCCTAGAGGTTTGCCACTAGAGGTTAATTGGGATAATAAAATGATTTTCAATAAATTTGTTAACTAAAAATCTAATGACCTATAACAAATTACATCCTATATTTTTAAATAGCATAAGTCTTATTCGCTATTGACAAAATTTTCCTGCGCATATTACATTAAACTATGTAAAGTAGCCACATAAAAAGTTTTAAATTTAGTTCAGTTTACTAAGCAAGCTTTCTCTAGAGTAGTGATAATCTATACCCCTTGTCTCACAAGATGCTTTGAGTAATTTTTTTCATTTCAATACGTAAAAATACCTTTTCCTCGCTAGATTTGGTTTTAAAAACTTTATCAATCCTTTTTAATACATTCTCAGCTTGTTTTTCATTTAGGCTATTTAATATTAACAGGCACTGTCTGTCATTCCAACAAGTAACTGTATCACCTTTTCGAAGATTTTTTACCAATAATTCCTGTAAGTATCCAAGTATTTCTTTCATTTTTTCATTATTTCTACCCTGATATTTTAAATCTGTTAAAGATAATGCTACTAATATGGCTTTCGATTCATTTCTTTCAGAACGTCGACATTCAAGTTTGTATAAGTAGTTAAATATATCTATATCACATAAAAATGCTCCTATGCTTTTTTCTTTCTCTTCATTTAATCTTTTTTCTATATCTAATAACCTAAGTTCGGTATTGTTTGTTTCACCATTTAAATACCCCTTAATGTTTTGCATTTCAACAGAAGGTTTTACTCCTAATTCTTTATAAAAGCTTTTACTCATGTTTTGATAATGTTGTTCTGCTTGTTTTATTCTACCATCTTTTACTAAGGCATCTAAGAAGAATAAGTGGATACTTTCATCGTAATAATCTATTTCCAGCGCCTTTTCACAAGTAGAAATAATGTTAGTGTATTGTTTTTCTTTTTTTAACAAATTTAATAGTCTTTTTGAACCCTCTAAATATCTTCTTAGATAATAATGTCTTATTGGTATAACCCATTCTTGATATAAATTTTCTGCTAGGTAATCACCTTTATATAATTCTAATGCTTGTGTATATTTGTGAATTGAACCAGTAGGATTATTTATTTCTTCAGAGTTCGCCTCATTTAGCAATCTTTCAAATTCTTCAGTATCTAACTCGTAGTTAGACTCTTTGTTCCAGCAGTAACCACCCTGATTAAATTTTATACAAGTAAATTGTTTGAGTTCTTCCATATCTAAAATATTGCGCAAACGATAAACGAGTGTACGTAATGCATGCTTTGAATCAGTGTATTCTTCCTCCGGCCACAATGTATCCATAATAGCTTCTGGTAAAAGAATCCTGTCACGATAGGTGATTATGTATTTTAGTAGCTCCCACATTTTATAGGATCGCGTATGACTCTGTGAATACACCTGTGTACCTCTGCTAATTTCAAATTTTCCAAATGTTTTAATAACTAAAGGATTTATAGTTTCTTGCTTTAACATAAATCTCCCCCCCCCTTAAACATTTCTCAAATTTCATTCACTACACTATAGGTTTGCTCTATTACAATATTTTCTTAATATTGTTTTTAACAGATAGCTTGTGTTGATACATTCGACTATCAGCTATATCAATTAAATCTTCAACAAGCTTAGCATCTTCAGGAAAGCTTGCCACACCTAGACTTAGGCTTATTTTATGATTTATTTTTAGATTATCTATTTCTTGTCCTAACCGTAATGAAATTTGTTCTGCATTTTTTTTATTAGTATCGGGAAGTATTAATATAAACTCATCTCCACCATATCTGATAAAAACATCTGATTTTCTAATATGCTTTTTTATCTCTTTTGCAATACGATATAAAATCAAATCACCGGCTTGATGCCCAAAGTCATCATTAACACTTTTAAAATTGTTTATATCCATAAATACTATAGAAATTGGTTTATCTATTTTTTCTGCCGATAATATATTGTTTTTCAGTATTCTAAATAAAATATTTTTATTATATATACCTGTCAATAAGTCATAATTAGCTTGGTATATTAGATTACTTAAAGTTTTATGTATAAATATTGTCATTATAGTAGTACCTAGTATTAATAAAATATAAAACAAAATATTATATACTATTGAGTCAGAAGCTGCTATATTAGCAAAAACTCCTATAACTACCGCTAGTGCTATTAATGACAAACCGATTGCTATTAATATTATTAATGGTTTATCTTCCCTTAATATCTCAACTTGTACTAATTTCACAAGAATACTTGCAAGAATTACTGAACTTATTAGTGCTACCATAATGTATACATTTTTATCTATTAACAAAATTTCATTAAACATCAAATCACTCCTACTCAATAAGTTGGGTTCAATTTAAACTAATCATTTAAGAGGTTCATTAGTTTTAAACATCCTATAATAACTTGTAAATTTTTGATTTCGAAGCAATTATTTTACAATATTATATGCTGTTTTTTCATTAAGCACATCACCTTAAAGGGGTGATTTTAAGTGGGTGAGGGGGTTATGTACGGGTGCTAATACAACTTGGGTTTTAAGCTGGATAGCTGTGAGCAACCTTTCTAATTAGACCACTTATTTATAAATTGTTATCAACTTCTGATTCAATAAGTATTGTTTTGTTATCATTTTTGTTTTTAATATAATTGTTCGTATACAATCACAAGATGTTAGAAACTAAAAAACCAGTTTACTTAACTGGTCTTTTAGTTTCAGTTAGATATGCTCTAACAATTAATCGATCATTTCTGCCACCTGGTGGTCTTATTAGTGGGTCACAAGTAGTTAAGGTTATTGCTGGTTTAGGTGTTGGGTCAATAACACTCCAATCACGATTATGTGTTACAAAAACATTTTCTACAGAGTAAACATATTTTCTTTCTCTATAGTAAAGTTTTATAGAGTCTCCTGTATTAAGCTGGTGTAAATTTAAAAATGATTGATTACGGTGACCAGCAATACTAACATTGCCATTATCCGGGTAACCACTTTGTGGATAAAAACATAAACCTCTATCTAAATCCGACTGTTCCACACCATAATATATTTTTTCACTTAATTCTAAAGAGGGAATTTCTAAAACTCCTTTATCTTCTATTAATTTATCCGGTATAATCTCTTTTTCATTTTCAATTTCTTCATCTATGTTATTAGTAACAGTTAATTTTTCTTCCTCTATTACGTTCCTACTACTTAATTTGTTATAGTGATAATCGATATATGGAGAAAAGATAAATCCAATACCGACTAGTAATAAGAGTACACCAATAAATAAATACGTTTTACCTCTAAAACTCATAGAATTTTATTAAACCTCTTTACGTGACCTATTGATAAACCACATTCCACTTCCAGCTAATAAGGAACCAATAATGAATGCTACTGAGCTTCCACCTGTTTGAGGAAGTTTTGGAATAGGTTCATCTTCTGGAACTGGATCGTCTTCAGGATCAGGTACAATAGCTGGTGGATCAGGAGGTATTTCAATTTTCTCTTCTTCATCTTCAGGCTCTGGATCAGGCTCTACTCCTGGTGGTGTTGGGTCAACTGGTGTTATGGTTGTTCCACCGCCTCCACCGGAACCGCCTCCAGGTGTAGTGGTATCGTTATCAGATTTGTCATTGCCATTCTCGCCATTATCTCCGTTGTCTCCATTGTCTCCATTATCTCCATTATCTCCATTATCTCCATTATCTCCATTGTCTCCATTGTCTCCATTGTCTCCGTTGTCTCCATTGTCTCCATTGTCTCCATTGTCTCCATTGTCTCCATTGTCTCCATTGTCTCCATTGTCTCCATTGTCTCCATTGTCTCCATTGTCTCCATTGTCTCCATTGTCTCCGTTGTCTCCATTGTCTCCGTTGTCTCCATTGTCTCCATTGTCTCCATTGTCTCCATTGTCTCCATACCAGATATGGCTAAGAACTAGTTTTCCTTTTCCATCTGGTACACATACATATGCATCTTCTAGTGTATCAAGATTAGAAGTACCTACAAAAAAATGTTGAACTCCACCCTGGTCATTATTACCAGCAATAATACCTTCAACTTGTATCGAACCCGCAGTCTCAAATTCTGCATCTAATGTTAATGGCTCTTTATTAATACTAAGTTGATTTAAAACAAAGTGCCAAACGACTTCATATCCTTCATCACCAAGACCACCATGATCATTTTTTTCATTAATTTTTTTATTATCATCATTAGGTAATAATCCTGTTTTACTATTTGCTCCCCTGTGTGGTGAATGCAATTCTACTTTATCACAAGTATTTTCCATGTTTAATTCTTCATCCTCAACAGCTGTTGATTCAGCTTCATCTGATGAATCTGTGTCATTTTCATTGTTATCTTGACCAGGTGGTTCTGAGTCACTTTGTCCTGGTGCAATACTTTGCCCTGGTGGTTCTGAACTACTTTGACCCGGTGCATTGCTTGAACTGGCTTCACCATTTCCAGAGACTCCACCTGAGTTGTTACCGCTAATGCCCGGTGATTTGCCTGGGTTTGATCCGCTAGTACCGGGATTATCGTTTGAACTTGCTCCTCTAGCATCACTAGAAGATTCATGTACACCTCCAGGGCCATGACCTTGTCCTTTGTTGTTTCCTACTGAGTTATCTGCTATAGCAAAACTACTTGAAAATAGCATCATAAAAACAACAAATATAGCTAGAAATTTTCCTTTTTTCAATCCTCTAAATATACCCAATCCCTCCTTTTCTTTTTTATTAATTAATCCCCGTTTTTACTACTTTACATACATACTGCTAAGCTCTTAATCTTAGAACGATTCTTTCTTATCCCATTTTCTAAATTCATTGTCTGTTTCTGGTGTATCAGCTTCATTTAAGGCATCTTGTAAAAGCATGATCATTTCTAGTTCACTGCGAAATGGCATACTTTTTCTCCCATCAAGCCACTGAATTACCCCTTGCCAGCTCATATTTTGTCTGTAGTATATCCGAATTAAAAATGTAGTACCCCCTGTAGTTTCGAAGAATTCTTGCTCGAGGCTCTTGTCTTTCATATATTCCTCCTTTCCTATTTAATAAAGAATCCTTACTAAATAGTAAGCAGTGGTCTATTTAGAACTTTACATTTGAATAAATACAGGTGAATCATCTAAAAGTCACAACAAAATCACATCTAATAAAAAACACAAAAAAAGCCGTTAACAACGGCTTTTTTAAAGCAATTATTTTTTTATCATAATTTATGCATTCAAGGTGTTTTGAGAGATGTTTTTCATTTCAATTCGTAGGAAGACCTCTTCTTTACTAGATTTGGTTTTAAATCTTTTATCTATCCTTTTTAGTACACTCTCTGCCTGGGCTTCATTCAGACTATTTAATATCAATAGGCATTGTCTATCATTCCAAGAGGTAATAATATCACCTTTCCGAAGATTTGTTACCAATAATTCCTGTAAATGTTCCAGTATTTTTTTCATATTTTCATTATTTCTACCCTGATATTTTAAATCAGTTAAGGATAATGCTGCTAAAATGGCTGTAGATTCATTTCTTTCAGCACGTCGACATTCAAGTTTGTATAAGTAATTAAATATATCTATATCACATAAAAAAGCTCCTATACTTTTTTCACTCTCTTCATTATCCTTTAGCCTTTTTTCTATATCTAATAATCTAAGTTCGGTATTATTTGTTTCACCATTTAAATGCCCCTTAATGTTTTGCATTTCTATAGAGGGTTTTACTCCTAGTTCCTTATAAAAGCTTTTACTCATGTTTTGATAATGTTGTTCTGCTTGTTTTAATCTACCATCTTTTACCAAAGCATCTAAAAAGAATAAATGAATACCCTCATCGTAATAGTCTATTTCTAGTGCCTTTTCACAAATAGCAATAATGTTAGTGTATTGTTTTTCTTTTTTTAACAGGTTTAATAACCTTTTTGAACTTTCTAGGTATCTTCTAAGGTAATAGTGTCTTATTGGTATTACCCATTCTTGATATAAGTTTTCTGATAAATAATCACCCTTATATAATTCTAATGCTTTTGTATATTTATAAATTGCATTAGCAGGGTTTGTAACTTCTTCTGCACTAGCTTCATTTAATAATCTTTCAAATACTTCAGTATCTAACTCGTAGTTAGAATCTTGGTTCCAGCAGTAACCACCCTGGTTAAATTTTATACAAGTAGATTCTTTGGGCTCTTCTATATCTAAGATAGTGCGTAGACGATAAACAAGTGTGCGCAATGCATGTTTTGGATCAGTGTATTCTTCCTCAGGCCACAGTGTCTCCATAATTGCTTCTGGTAAAAGAATCCTATCACGATATGTGAGTATGTATTTTAACAGCTCCCACATTTTATAGGATCGTGTGTGACTCTGTGAATACACCTGTGTACCCCTACTAATTTCAAATTTTCCTAATGTTTTAATAACTAGAGGTTTTAAGGTTTCTTGCTCAATCATAAATCTCTCTCCATAAACACTTTTTTTAATATTATTCACCATTGTAATTTTATTTCCATTTTTTGTAAATAAAATTTTGCCATTTTTTGTATGCAGTTTGCATATATATAATTGAAGCTTTTCGTCCATCATGTGAAATTTTTTTATTGTTGTGACTGTTTTGTGATTTTGCAGTGATTTGACTATATTTTGATAGTTGTATATTAAGTTCAACAAAACAATTACTTAAATGGTCAGAGCGCTCAGCCATAAAAGTAGATGTACTGAAATAATGTATGACTATTTCAGTTAAAAAGTACTTAAAAAAAATATTAAAGGAGATGTGTATTAATGGAAATTTTAAAAAGGTTAGTTAGAGAAGAAGAAGGACAAGGAATGGTGGAGTATGGACTGATAATAGCTTTGGTAGCAATAGCTGTCATTACTGCATTAACTGCTGTTGGTGAAGAAGTTGGAACGGTATTTGATGACATAGTTAAAGGTCTTAAAGGTGACTAAATTACTTAGATAACTGAGGTGTTTTTACATGATTCTTACACCACTTACACTACTAGTGGTTGGGATAGCTGCCGGGTATGATTATATGACCCGGCGCATCCCTAATTTTTTAACTTTCCCAGCCATTATTTTGGGGTTGGGTTTAAATGCATATTATTATGGTTTTCCAGGTTTAGGTAATGGAGCACTGGGTATGCTCCTTGGTATAGCACTACTACTAATCCCCTTCTTTATCGGAGGGATGGGTGCTGGAGATGTAAAGCTTTTAGCTGCAGTAGGTGCTATAAATGGTACAGCTTTTGTACTAACTACATTTATTTATTCAGCTTTAATAGGTGGAATTATGTCTATCATAGCCATCATTTTAAAAAGGCAATTTAAAGCAACGATGAGTAATATGTTTTTGTTTATGGTACCCGGAGCAAAGATGTCACAGCCCAAAACAGGTATTCCTTATGGAATAGCGATATTTTTAGGCACAATACTATCCTTTTATACGGGGGTTATATGGTGAGAAGATTTAAAAGAAATGAATCTGGACAAAGTTTAGTTGAAATGGCACTAGTTCTTCCCATTCTATTAATGCTGCTTTTAGGCATTATAGAATGTGGAAGAATTTTTGGTAGTTATATGGAGCTACAAAGCACCGCCAGAGATGCGGTTAGATATGCGGCTGTGCATAATATTGCTGAGGAAGAGGACCAAGCCCCTGCGATTTTAACTTCTTTAATTGAAGGTCGTTTAGTGTTACTTGATCCTAATAATTTACGAATTGAGTTTGAACAAGAAGAATCCAATAATCAGAAGGATAAATGGGCTACTGTTAGTCTCGAATATGATTTGGATATTATTTACCCTTTTATTGGTTTAATAACAGATAACACCATTCTCGTACTAAACAGCGAAATGGTTATGAGAGTGGAATAGGAGGATAGAAATGAAAAAATTGATTAAGAAAGAAAAGGGTTCAGTGACTATTTTAACTGCTTTAGCCATGGTAGTACTTATTGGTTTTTCTGCCCTTGCTATAGATGGAGGTAATTTATATTTTAGACACATGAATTTGCAAGATATATCAGATGCTAGTGCTTTAGCAGGTTGTAAAGAGTTAATAAAATCTCAAGGTAATGATAATAAGAAAAAGGAAGACGCATTTGATAAAGCAATAGATTATATGGAGCATAATGGAATAACGGTTATAAGCCGTAATAAACATAACTATACTGCAATGATTAAGTTAAATGACAATGAAACAGGTGAAGTACTAGTATCCTTTCCTGATGGTACAAAAGAAGTCAAAGTAGACCTTAATATAGATACTACACTTTATTTCGCAAGGATTTTTGGTTCAAGTTCTAGTGAGGTTGCAGCTTCGGCTATAGCTAGCTCAGGTGGTGCAAGTCAATACACAGGAGGTTTGGTTCCTTTATCATTCTTTTGGGGAAAAGAAGAAGGAGAAGAAGAATATAAAACTGGTATAGAATATGAGTTAAGCTTGACATCAGGGGACGGTGAAAGCGGCAACTACGGGTTTTTAGATATAGATGAAAACCCTAATAAATTTTATGAATACTTAGCTGATGGTTATCCTGGCACATTAAGTGTAGGTGATGAAGTGCAAACCTACCCTGGTGTTAGTGCAGGTCTTATTGATAGGGGTATAGAGGATAGAATCTCTAATTGTTGCGGTAATTGTGACGAAGAAGAAAATTTCGACCCAGATTGTTCTAGAGTTGTAATTGTACCCATTGTCAGTGATTTCTTCGAGGATAACAATGGTAAAACTTGGATTGAAATTGTTGGTTTTGCTCAGTTTTATATCATTGACTATGACAAAAAAGATAAAATTTTAACTGGTGTATTCATTGAGGATGTTACTCATTCTCCTAGTCTATTTGACGCTCCTCAATACATGGTCCAATCAGTAAGACTAGTTCAATAAGAAAGGGAGGGTAAAAATGGAAAATATTAAGCCAAGAGTGTGGGTAATTATTACTGTAGTTATAGCGTTAATAACTAGTCTACTAATATATACCTATTTAGAATCACTGCAAGCGGCAGAGGCAGTGGAGAAAGCTGAAGTAGTAGTAGCTAGTCGTATATTAGAAGAAGGTACTAGAATTAATAGCGATATGTTAGAGACTGTAACAGTACCAGTCCAATATGCCCACCCTGAAGCTTTAACTAATACAAGTGATGTTGTAAACAAATATGCAGCAGTAAATCTTTATCCTGAGCAAGCTATTTTAGGTAGACAGCTAGTAAGTCATGATAGTCGGGAAATGCCTTTTAGAATACCAGAAGATATGAGAGCAATTACGATTGATATTAATACTACCAGTGGAGTAGCTGGTTTTATAAAGCCTGGATATAAGGTAGATATAATTTATACCGTTAGAACGGAAAATGATGAAACCAGAACAGTGACTTTATTAGATGAAATATTGGTTTTAGCTGTAGGTGAAGAGATTACTAAAGTTGAGGATAATATGTCCTCTAGTAATGTTACTCTTGCTGTTAAGCCAGATGATGCTCAACTTATTACTTTAGCCGAAAATACTGGAAATTTAAAGCTTAGTTTAAGACCTATTGAAGATAATACTCAAAAGCCAACTACATTTAGTGATGTAAGAAGAATACTTAACAACTATCAGTAAGGAAGGGGGTTAAATAATGGAAAAAGCTACAATTTTACTTATAGATTTTATGGTAAAAAACGATTTAAAGGATTATTTAGATCAACAAACTGGTATTTCTGTGGTCGGTATTACAGATAATGTGGATATTGCTTTTACTATGGCAGAACGATATGAACCTACAATAATTATTCTTAACCTAGACTTAACTGTTGATGAAGTAGGATTAGATATTGCAGAAGCCTTTGCTTTAGAGTTTACTTCTTCTAGCTTAATTTTAATGAGCAGTTTAGATAATAAAAAAATTCTGCGTCATGCACTTAAAGTAGGTGCTAAGGATGTAATTACTCTACCTATTGAAAACAAAAAAATATTAAAGATTATACAACAAGTAGCTAAGTATGACTTAAAGCGTAGAGAATTGTTTTCTATAAAAAAGAAAGTTCAACCCCAATTTAAAGTAATTACAGTCTTTAATACTAAAGGGGGTGTAGGTAAAAGTACGGTCTCACTTAATCTAGCTATTGCTATCCAACAATTAACTAAAGATAGGGTGCTTTTAGCTGATTTAGACCTTTTTTCCGGAAACTTATCATTAATGGCGGGAGTGGATGCAAGGCGAACTATAAAAGATATGATAGATGAATTAAATAACTTAGATAAAGAATTTTTGGATGAATTTTGTATTAACCATTATTCTGGAATAAAAATTTTAACTGCTCCAGCCCATCCTGAGTATGCTAGCTTTATTGAAGCTGAGCACATTGAAAAGATTTTAAATCTAGTATCACAGGTTTTCAACTATGTTGTTATAGATGCCCCAACCCATTTTTCAGATACAGTTATTCCAGCTCTTGAATTTGCCCAGGAAATTATAATTGTGGCAAATCCCGATTTAGCATCTATACAAAATCTAAAACAATGTCTAGACCTTTTAAATAGTTTATCTATGCAATCTAAAGTTAAAGTAGTATTCAATAAGGTTGGTAATAATGGTTATTTAGATGTTAAGGATTTAGAAAAACAATTAGGTGTCGATGTTCAATGTAACATTCCTAATTGTGAAAAGGAGGCCCTTAATGCTGTTAATTTAGGAGTACCCTTGATACTAGAGTATAAGAAAATACCTGCATCACAAAAAATACGCGAATTCGCTGCAAAGCTCGTAGGTGATAATAAATCTAAATCTTTTGTAGAGCTTAGAAGGTAGGTGAGTCTAAATGTCATTATTACAAAAGCGTTTAAATCAACAACGATCTAATTTACAGGATGACAATCAAGTAAATGAGCTAGGACCCCTGGTTTCTGTTAAGCGTGAAAACTGGACTTTGGCTAAGGAGAAAATAATAGGTAAACTTGCTGATAGTGTAATGGATGAATTTTGGGAAGAAAACGATGATCAAGAAAAGGAAAAATATATTTCTCAACAAGTAAGAAAACTTGCTCAAGATATATTAAAGGAAATGAATTATACTTTAAACCCTTCAGAAAACCAACGATTGATTACTGAAGTAGTAAGTGACATCATTGGTTTTGGCCCTATAACTCCACTTCTAGGGGATAATAGTGTAAATGAAATCATGGTTAACGGAGCTATGGATGTCTATGTAGAACGTTCTGGTAAGGTTGAATTAACAGATATTAAGTTTAAGGACAACCAGCATATAATGCATATAATTGAACGTATTGTCTCTCCTTTAGGTAGGCGAATTGATGAAAGTTCACCAATGGTAGATGCTAGATTACCTGATGGATCAAGGATAAATGCAATTATACCCCCACTTGCTCTTAATGGACCTGTACTAACTATAAGGAAATTTTCTAATCGTCCGTTTATGATAGCAGATTTAATTAATCATAGTACTCTTTCACAAGATATGGGTTTCTTTTTAAAAGCATGTATGGAAGGAGAACTTAACACCATAGTTGCTGGTGGAACAGCAAGTGGTAAAACAACAACTTTAAATGTGCTATCCTCTTTAATTCCTAGTTCTGAAAGAATTATTACTATCGAGGATGCAGCTGAATTACAGTTGCAACAAAAGCACTTAATACGGTTAGAATCTAGAACAGCTAATATAGAAGGTAAAGGCACGGTTACCATAAGAGATTTAGTAATAAATTCATTGCGTATGCGACCTGATCGTTTAGTGGTAGGAGAAGTTCGAGGTAGTGAAGCTTTAGATATGCTTCAGGCTATGAACACGGGGCATGATGGGTGTTTAACTACTGCCCATGCCAATTCAGCTCGGGATGTATTATCAAGGCTTGAAACTATGGTGTTAATGGCAGGAGTTGAATTACCTATTAAGGCTATTCGAGAACAAATAATGTCTGCCTTAGATTTAATAGTATTTCAATCAAGACTAAAGGATGGTTCACGCAAAATTACTAGTATTACAGAAGTTGTAGGAATGGAAGGAGATGTAATTACCCTACAGGATATATTTTTATATGAACCTAGTGGAATAAATGAAAAGGGGAAAATAATTGGGAGTTTTAGGACCACGGGAGTTATCCCTAAATTTCTTTCTAAGCTTGAAGCTAGGGGAGTTCATATCCCTCTTAGTATTTTTAATAGAGAGGGGAGAAACAATTAATGTTGTTGATAGCTATAAGTATTAGCAGTTTTTTATTGGTTATAGTCATAGCTTACCAATTAAAAAGCTTGCTTACACGGAAAGAAAATCGCATTAAAAAGCGATTACTTTTAACTATAGGCACACAGGAAGTTGAATCAACTAAAAAAACTAGCTCAGTTCCCACAAGGGAAAAATTACATTCTAAACTCGTATCTTTTACAACATTAATTATTAATAGTAATTATCTTGAGAATAAAAAGCAAAACTTAGAAAAAGCCGGGCTTTTATTAAAAGTTGAAGAGTTATTATTTTTCAAACTGTTATCTGCAGTAGTTGTAGGATTTTTTGGTCTTTTAATCTTTAATCAATTTATTTTCTTTATAATCACAGGAATATTAGGCTGGCTATTACCTGAGCTATTGATTGTCTATTTAAAAAGGAAAAGAATCGCAGCTATTGAAGCACAGCTTTTAAATGCTGTAATTATTTTAGCTAATTCCCTTAGAGCCGGCTATAGCTTATTACAGGCTATTGATATAGTAAGTAAGGAAACTCCAAAGCCTTTAGGTCATGAGCTAAGCAAAGTTGTTAAAGAAATGCAGGTAGGAGTTAGACCCGAAGATGCACTACTCAATCTGCAAAAGCGTATTGAGAGTAATGAAATAGAACTTTTGGTTACTGGGATTTTAGTTCAACGTGAAGTAGGGGGAAATTTGGCCGAAATTTTAGATACTATAGCCGAAACTATTGATAAAAGGATTAAAATGCGTGCTAAAATTATGGCTCTTACTGCTCAAGGCAGGATGTCGGCTTGGGTAGTATCTATTTTACCATTTGCCCTAGCCCTATTCATTTTTGGAACCCGTCCTGATTTTGGTATGATAATGCTTACTGAGCCATTAGGTATTACTATGCTAACAATAGGTTTTGTCATGCTTGTTTTAGGTATATTACTCATAAGAAGGATTGTGAATATTGATGTTTGATTTAAATACTTTGCCATATATTATTACATTTTTTGTCTTTATTCTAATGATACTGTTATTTATAACTATCTCTAATGCCTTGAATTTTAAACGTAATTTAGCATTATCTCGTTTAAAGAACTTAGGCTACTCAGATAATAATCATATTTCTGATGAAAGTGAACTTATGTCTATGTCTTTAAAAGACAGAACAATAGGTGTGTTAGCCAATAAGTTTATTAACAAAATAAATAATATAGCTCCTTATCAATTAAAAGAAGAAATAAGTGAAAAACTAGAAAAAGCTGGTAATCCACAAAATATGAAAGCTAGCGACTTTTTAGGATTACAAATTATTTCAGGTTTCACAACATTCATAATTACATGGAGCTTAGTAGGTATTCAATCTATTTTGCTAATACTAATAATGGTTATTTTAGCATTTTATATACCTTGGTTTATTTTAAGTATTTTAGTAACTAAAAGACAGCAAGAAATTCAACAACAATTGCCTGATGTAGTAGACCTTTTGGTGATAAGTATTGAATCCGGACTTGGTTTTGATCAAGCTCTTGCAAAAGTAGTTGAAAAATATCCAGGAGCACTAGGCAAGGAATTGCAACAGGTTTTAAGAGACATGAGCTTAGGAAAAACTCGTAAAGATGCGTTAAGTGATATGGCAGAGCGAGTAGGGCTTGAGGATCTTGAATTACTTGTAAATGCATTAGTACAATCTGATAATTTAGGGGTAGGAATAGGTAAATTACTTAGAATTCAGTCAGATTTAATTCGTGAAAAGCGTCAACAAAGGATTGAAGCAGAAGCTATGCGTATACCTATTAAAATGCTTTTCCCATTAGTTTTTATGATTTTCCCTTGTATGTTTATTATTATTTTAGGTCCAGCTATTTTAAATATTATTAAGGCATTGGGCTAAGTTATAATTTTTAGAATAATAGGATACTGTTTTTTCATTTAATGGGCACTTTATAAATCTACCTTGCTCTCTACTTTCTTTCCATTAAAAAAGTGCCATATTTTTTACCTTTATGTGTTATAAATTGTTTGTTTTTCGAGTTAAACCCTAACCTCTTATAAAAATCATAGGCTTTTTGATTATTTATATTTATATGAAGATATATTATATTTTCATGTAATGCCTCAATTAGTTTTCTACCAATTCCTGTTCCTTGATAATTAGAGTCTACACATACAGCAACAATGTAATATCCTTTTTGATCCATTTCTCCTCCAGTAATTCTTCCCATCTTATTATAAAGGGGTATTTTTTTTAAAAATGCCCAGGTTCCCATTACCTTTGAATATGAAAGT